>NZ_JBHVYZ010000087.1:0-28500 GCF_042880295.1 Streptomyces sp. NPDC058307
GGAGCCATGAGAACAGGTCCCGGCGGCCGGACAGAACAGCGGCAAGACAGCCCAGCAGGGCGTCAGTCAGTGGCAGAGCCACGACCGCCGGAACCTGAGTATCAGCATCGATGTCAGTGGCGTGAGTTTGAATGACCTCATGACCGTTCACGACGCCGTTGCGACCCTGCCGAACATCCGCAGGCTGCGACAGGTATGCCGTTCCATCGCCATGGCCGAGGCCGTATTGAATCCCGGGGACTCCAGGTACTACTCGTTCGACGCCCACTGGTCGGAGACCGAAGAGGTCTTCTCGATGCGGAACGGCAGCGGAGACGAGTTCGACATCGTTTTCTCCCCTGCCGGCGCCTACATACGTGGCTTCGACCACGAGTCACCGATGAGTCCGTACGTCGGCGACTCGGTCTGGCCAGGGGTGCTCGACTCAGTTCCCGAGGTCTTCCACGCTCAGCTCGAAGAGCCTGCCTTTATGTACGACGGCCTGCCCGGAGTCACCTTCTGTCTCTGGCGTGAGACAGGAGGAGCGAGGTGGCACGCCGGTCATATCGACTTCCCCCATGGCCATGCGGATCCCGACGGTTCGGACTGGATGCTCCGTCTGCTGATGAACCCAACACCCGAAGCGTTCGTCTCGTTCGCCGAGGATTATTACGAGCAGGCCGTCGACCTCAACGCCGTTCGTCATGTCTTTGAGGGGCAGCCATTGACGCGCGAGACCGTCACTCGCCTGAACCCCGACGACTCCTTCGCGGAGATCTTGAAGGAGGCAGAGCTGATGCGATATCCCATCGCCCCGATCGCCGGGCCTTCCTGATCCGCACGGAAGCCTTCTCCCCCTTCGCGATCAGACCTGTACGGACTCCCGTTTCCGCCCTCCGCTCACCAACTCACGCAGCTTCGCCCGCGTCTCTGCATCCGTCGAGTAGACGATCGTGCCAACCATGCCTCGGGTCAGCAGCACCTTGTACGTGTTGCGGATCAGACGGTCCACATCCGTGTCGGCAGTGGACTTCTTGAAGACCGGGTCCTTCGACGCAGTACGGTCCGTGACCCAGCGGTCGCCGCGCCAGACGAGATCGGGGCCGATGATCACACCGGACCAGTCGTACTCGAAGCCCTGTGCCGTGTAGACGCAGCCGACCTGGCCGAAGCCTGCTGGGTCGGTTGCCCAGAGGGCGGCCGGGGGTGCGCCGGAGACCGATCGGTCACCGCGCAGGTTCCAGGGGCGGGCCCAGTCGCCGATGACGACATCGAGCGGAAGAGGGTGGCCGGGCTTGGGTTCCGGGGACCAGCGCCAGCAGTAGCCGGCGGAGATACGGGCGCCGTAGCCCTGTGCCCGACGTGCTTGGAGGAAGTCCTCCATCTCCTGAGGGCTGTCGGCGACGAGCAATTGCATGCGGTCATCGGGCTCCCAGACCGTCGGGCCTCCGGGTTCGAGGCCGAGGAGCCGGACGACCCAGCGCAGGTACGCGTCGCTGCCGCCGCAACGGAACTGACTGTCCAGGGCAACGACATGGCACGGGATGTCCCGCATTGCCGCCGCAGCCTTGATCTCAGCCACGGTGCCCATCTCACCTGGCCTCACGACCTGGTGCTCGTCCAGGAGGAACACGGGCACGTGGGACACATCGATGAGTTCGTCGATCTGCGCCCTGCCAGTGCGGTGCTCGGCGCGCGTATAGCGGTTGGCCGAGGTCTCCCGAATTCGGTGGGCCTCGTCACAGATCAGGACGTCCAGGCTGTTCTTCTCAGCGGTCATGAAGCTGTTGAAGTACTTGAACAGGTCCTGCACCTCCCGCTTGCGGGAACCGGCGACCTTCCTCATCGTCTTGGTGAACGACTGTGAGCCAGTGGCGTGCAGGGCCGGCATCCCGCGCCGGTACAACTCACCGAGCAACTGCAGGGCGATCACGCTCTTTCCGGTGCCCGGGCCACCGGTGACGACGACGACTTCCTTGCGGTCTGCACGCTTGGCCTTCTCCACCGCGTTGAGCACCGTGCGGTAGGCGACCTGCTGCTCGTCGAGGAGTACGAACTGTTGGCGTTCGCGTACCTCTTCGGCGGCCACGGACATCAACTGTTTCGACGGTACCGTGGCGCCCGAGAGCAATTCGTCCGCAGCCCCCGCGCCTGAATGCTTGTCGCTCAGCCTGGAACGAAGGTGATTGAGCAATTCGCCGCGGCGTTGCCCTGTGAAGAGCAGCCCGCGACCGTCGCGCTCGATCTCCCGCAGACCAGCCACGTCGAACTCTGTGGCGTTGTGCAGGAACGCAACTCCGCTGATCCGATGTCCGTGATCAGCCACCGCTCCGTTGAAGTTGACCAGGTAGTCGCAGTAGCGCCGCACCTGTTCGATGGGGTTGAGGACCGGGTGGCTGTAGCGCTCGATGTGACACAGCGTGGGATCGTCCTCGTCAGGCAAGACCTGGCTCCACTGCTTCAGCTCCACCACGAGGTACGACGGCTCCCCGGTACTGGGGTGCACTCCCGCGAGGACGACATCGGCACGCTTGCTGTTCAGCGGAAGCGCGTACTCCAGCATGACCTCCACGTCGCCCAGGCCGGCGTCGTTCAGTACGGCGGCCAGGACGGGGATGCTCCGTTCCCAGGAACGCACCTCCGAGGTGCCGGGCCGATAGCCGTGCATGTGGACGAAGTTGTCGGTGAGGTGCAGGAACAGCGAACCGTCGAGTGCCATGACGGCGACCGTTTGCGCGGACGCGCGGAACAGCAAGGACTTCCCCCAGGCAGCACGAAGAGACTCGTGCGGGTGGGGGCATGTCCTTCGAAACTCCACCGCAGTGGAGCGGAAGCCCGTCGGGCCGCGTTGACGATGTGTTTGAGGGTACCTGGCGGCCCTGACAGCCGTACCGGTGAACCTTGTGGCGGCAGCGGACGCCGGGCCGGGTCTCCTCTACCGGCGTCCGCATGCGGACCGCATGGGCTCCGCCCTCTGGATCAAGAACCCTCCGCAGGCATCAGCCCGCCCTCCGGCTCGATCAAGTACCCGGTCGCGACCAGCGTGTCGATGTCTCCCGTCAGCGCGTCCCGGATATCGGCCCCGAGCCTCGCCCAGCCGAAAAAGCGAGCAGCCTCCCGCAGCAGGTCCTCGCGGTGCACACCCGGTCCTTCCGCGACGACATTTCTGAGCACGAGCTGCCGCTCCGCCGCAGGAACCTCCGCCACACGTCGGGCGCACCGCTCCGTCGGCGTACGGGCGAACTCAGTCTCGTGGCCGGGCCTGTCGTAGGCCGTACCGACATGGACGATCTTGCCCTGCTTGAGGAGGCGGCGAAGAGCTCGGTCGATGCGATCGCGGACCACCTGGCCGGTTCGTCCGAGGCCCCACGCGAGACGAACCCGCGTGTAGATCACCTCCTTCTCGACTGGCCCTTCCACCTCAACCACACACAGCGCCACGTCCGCCACCACATCGAGGGCGTCAGGGTCCTGCAACTCGACACCCCGCATGCCCCGCTGGCTGCTGGATCGAGCACGTACCTCTGCCAACAGGTCAAGGTCGACCTCCTGGTAGGGGCGGCTCCACAGCGCGGGACCGGCATCGACCGTCACGAATTCCACGCGCGAGCCCGCCGAACCTTCCGCCACCTCTGCGACCTCTTCCATCCGCGTGTTCGTGGAGCCGTTCACGGTCTCCGCCGTACTGTCGCGGTTGCCGACGCCGGCGTCTGCCCGCACGGGCGGCGCTACTCGCACCGCATGCGGATCCTCCGCACACGCTCCCTCCACTGCAGCCCGCAGCCGCGCCATCGCATCCCGTCGGTTGCGATACCAGTCCGTCCCCCAGATTCGGTGCAGCTTCCAGCCCAGATCCCGCAGGACCGCTTCCCTGAGCCGGTCTCGGTCCCGAGCTGCCCGTGAGGAGTGGTACATGGCGCCGTCGCATTCGATACCCAGCGCATACGTGCCGGGTGCGCCTGGATGCCGTACGGCCATGTCGATGCGGAAGCCGGCGACGCCCACCTGCGGCTGGACCTCATAGCCCCAGCCGCGCAGGATGTCGATGACCTCCTCTTCGAAGGGGCTCTCCGGAACCGCGTGCGGGTCGGCTGCTTCGGTCCGGAGGATGTCGGGACCGTGCTGGGCGTACTGCAGGTACCGCTTGAGGTGCTGCACGCTCTTATTGGGGCTGTCCGGCAGATCTCCTCCGTGGAAGGACGCGACGACCTCCATGCGGCGCCGGGCACGGGTCACTGCGACGTTGAGGCGTCGCCAGCCGCCCTCTTTGTTGATGGGCCCGAATGCGGACAGCAGTTTTCCGCGGTGGTCGGGACCGTAGCCGATGGAGAGGATGATGACGTCACGTTCGTCGCCCTGGACGGTTTCGAGGTTCTTGACGAAGAAGCCGTCGAGCCGGCCCTCCGTGAAGTGATGGTCGAGGTCAGGGCGGGCAGTCCTCGCCTTCTGCACGGCCTCCTCGATCGCCTCCGCCTGTGCCTTGGACAGCGCGACCACTCCGAGGGTGTGCTCTGGGCGCGTGTCGAAATGGTGGATGACCCGCTGGGCCACCTTCGTGGCCTCGAGGGGGTTGTCGCTGTTCCCGCCTCGGTCGTAGACGCCGTCCGCTTTGATGAACTCCACTCCGATGTCCGGCCCCTGTTCCAAGGCGCCCGGGAACGTGACCATGGAGTTGTCGTAGAAGTCGTGGTTGCTGAAAGCAATCAAGTTTTCGTGGCGGCTGCGGTAGTGCCAGCGCAGGGGCAACCCGCGCAGGACTCCGCTGGCCTTGCACATGTCGAGAATGGACTCGAAGCTGTCAGCGGCGTCCTCGTCCCACTCGTCGCCGTCGTCGCTGTCGCCCGCCGCGCTGAAGAACGACGTCGGCGGCAGCTGCTTCTGGTCACCCGCCACTATGAGGGCCTTGCCTCGGTAGACGGAGTTCACCGCGTCCTGGGGCAGCACCTGGGAGGCCTCGTCGAAGACGACGACGTCGAACGCGAAGTCCGGCGGCAGGAACTGGCTGACCGTCAAGGGACTCATCATGAAGCAGGGCTTGACCAGCCGTACGACATCGCGGGTCTGCTGCAGCAGGTGCCGCACAGGCATGTGACGACGCTGCTTCTCGGCCTCACGGCGGATCACGGCGGCCTGGCCCACCGTTGTCCGGCGAGGGCGGCGGGAGTTGCACGCCGCGATGACTTCGGCGTGTGCCGCGGCCACCAGGTCCTGGTCCACCCGCTGGAAGCGCTCCACCAACTGGTCGCGTTCCACGGCCCGCATCGGCTTCAGCCTCGCGTCGGTGGCCAGCTGGTGCTCGACCCACGCGGTGAGCACCGCGCGTTCCATGGCGGCGGGGAAGTCCTCGGCGGAAACCTCGCGGCGTGCGAGCTGGTTGGGCAACCCCTCGAGGTGGAAGCGTCGCAGCAGGGTCAGTGCGTCCGCGCAGTTGGTCCACGCTTCTGGGCCGAAGGAGTCGCGGTCGAGGCGGGACAGGACGGCCTGGGCCACGGTGAGGGACTCGGCGAGTTCGCCTCGCAGCTCCTCAGCGCGTCCAGGCTCGAAGTACCCAGCAAGTGCCTCGCGCTGACGGCTCCAGTCGCGGGCGCGGTCAGCGAGGGACGAGTCGGGTGACGCGGCCAGCATCAGCCGGGCCGCTGCCCGGGGCAGGGGCGCGGAGTGGCCACCGTGTGCGGTACGACGGACCTTTTGGGCCCAGTCCAGGGAATCCAGGATCGCATCACGATCTGTCTCGGTGCCCTGGTACAGAGAGCCGAGAAGGCTTCGGTACGTGGTGTCGTTCTCCGCGAAAGAGGACTCGGCGGCACGGGCGGAGACGACGGCAGCCACCGCTTCCCTGGCGCGCGCCAAGGTAAGGCCCGTCTCCTTGTCCATGACCCGGGCGGTCGAGCGGATGAGGTCAGCCGCGTCCTCACAAGGCTCCACGTGGGCGCGTAGCCAGCTCGTCACCCGGTCAAGAGAGCGGGCGGCAAGGGCTGTGCCGACCGTCGCAAGGTGAGGCTGGCCGGTGTACTCCTGCCATCGGCTCAGATCGCTGCGGATCTGGTCCGTCTGGGCAAGGAGTTCGCGTGGTTCGGGCCGACCGTCGGTCAGTACCTCGACGAGGCTGGCCCGGCGCGCTGGTTCTGCGAGCGTCTCGGGGGCGTGGCGGGCGATCAGCCGAGCGGAATCGAGGGCCGCCCGCAGTGCCTCGGTGTGGGGGCGTCCTTGCGGGATGTACCGGCCCAGCAACTCGCGCTGTTGCTCGGTGGCGTACGGGCCCGGTTGCTGTCGAGTCAGGTCAAGCGCACGGCGCAAAAGCTGCCCCATGGGCTCGTGGCCTCTCACGCCGTTGGGCGCAGGGTCGTGCAGGTCGTCCGCCTGTGTGTCGAGGCCTCGATACCAGGGTCCTAGAAGGCTTCGATCGCTTACGGCCTGAGCAGAGAACGCTGCGGTCTCCCTTTGGGCCGCGTGCGCGACCCTGACCGCCGTGCGCGCGGAAGCGAGCGTGTGTTCGAAACCGGGGCCGTTGTCCCGGCGACCGACCGACGCCACTGTGTCCAGGAGCGCGACGCCCTGTCGCAATGGAGCGAGGTGAGCGCGCAGCCAGCGGGCGGCAGCATCTAGTGGCTGCTTGGTGAGGCCGCCCCCATACGGGGCCAGCGACGGGCTGGCCAAGTCCCTTTGCCAAATGGCGAGTTCGCCACGCAAAGCCGTTCCATGCTCAATGAACGCGGGGTCTGGCTCTCGGCCGTCGGCCAGGTGAGCGGCCAGCTGGCCCCGACGGTAGGGGTCGCCGACGGTTTCCGGCGCGAGAGCGTGGACCGCTTGGGCGTGCGCAAGGGCTTTGCGAAGTGCAGGCACATCAGGCAAATCCGTGCCCCGATAACGGCCGATCAATTCGGCGTGCCTTATGGCCAGTGCTCGGAGCTTGCGGTGCGCGGCGCACCAAGCGTCGGCGAACGGCAGCTTGTCGTACAGGTCACCGCGCCACGAGCCGCCGTGTGTCAGCCGGGCCACGAGCTTGCGGTCGGCCCGGATGCCGCTGGACAACGTACCGGCCAATCCCTGTCGGCCCTCCAGCAGCCGATGCACTGCTTCGGGCAGTTCGGGAGTGGAGACGACTTCGGGCAGGAAGGTGTCACGGGCCGCCTCCGCGGCGGCTGTCAGTTCTTCGGCGGCTGAAGAGATTTCCGCAATGGCTGCCTGAGCACCGGAGAGTACCTGGGGGTCGAGCCATGCCTCCAGCGTGCGATCCGAGGCCTTGGCCAGCTCCGTGAGCGTGGCCAGCTCCTCAACCTCGGACGTCGCCTTCGGCCAAGCGACCCCGAGATGCTCCGCCACTGAGTCGGCGTGCTCTGCAGCCTCCTCAAGGGTGCCGGCGAGCGCGTCGAGCCGTTTGACCAACTCTGCGGCCTCGCGGCCGGTGAGCGACGCGATGTCCGCTCCCGACGGTTCCAGTTCGGTTAGGGCCTGTTCGTTGGTCGGTCGTTCTGCACTCAACTCCGGGCGCAGTTCGGCCCACCCCGGGCCCGCGTGTTCCGTCGCCAGAGCCTGGGCAGAGCGAACCTGGTCCTGTCGTGAGAAGAAGTCGTTCAGCGCGTCCGCTGTGCTCCGGACCGCTGCCTCCTCCGCCCGCGCCGGACCATCAGGGACCAGCCACTGCTCAAGAGGGCGGTGTTCGGTGCCGGCCACCGCGACCACGTCACACAGCTGACGTGCCTGCTCCGGGGTGCCGGGATTCGTGAGTCCAGTGAAGTGGCTGACGCGTGTGAGGCTGTCCAGGGTCCGTTCCAGCACACCAGCCGTCGCATCGAAATCCCTGGCGAGTTGTCTCGCACGCTCTTCCGTGAGTCCGGCGAGGTCGAGGCCGCGCGGTGCCATCGTGGACAGAGTTTTCTCGATGTCCCCAGGCTCAGCTCTCAGTCTGCTGGACAGCTCCTGCCACCGCTCACCCACCATCGCTCGGACGGCAGAGCTCGTGCGCTGCACCTTCCGCAGTTCCACCAAGAAGGCGTCGACCGGGTCGTCCACTTCGTCGGCGAAGGCATCCGAGGTCAGCCACGCTTCCGGCACCGGACTTCGCACATCGAGCAGCCGCAGGAGCCCGATCAGACGGTCGATTCCGCTGTGCTCTGTGACGGGCACTCCCGCAGGCACGAGATCCCGGTACCGGTCGGCGGCCGTTGCCAGCGCGTCCCGCGCAGCCTGCGCCTGCTCCAGAACAGGACGTGGATGCGGCAAGCCCGCCCGCAAGTGACGCCAGGGGAATGACGGGTCAGCGACCGCCTCCCATGCCTCGGAGATGGCTTCCGTCGCCTCGACGATCAGACGCAGGTCTTCAGCGCTGAGCGTCTCTGCACGAAACGTCGGCTCTGCCCCCGTAGAGGTCTCATCACCACGGCTCAGGTAGGCCACCGGCGCTTCGGACAACCGGCCGACTCGACCGAGCACGTCGTGCAGGGTCCTCCCCAGCGGGTCGCGAATCTCGTTCATCGCTTCGGCGTAAGCGCTGAGCGCGAGGCGCAGTTCCCTGGCCTGCGCCAGCGTCTGCGGTGACAGTTGCGGTGCGCGTGGCTCCTCCTCGAGCGCCCGACCCAGCTCCTGGGCCACCGCTTTGCGGCTGGTGTTGTGGCTGTGGAGAGCCAGCGCATACGAGTCGAGTCCAACGGACTTCAACCGGTCGAGGACTACGTCCAGGGCCGCCGCCTTCTCACTGACGAACAGAACGCTCCGCCCCGCGTGCATCAGACCGGCGATCATGTTCGTGATCGTCTGGCTCTTGCCGGTGCCTGGCGGACCGTCCAGCACGAACGACTGTCCGGCCACAGCCGCAGCAACGGCCTGCCGCTGCGAGGCGTCAGCGTCGAGCACCAGCGGGCTGCCCTCCGGCGGACTCAGCTCGTCAATCCGGTCGAGCTCGATCTCCTCGAAGTCGAAACGGTCGGAGGCGAGTCCGGAGTTCGGGCCGAGCGCCATCGCCCGCACAAGGTCACTGCCAAGGACGCAGTCCTCATTGTCCAGCAGGTCTTGATACATCGACTCTTTGTGGGAGGCGAAGAGCGAGAGCACCACGCGCTCGGAGACCTGCCACCCGGGCTTACCCACCACCGCGCGCGTCGTGGCGGAGAGCACCGCTTGCAAGTCGGCGGGATCCTGCTCGGCAACCGGCGTCCAGTCGATATGGAATTGCTGCAGCTTCACCTTCAGAGCCGGATTGAGACGCGGTTCCTCGTCGTCGCTCGCTCTGAGGCGGATCCGGCCGTTGCGTGCCCGCTCGATGACCACCGGCACCAGGACCAAGGGAGCGTTGCTGCTGGTCTCGGCTCCGTCCTCACACCAGCGGAGCATTCCGACGCCGAGGTTGAGGGTCCACAGGCCGTAGTCGTTGAAGACCTGGGTGGTTTTGGTTCGCAGACTATTCAATGCTCGCAGCAGAGAAGGCGCGGTGGTCTTCTGAGTGACGATTCCGTCGGTGCGGGCGTCCTTCTCCTCAAGGACCACATCACCGGTTCCCCTGCCCTCGTCGGCTTCCAGCTCCTCATCGGGGAGCGGCGCGAAGTCCCAGCCGCGGCCCAGGCCGTTGAGGAGTACCTGGGCGGACGGGGCCGTGATTTCGAGCGTAGCCGACTTGGTGTGGTGGAAATTGAGCAGCCGGTTGCGGCCGCTCAAGTCCACAAGAGAGCTGCGCCAGCTCTCGAGCATCGTCTTGAGGCGATCCAGTTCCTGGCTGCCATCGAAGTCACCGAAGTTCGTCACGCTGGTCCCTGCTGTTGTCGCCTCTGGGCCAACGGAGCACCCGCCGACAGCAGTCCCCTCCGCCACCAACGCAACGCGCGGCCACAGACGTCTGCACTGTCCTGGTGGCCGCACAAGTCCCGCTGATCCCCCCTGTATGCGGAATTCTACGGTCAGTTCACCAATGCGTGAAGCGTTAACTACAAACGGTTTCCCTGCCTCTGACAAGGCCTCAGTGAACCCAATCGCCACTCCTTCAGAGGCAGCAGGGGAAGCAGCACCCCCTCAGTCAACTGGCCCCGCGACCTCACCAAGCCGATCGGCCAGCGCCGACGTCTGCCTCGCGACCTCCATCGGTGGATGTGCGACGCAGCCGCGCTGCATCCCGCCACGTTCGGCGGCCATCGTCAGCGTGTCTACGATCGGTAAGAAGCATGCGGAGTTCAGCGTGATCGTGGTCGACGCCAGCAGCGGCAGCGCGAAACTCTTCCACGAGACTTTTACCGAAGCGAACGTGTTGCTCGTGCCGGTCGCCGCCGCCCGCAACGAGCGCGACGTCACCGCCCACGTGGTCCTCGTCAAGGCCGACGACCGCACCAGCCTGCCCCGCCCCGCGAAGGACAAGCTGCCGGAGCCCGGCGAGGGCATCGGCCCGGACCGCGACGAGCCGTCCCCCTCGCCGAGACCGTATCCACTCCTGGGTGCACTACATGGAGGCCTTCGGCGAGGTCCCACCGAGCTGAGCGGGTACACCGAACATAAAGGAGCTCACCGCATGAGCGACCGTGCGAAGCCCCCGGCCCGCCGTCCCGGTCGCACTTTGGGCGAGGCCAAGAAGGAGGCCCCGCCGACCCTCCCTCGGCCGCCGAACTCACCCCCGACCAGTACGCCGCCGAACAGGTCACCACCCAACGCCAGGGCCGTGCAGCCGCCCGCGAGCGGCAGGCTCGGCCCGCTCCTTTCACCCGTCCCGACCGCGAGGGGGCGGGACCGGGCCGGCCGAGGCGATGCCCGAAGTGGTACAGACCTCCGCTCAGCCGAGTGCCGAGGCGCCGAGCGTCGCCGCCACCGAGGTGAGGACGGCTTCCCGGTGTGGACCGATGTTTCACGGACTCATCAGGAACAGGATGCGTGATCGCAGGCAGCGCCCAGCGAAGGAACGCCGTGGGCGACGCGACGACAGCATCGACACCTCCGCTGTGATGACCGGATATGCGCGAGTCACTGGGCTCATCCCTCGCACCTACACCACGTCCCGTTGCACAGTGGCAAGCCCGCTCGTCGTGGAGTACACAGCGGCGATTGTGAACTCGCTGACAATCAAGGTTTGCGCTTCCTGGCTTCACTCACGCAGGTCGCCTGATGCTCGGCCCGAGTACTGACAAGCACCGAGCCACCCGTTGGTCACCAACGAGCCGGGCATGTTGCACCATGTGCCTGGGTAGGTCTGCCAGTCCGAAGCGGGGCAGGGCTGGGGGACGGTACGTGGGGTGGCGTGAGGAGATCACGGCGGCACTCGGCGAATGGATCGCCTTGGAGGGAGGCGCAGGGAGAACAGCGCGCTGGCAGCGGATCGGGCGGGCGACCCGGACCGGTGAACCCGGCCAGTACGCGGTGGACTTGCGCGGCACTGACATCGGGCCGGATCAGTTGGACAGCCTGCGGCTGGCCGGGCCTGATGACAGGGCCATCGAGAAGGACGGCTTCAGCGTCTCCGAGACGGTGCAGAACGGGTCCCTGCTCACCTTGCGTGTGGCCGAGTTCGCCGACATCCCCGACGCCCACCTGTGGATGCTGAAGCAGCCGCCCACCTTCCTCATCGAGGCCCTGCGCGACGGCATCGCCCAACTGGGCGAACACCCGCTGGCCGCGGCTCTGGCAGCCCGCAGCATCGGCGGGGCCCCGGGAGCGGAGCCGGACCCTCCTGGTTTCCACTCGGCCCAGGCAGACGCCTATCGGGCTTGCCTAGGTGAAGGGGTTCATCTGGTGTGGGGGCCGCCGGGGACCGGTAAGACCACCGTCCTCAAACGCGCCATCGGCGACCTGATCGCGCGGGGCGAGCGGGTGCTGCTGGTCTCTGCGACCAATATCGCTGTGGATAACGCCCTGCTCGGGGTGGTGCGGGAGAAGCGCCACAGTCCAGGTGAGATCGTCCGTGTGGGGCCGCCGCATCTAAAAGAGGTGGCGGAAGACCCTTCGGTGTCGCTGCCGCTCATGGTCCAAAGCCGATTAGCGCAGACGACTCAGCGCCGTAGCGCCGTGGAGGCTGACCTGGTCGAAATCCGCGACCGCGCCAGGCAACTTGCCGCTATGGACGCTGCACTCGCCGGATTCGACGCGACCGGATACTTCGCTGTACTGCAACTGCTGCGCACGCCCGGTCAAGACCTGGCCTCCGCACTGGCTCGCAGCGACGCGGCCGACGATCGGTACGCGCAGGCCGCTCGCGGCGTGGCCGAAACTGCGGGGGCGGCGAAGGTGGCATCGGACCGGGCTGCCGCAGCAGAGCCCTCGCGCGAGGTATGGCGCGAGGTGGACCGGCTCTGCGACGAGTCGGCCAGGGTCCGGCAGGCTGCAGAACACCGAGCGGCTGATGCGTTGCTGGCCGCTGAGGAGTGCCGACCCCTGCGGAATCAGGTGAAGCAGTGGGAGGCGAAGGGGTCGGTGGCTCGCTGGCGTGCGCGCGAGAAGCTGGTCGCACTCCAGGAGCAACTGGCTGACGCCGAAGAGCAGGCGGAGGCGGCGCGTCAGCAGTCCGTGGACGCGCACCATACCGCCGCCGCCCGGATCTCCGCACTCGATGCCAAAATCACGGCGCTGTCCGGCTCCGTACCGCTCAGCCGGGAACAGATCCGGCACCTCGACAGAGAGGCCGACGCCACACGGGCGGCAACAGAGCGGGCACACAGACTGTGTAACTCGGCCGAGCGGGAAAGGCACCAGGCCACAGCGGCGGCTGTCGCAGCGCAGCAGGCCCAGACGCTGACCGAACAGGCCGCGAAGAAGAACTGGCCCACCCTGCACGATCGGGCCGAACGCCTCCGTCCACTTGTGGCCGCCGACAGCGCCCGTAGGCCGCAGCTGGAGCAGCAGTACCAGGACACCCAGGAGGAATACGAGCGGCTGGCCCGCAACGCCCAGGGCGAGATCATCAAGAGCGCCAGGCTGGTCGCCACCACACTGGCCCGGTTCCGTTCCAACCGGGCCGTCTTCGAAGGCCCTTATGACGTGGTCCTGGTCGACGAGGCCGGCGCAGCCACTCTGCCCGAGGTGCTCCTGGCCACCGGCAAAGCCAGTAGGGCTGCCGTCCTGCTCGGCGATTTCATGCAGCTCGGCCCGGTCATCCCGAGCGGGCTCAAGGAGCAGGAACGCGACGACATCAAACGCTGGCTGCTCCCCGACGTCTTTCAGCACTGCGGCATCTTCGAACCTGCGGATGCCCAGGCACACCCGGCCTGCGTCACCTTGACCGAACAGCATCGCTTCGGCCCTGCCGTGATGAAACTGGCCAACGGTCTCGCCTACGGGGGAATGCTGCGCGGCGGCTCCCAGACGCTTGCGGAGCGGCCCGCCAGCGATCCCGAGATCGTGCTGATCGACACCGACGGTCTGCACGAGCTGGCCCGAGCCCACTTGACCGGCAGCCGAAAAGGCTGGTGGCCCGCCGGCTCTCTCCTCGCGCGGGCTCTGGTGGAACTGCACCGCGAACAGGGCGAGGAGGCGGGGATCGTCACCCCTTACGGGGTCCAGGCGGAAGCCACCTTGGAAGCACTACGAGATGTCGAAGGCTCCAGTGGCAGACCGCTGGCCGAAGTCGGAACGGCACACAGGTTCCAGGGCCGGGAGTTCGACGTCGTCATCTTCGACACCGTGGAAGGCAACGCGGACAGCCGCGAATTGTGGATGGCTCTCGCCCACCGCCAACCCGGCGCAGACGAATGGAGACGCAACGGCGTGCGCCTGTTCAACGTCGCCGTTACCCGCGTCAGAACCCGCCTATACGTCATCGCCAGCGGGCAACGCGTCAGCGGGGCCCGGCCGGGAACAGCTCTGGCGGAACTCGATTCCCTGGTCGGCACCCACGGTGTCCGGGTACTGCCTGCCAAACACCTCATCACCCCGCCGCACACGCCACCGGCCCATCGCGGGGAGTTCGGAATCGCCCTCGCCGAAGTCCTCAGCCGGCACGTCGAAGTGACCGACATCGACGACGAACGCGACTTCTACCTCACCTTCACCACCGAGATCCGACAGGCAAAACAATCCCTGTGGCTCTGGGCACCATGGGTGGCCAACCGGATCCGCTCCCTGCTCCCTGAACTGAAAGCAGCGGCCGACCGCGGCGTACGCGTCACCGTGTTCATCCGGGACGACACCGACCAACTCCAAAGAAGAGAGACAAGTCAGGCACTCATCGCAGACTTGCGCACCGTCGCTCAGACCGTCGTCCCCATCCACGTCATGCACCAGAAAATCGCAGTGATCGACGAACACACCGTCATGCTCGGCAGCCTTAACGCACTCTCGCAAAGCAACACCCGCGAAGTCATGCTGACGATGCACGGCGGCTACTTCGCCCGCAAACTGCTCGCACACGAACACGCGGAGACTTTCGCCCGGCCCCCGAAGTGCGAGCGATGTATGGGAACAGAAATCGAGATCCGACGCTGGAAGAACGCCTGGGTCTGGCGGTGCTACGCCACCGCATGCAAGACTGGTTCGCCGGGCAGCTCTAAAGCCTGGACCCGCAACATCCGGCTATAGCCGGATGCGAGCTTCGTCGCACCGGTCACAATGGTTGTAGGCATACCGGAGGATGACTACTCCATGCAGAAAAATTTCTTAATCCCTATGAAGTACTGAGCTCGTCCCATCCTCAGTTGGCTTTATTCACCGGTTGCGGGTTCTGACGCAGATCTTGAAGAGTAATCGCAAAGCGTCACCTCGATGTTCGATCGTGGCTCACACTTCAAGCGTCGCCGGCCGTGGGTGAGTTGGACAGCATGCTGAGCCAGGAGGGGACGGTAGTCCATGACTCCATGGTCCAGCCGACGGCGGCTTGGGCAATCTCTTCACCACTGAGTGGCATCAAAGCCCGATCACTACCAAGCGCCAGCGAGTCACATCCGAGAAAATCCGGGCGTGACCATCCTTGCCACCTACCTCGACCCCGGTCGCCGGTCTTTGTATCACGTCTGACTGCCCACAGGCGTCACACCGCTGCTGGCCAGCATTGAAACTCTGCCGCTTTCCGGAATTGGCGGGCAACGCTGCCTGGCAGAAATTTTCCGGGGCAGATCAGTTCAGCCCCTGTCAGGTTTAACCATGGCGACTACATGGGGTCCGGAAGTTGCGACTGGTCCAGACTGGAATTCCCGCTGGTTGCGGCGAGCTCGTCAAGCACGCCCGCGACTCATGGGTGGAGATCGGCGCACGCGCTCTGGGAGCTGATCGATCGGAACACGCGTCGACGTAGGCCGCGCATTCTCGGATCCCCTTCCACCACCGAACGACGAACTGTTCTACATCTTGGGGGCCGCTCACCGAGCGTGCCTCGGAACGGCTGTCCAACTCCTCCGCACGGGCAGAGGCCGACGGCCCGACGGCCCGACCACGATGGACGCCCAACCAATCCTCGAAGGCAACGCCTACACGAACTCGATGGCTCCTCCACCGGGCCGTTGCCCCTTCTGCGTATCAAATGACCGACAACACCTGCCTGCCAGCACTGCAACAACACATGGATGTCGCCGCTGGCGAACGACGTCAAGGACATCTTCGCCCCGATGTTCTTCCACGCAAGATCGCTGGACGAGCATGTCCAAGGCCGACTTGCCCTGTGGGCTGCCGAAATGGCCATCCTCTTCGATGTGATAGGCAGCAACATCGTCCCTTCACGGCGCCGGGCAGGGCCTGAAGATCTTCCGCAAACCGCACCACGGCATGCGGGTCTGGATCGCCGCGTACCACGACGTGAATCCACTGACTGCGGTGCTGCGCCCGATCTACGTGCCGAGGAGGCTTCTGGCCGCGCCCGGCGCCCAACAGAGTCCGAGACGCCCCGCACGGCGCGAATTCGTCCCGGCCAGTTAATTCAACGGGCGAACATGCCATCTGACCTGCGAAAATAAGGAGCGGCAGACGAGTCGGGCTGTACGCCGGGTTCTGCCCCACTCAGGGCGATCACGCTCTGACCTGCATGTTTACGGGGATCCGGCGGGCCGTTTCGCCCTATGGGACTTCTCAGGGACTTTCAGCCGAGGTCCGTGAACCACGCCTCGATGGCGGACAATCCCCGCGCGCCGGCCTGCGGCATGAAGTGCGTGTACGTCCGGAGCGTGAACGCCGGGTCGGAGTGCCCCAGCCACTTCGCGAGCGAGACGATCGACTCACCGGCTTCGAGCATCACCGAGGCGTACGTGTGGCGCAAGACGTGGAAGCCGTGCTCGCGGCTCGGCTCCCAGACGCGCGACGGCTTCTCGCCCGGCTGGCGTTTGGGCAGCGGAACATCGCCACGGCACTCGGCATCGCCATCGCCGTGGCCGACACCGAGATCGAGGGCAAGGGCTGAGAGCGGCCGCCCACCCGGCAGCGGTGATCCACGGGTACCGAGGGCTTGCCCGCCGTCGGGAAATGAAACGCGCGGGCGGTGGTCTGGCGACTGCCGAAGTCGGGCCCGGACCCGCGGTGATCAGAATTCCGTGGCGTCAGTACTTGTCGAGGAACTCGATGATCGCGGCATTGACGGCCTCCGGGCGCTCCAGATTTCCCAGGTGGCCGCAATCGGAGATCTCCACGTAGTCACAGTCGGGTATGGCCTCCGCGACGTCCGCGACGAGGTGCGGCGGGCAGATCAGATCGTCGGTGAAGGCGATGGCACGGCACGGCACGGTGATCATCCGCAGTGCCGCGCGCCTGTCCGTGACGGTGTCGACCCATGCCTGGCCACCGGCGGCGGCGCCACGGGACACCTCGAATATCTCCAGCCAGGAGGAGCTGACGTCGTCGTCGTTCAATGTCGACGGGGACAGCATCTCGAGCACGGTCCGCACCGCTTCGTACTTCGGGGGGAGTCGGACGCCGCTCTCCTCCAGCGCTCTGTCCGCGGCCGTCATCGCAAGGCGCGCCTTGTCGGACCGCGCCCTGGTGGCGATCAGGACGGCGGAGCGCACCAGGTGCGGCCAGCCGATCGCAAGCTCCTGCGCGATGATGGCGCCCATCGACGTTCCGACGATTCGGCATGGTCCCAGATCGAGGGCCTCGATCAGCCCCTTGGTATCGGCGACCATGTCCGCCAGAGAGTATTTCCCGGGGGGCGCGTCCGACGGCGCGATACCCCGATTGTCGAATACGACCGTCTCGTATCCCGCCTGATTCAACGCCGGCGTCTGGTGCAGGGTCCAGACATGTCCCGCGGCCCCGGACCCCATGATGAGGAGCACGGGCTCCCCTCTGCCTGAGCGCTGAAAGGCGAGCCGGATTCCGTTGCTCCTCACGAAGGGCATGCCGTACCCCAATTCACGCTGTTGTCTCCCTGATATTGCGCTGCACGGCTCGCTGATCAACGCAGGTTCGCGACAGCCTGTCCGGCGGCACCCGGCTGTCGCAGCGGCCCAGTTGAACACCGCCGCGGCCTGTGTCCTTCCGGGAGGACGCAGGCCGAGGCATGCGGGAGCACGCTGCTACCAGCGCCACTCCTGCTGCCCGTACAGGTGCCCGGCCTTGATGCCGCGGCCCTTGCACCAGGTCAGGAATTCCGCGATCTGCTTGATCTGATACGTGTCCTCGGTATACGTCGTGGCCATGACGTGGCCCAGCCAGGGCTCCTCCCCCATGGCGTAGACATACGCCTCCTTGGCACCCAGCTCCGTCATGATCGCAGCGGCCTGATCGGCGTTCGATCCCGACAGCTTGCGCGAGCTGCTCATCTTCTTGGTGACCGGAATGGTCAGCAGTGCCTGATAGAGCCAGGTCAGCGGCGCCCCGTCGCACTCCATGCCCAGGAAGGCGAGGTCGGCCGTGCCCAGGTGCTCCTTGATGTAGCGGTAGAGCTGAGGCTCGATGCCCGAGGAGTCCGCCCCGATGAAGATCTTCTTCCCTGCCAGCTCGGCCCAGTAGGTCGACTTGGCGCGAATGTCCAGGTCGCAGTGCTCACCGAGGAACGGGGTGGCGGTGATCCTGCCGCCCGGGAACTCCACCTCGTCGAAGTCGTCGACCTCGATCACCGGGAAGCCCTGGGCCTTGAGCATGAGGGCCATTGACGGGTCGGCCAGATTGCCGCGCGAGGAACGGGGCAGCACGAACGCCCCGACCCGGCCACGCAGTTGCATCAGGGTTTCCAGGACGATGTGGTCCTGGTGACCGTGGGTGATCAGGACCAGGTCGATGCGGTCCGGCAGATCGTCCAGGGTGTACCGGTCGCCCGCACTGCTGTCCGCGCTGATGAACGGGTCGGTCACGACCGCTGCCTCGGGCGTCTGCAGTACGAGGCAGGCGTGCCCGAAGTACCGGATCCGGCCGCCGGCCTCGATGTGCCGGTCCTCGGCCTGGCTCGAGCTGTGGGTCAGCAGTCCGGACAGCTGCTTGGCCTGAGTGTCGTCCAGTTCGAGCGCCTCGCGCAGATGGTCCAGCGTGGTGGGCCGCACCCGGGACTTGAACAGCTCTTCCAGCCCTTCGTGACGGAAGGGTAGGCCCAGTTCCAGGACGTCCGGGGAGGGCAGCCGCGGCGTACTCAGGATGAACGGCCGCTCGATCCCGGTCTCCAGGGACAGCTGAACGGACTGGCGGGAATCCTGGTAGACGCCGCTCTTGTAGACCAGGGGTTCCAGGAAGCGTATCTGCGCCTGGTTGTCGGTGTCGTACGCGAGCTCGACCAGGCCCCCCAGCTCCGGCGGCAGTTTGGGATACAGCGGCGTCAGGTCGAAGCCGGTCGCGTTCGCCCGCAGCAGTTCCTGACCGGCGGCGATCGCCTCGGCGAACCTCAGCATGTCGGCCCGGTCCCGCTTGATCGCGGCCAGCAGATCGCGCACCTCGTCGGCGCGCTCCTCGGCGATGTTGATGAAGTATCCGCCGCGGAGATCCGGATTGTTGCTGGCAGCGACATGCACCTGCGGTGACTGCAAATAGGACTCGAGAAGCGGAACCTGCAGGTTCGCCAGATTCATCGCCGCCTGTACCGGCGCCAGCGTATAGGGCCAGGCGAAGAACCTGTCCACCAGCGGCTCGATTATGACCTTCGACCGCAGAAACAACTGATCGTCAGTCATCTCCGCCCCTCTCTTCAGGAGAATCCAATTCAGGCTCCGGGGAATAGACACTCGAATTGCCGCACACAGGAGCACTCGTCGGATTCAGGATGCCCACGAATGCAACGGCGATCAATCCTCTGCGTCTACACACGGGCGTTGAACACCGATCGCCCCGTTCAACCGTGCGCACGCGGCAGTTGAACAGTCGTCACAGCCGGCCGGGCGGAGTTAACTTGAGGCCCGCCGTTCACGACACGCGCCTGTGCGCGAGAGGTTAAGGGCCGGGCGAAAGCGGTGTGCCGTGAATTCTGCACTCGCCCGCAGCCACGTGTATCGGCCTCCCGAGCCGCCGACTGATCGCGGACCCACACGAGAGCGAGGCAGATCCCCTTGGCGATGATGGGCAGCCCGAGGATGGGCCCGGTAGGTCTGCGCCTGGACGATTCCATCACCGATCAGAAGGTGACTCCCGGCACTGTACGGCGGATCCTCCCCTATGCCGTTCGATACCGGTGGCAACTGGCCGTACTGATGCTGGTCACGATCCTGGACTCGGTCATCACAGCGGCGAGCCCGCTGATCCTCAAGATGGTCATCGACGACGGGATCCTGCCCCGCCGGCTGTCGGTCGTGATCTGGCTGTCCTCGGCCATCGCCGCGCTGGCGGTGGCGGACGCACTGGCCATCTACGTCCAGACCCGGCTCTCGGGCCGCATCGGCGAAGGGCTCATCTACGACCTCCGTACCAAGGTGTTCCGGCATGTTCAGCGGCAGCCGCTCGCCTTCTTCACCCGCACCCAGACCGGCTCCCTGGTCAGCAGGCTCAACACCGATGTCGTAGGGGCGCAGCAGGCGGTGACGACTCTGCTGGCCCAGACGACGTCCACCGTGCTGACCGTGATCCTGGTGCTCGCCTCGATGTTCTATCTCTCCTGGCAGATAGCTCTGGTGTCGTTGGTCATGATCCCGCTCTTGCTCGTTCCGGCGAAACTGATCGGACGCCGACTGCAGCGGCTCACCCGGCAGATGATGCAGCTGGACGCCGAGATGAGCTCGATGATGAGCGAGCGGTTCAATGTGTCGGGGGCCATGCTGTCGAAGCTCTACGGCCGGCCGGAGGACGAGGCGCGAGCGTTCGCGAAGCCCGCGGGCCGCGTGCGCGCCATCGGCGTGATCTCCGTGGTCTACGCCCGGACTTTCGGCATCATCGCCGCTCTGCTCACCGCTCTGACCACCGCGCTGGTGTACGGCCTCGGCGGCAGTCTCGTCATCGACGGCGCGTTCAAGGTCGGCACGCTGGTCGCCATGGTCACCCTGCTGCTCCGGCTGTACGGCCCGGTCAACCAGCTCTCCGGGGTCCAGATCAACGTCATGACGGCACTGATCAGCTTCGACCGGGTCTTCGAGGTGCTGGATCTTCAGCCGCTCATCACCGACCGGCCCGGCGCCCGCCCGCTGCCGGAGGCGGCGTACGAGAACGGGATCGCGCCCTCCGTCGAGTTCGACCGGGTCTCCTTCCGCTACCCCTCGGCAGCCCAGGTCTCGCTCGCCTCACTGGAAGCGGCCACCCGGCCGGAGAAGGAACACACCGACGACGACCATGTCCTCCACGAGCTGAGTTTCCGTGCTCCTGCGGGCCGGCTCACGGCACTCGTCGGACTCTCCGGAGCCGGAAAGACGACGGTCGCGCACCTGGTGTCCCGGCTCTACGACGCCACTTCGGGATCCGTGCGGATCGGCGGCCACGACATCCGCGACCTGACGCTGCAGTCGGTGCGCGGCGCGGTGGGCGTCGTCTCTCAGGACGCGCACATGTTCCATGACACGATCCGGGCCAATCTGGCCTACGCCCGCTCCGACGCCACCGACCACGACCTCGTCGAAGCCTGCAGGGCCGCCCGTATCTGGGACACGATCTCCGCGCTGCCCGACGGGCTCGACACCGTCGTCGGCGAGCGGGGCCACCGCCTGTCGGGGGGAGAACGACAACGGGTGGCCCTGGCCAGGCTGTTGCTCAAGTCCCCGCCGATCGTGGTCCTGGACGAGGCGACCGCACACCTGGACTCCGAATCGGAGGCGGCGATCCAGCGCGCACTCAGGACCGCGCTGTCCGGGCGGACCTCACTGGTGATCGCCCATCGCCTCTCCACCGTCATCGAGGCCGACCAGATCCTGGTGATGGAGGCGGGCCGGGTCCGGGAGTGCGGCACCCACGACGAACTGCTGGCCGAGGACGGGCTCTACGCGAAGCTGTTTCGCACCCAGTTCTCCGGGCAGGACGGCGCGGCCGACCGACCGTCCCGCCCCGCCCGGTCCGCACCCGGCACGAGCTGACGGCGCCCTGAAGGGGCGCGGGGCTGCATCCATATGCGGCTCCGCCGCGCGGGCGCGACCAGCCACGACGGCGCTGCAGACGGCCGACGGCACATCGCGGCCCCGCGGCGGAGCCGGCCGTATCGACATGCGGCTGCGGCGCCGGGCGCACAGCCGGCGGAGCCCCTGGCACGCCCCGCCGGGCACAGGACACGGGCCCTCACAGCTCTCCCATGCTCCGCAGCATCCAGAGGATCACCGATCGCTCGAGCATGTCCCGCTCGACCGTCAGCCTGGTGTTCTCCCAGCGGAGCCGGAGCAGTTCGGCGCGCTCCGGCTCCGTCAACTCGTGTGCGGGGGCGGTCGTGTGCCGCTGCCGGTCCCGCTCGACCCAACGGCCGAGAGTTGCCCTGCTGACGCCCAACTCCCGTGCCACCTCAGCGAGCGGCACCTGCGACTCGTTCACGATCCGGACGCCTTTCGCTTTGAATTCAGGGTCGTACCTGCGACGTTTCCCGGGCACGTCTCTTCCTCCGGTATCTGTCCCTGACGGCGGCTATTCCGTACGCAGCGCGGTGGCGGTGCCGGTCCTGGCGGCCCATCCGGCCGGGAGCAGCGCTCCCACGGTGGCGATGACCAGTCCGCCCAGGATCAGCGGAAGGAGCACGGGCAGGTGATAGATCGCGATGTCGTCGACCGGAATGCTGGTGCCGGCGGCACGGCCCATCACCGGCACCACGGAGTCGTGCAGGGCGATGCCGATGGGGACTCCGATCACGCCGGCGAGCAGACCGATGCCGGCGACCGAGGTGATGACCATGACGATGGTCTGTTTCGGCGTCATGCCCAGGGCCTTGAACACGCCGAAGTCATGGACGCGTTCGCGGGTGTCGAGCACGACCGTGTTGAGCACCCCCAGGCCGGCCACGGCGACGAGCATCAGAGTGAGCATCGCGGCCAGCGAGTCCATGGCGATGAGCATGCCGCCCACCTGCGCGTTGTTGGGCTGTGCGGTGAGGTTGTAGGGCACCAGGACGGTGTTGAGCGAGTCCAGGTAGCTCTGCTGCGAGGTTCCCCGGGTGAGGTCGATGTTGAACTGCACCGACTGCGGCAGGATGTACGCGTTCAGTCCCGCGAGCGAGCTCTTGTCGGTGAGCAGCACCTGCTGCATGGCGAAGACCTCGCCGACGATGCGCACCGGCGCACTGCGACCGTTGTCGGTCAGCCGGATGGTGTCGCCGATGTGCTTTCCGGTGGCGGTGAGGAAACCGGAGGGGGCGACCGCCTCGCCCGCACCGTGGAACCACCTTCCGGCGAGCATCCGGTACGAGCCCCAGGACGACTCTCCGTCGTAGGCGATCACGTTCGTCGTGCCGGCCAGCCCGGCCACACCGACCCGGGTCTGGCCCGTGCTGAAGTACCTGCGGGTGCCCGGCTGAGCCCGGATCAGCGCCGCGATCGAGGTGGCATCGGCCTTCTTGACCTGCTGGCTGGTCCCCCCGCCGGGGGCGGGAGGCGCCGGCGGCCCGAAGAGCTGGATCACGGCGGCACCGGGTGACCTGCGGTTCAGGTCGCTCTGGATGGCGCTGAGCGAGATGGCGAGGCCGACGCCGAAGGTGACCCCGACGGTCCCGAGCACCACGGCCGCCGCCATCGTCACCGACCGCGAGGGCCGGTTGAACGGGTTGGCGAGACCGAGGCTCAGCGAACGCGGCAGCGGCAGCCGCCCGAGAAGACGGCGGATCACCCGACCGCGGCCGGCCTGCGGGGTACGTCCCACCGCGATCGCCTCGATGGTCCGCAACCGTCCGGCGCGCAGGGCCGGCGGCAGCGCCGTGGCCACCACCGCGCCGAGGGCGAGAGCGGGAATCGCGATGTCGATCCACGGGGCGATGGTCACCGCTCCGACGCCCAGCGCGCCGCCCGCATCGTTGAGGACCGGAATGGCCAGCACGTTACCGAGTACGACGCCCAGTCCCGTGCCGATCGCGGCCGGGATCAGTGCCTGCCCGACGTAGGCGCGCACGACCTGCTCCGGGGTGAAGCCCAGAGACTTCAGGATGCCGATACGCCGGGTCGCGGCGGCCACTGCGCCGCTGACGACGATGCCGATGATCAGGATCGACATGCACAGGCCGAGCACGCCGAAGGAGACCACGAACGGCACGAAGGTCGCGGAGGTCTTGTCCGCGGACATCTTGACCTTCAGATAGGACGCCGCCTGGGTCATCGATCCGGACGGCACGGCAGCGGCGAGCGCGACCCGGTCCGCGGTGATCTCGGCGTCCGTGTCCGCGCTGCGGAACCGGTAGAGCATCTGCTCGTCGGGCGTCTTACCGGGCGGGGTCAGCGCCGCGAGCTGAGCGGGCGAGACCCACGCCTCGGAGCTGCCGCCCGCGGAACTGGCCAGGCCCACGACCGTGAGGGTGGGCTTGCCCGGAAGGTCGGGGAAGGTCATATGGCCACCGACACCGAAGGGAGCGTTGGTGGCGGTCAGTACGACCTCACCGGGCTTGGCGGCCCACCGCCCATCGGTGATCCTGAGCCTGTCGACCGGCCCTCCGGTACTGGCACGCCCGACGATCACCATCGGCGCCAACTTGTCACCGACCGGCATGCCGTCGTTGTTCGCGCCGACATGCGGCTGCAGCGACAGCACCGGGTACGGACCGGCGCTGGCCGTGACGCCGGAGACATGTGCGGTCGCCCCGATCTGCGCCGCGGTGGCCTTGCTCCGGTCGTACTGCACCGTCAGGTGGGCACCTCGCTGCCCGTCGAAACTCTGGTCGAAGGACGCCTGCGTCGCCACCAGGAGTCCGGCCGCCAGCACCGAGGCGGTCACCGCCATCATCGTGGTGAGGATCATCACCACGGTCTGGACCCGGCGCCGCCCCACACCGGCGCGTACGACCTTGCTCAGCGCGCTCATCGGACCGCCATCCGCTCGTCGCGGAGAACCCTGCCGTCGAGCAGCTCGATCGTCCTGGTCGCGCACGCCTCGGCGAGCGCAACGTCGTGGGTCACCAGCAGGATGGTCTGGCCGGATCGGTTGAGCTCCGCCAGCAGGGTCCTGACGTCGTCCGCGGAGGCGCTGTCGAGGGCGCCGGTCGGCTCGTCGGCCAGCAGCAGCGAGGGGCGGTTCATCAGTGCCCGGGCGACCGCGACGCGCTGCCGCTCACCGCCGGACAACCGGCCCGGGAAGGCGCGGGCATGCCGGGCGACACCGAGGGCCTCCAGCAGTTCGGCCGCCCGCTTACGGGCCTTGCCGTGCGACATCCCGGCCAGCTGGGCCGGCAGCAGGACGTTGTCCTCGGCGGTCAGGTCGTCCAGGAGGTTGAAGAACTGGAAGACCATGCCGATCCGTTCCCGCCGGTACTTCGCCGACGCGGTCTCGGTCATCTCGTCGACGCGGAGGCCGGCCACGGAGACCGTTCCCCGAGTCGGCTTGTCCAGGCCGGCGATCATGTTGAGCAGAGTGGACTTGCCGCTGCCGGACTTGCCGAGCACCGCAACCGCCTCTCCGGCCTGCACATCGAGGTTCAGGTCGGCCAGTGCTGGTCGTTCTGCTTCGTATGTCTTGCTCACGTCGCGGATCTGGATGAGCGGCACCGTCACGGCATTCCTCCACGGGGAACGGATGGCTTGGGCAGTGTCCTCACGCTAGGTACGGTGCCCTGCGCGTCACATCGCCTGCTGCTACGAAACCCGTTCGTCCGCATGGACGACCGGCACCCCGGGTCATCCTTGAGGAGGAGCCGAAATGACGACCGCCGCTAGCCGCCGGGAACGATGCGACAGCAGCAGACGGCTTGCCACAATGACCCGGTGAACACATCAGTGATCAGGGCCGGTTGGCGTGTCGGGGTCATCGCGCTGAAGAGGCCGACGCTCCCACCGCCCATTCTGTCCCGCTGGGTCTGGACCACCGATGCGGTCCTCGCCCTCGCTCTGACCGTCGGTGCCGTCGGCGGGGCCCTGAACCGGCAAGGCAGCGTCACCGACTCGCTGACCACGCCGAGCCAGCCGCACACACCCGCCGGTACTCCGTCTGCGCCCACGCCCCCGGTCGGGCAGATCACTCACTACTACGGGGCGGCGCATCCCTGGCAGGTGCTGCTGGCCGTGCTGGCCACGCTCCCGCTCGTCGCGCGCAGACGATTTCCCCTGACCGTGTTCTGGATCCTGATCGGCGCGAGCGAGCTGTACCACCTCAGCGCGGGGTTCAACCCCACCTTCACCTTCGCCGCCTGTCTGATCGCGGCGTACAGCGTGACGATGTACAGCACCTCCGAGAGGGCCGCGATCACAAGCGCCCTGGCAGGCATCCTGCTGCTGGTGGCGACCCACAAGCAGAACGTGCCCACCATGGGTTCGGGCCCGGAGACCTTCCTCTTCCTGATCCTGATCCCGGTCGCCCTGGTGGCCAACACGATCTACACCTGGAAGCTGCGGGTGCGGACCGCCGAGACCGAGAAGGAGTCCGCGGCACGACTGGCCGTGAGTGAGGAACGCTCCCGTATAGCGCGGGAACTGCACGACGTGGTCTCCCACAACATCAGTGTGATGGTGGTCCAGGCGGGCGCGGCACGCAAGGTGATGCAGGCCGCCCCCGAGAAGGCCCACAACGCGCTCCTGGCTGTCGAGTCCGGCGGGCGGGCCGCGATGACCGAACTGCGGCACACCATGGGCCTGCTCACCCTGAACAGCGACTCCCCCGACCTCTCGGTCGAGGACGACCTCGCCCGGACACCGGGCATGGACCAGCTGGACGCGCTGGTCTCCCGGGTACGGGACGCCGGCGTTCCGGTCCAACTGCACATCACCGGCAGCCCGGTTCCCCTCTCCTCCGGCATGGATCTCGCGGTCTACCGCCTGGTCCAGGAGGCGCTGACCAACACGATGAAGCACGCGGTCGGCTCCCATGTGGAGATCACCATCGACTACGGCCCCGCCGTCCTGCAGGTGGAGGTGAACGACACAGGCGGCTCGGCGACGTCCTCCTCCCAGACGGGCACTGGCCGAGGCCTGATCGGTCTGCAGGAGCGGATCGCCGTCTACGGCGGCACCTTCGAGGCCGGACACAGCCCTTCCGGCGGCTACCGGGTTCGCGCCGTGATCCCGTGGGAGAAGCTGTGACCGAACCCCTGCGCCTGGTGGTCGCCGACGATCAGGACCTGCTCAGGACCGGCTTCACGATGATCCTCACCGCCGACGGGATCGATGTCGTCGGCGAGGCGTCGAACGGCGCGGAAGCCATCGAGCTGGTCCGTGCCACCAGCCCCGACGTCGTGCTCATGGACATCCGGATGCCGGAGATGGACGGGCTCGAGGCCACTCGGAGGATCCTGGCCGAGGCCGACGAGCCGCCCCGGATCATCATCCTGACCACCTTCGACAGCGACCGGTTCGTGTACACGGCGCTGAGCGCGGGCGCCAGCGGCTTTCTCCTCAAGGACGTCACTCCCGAGCAACTGGTCGCTGCCGTACGCCTGGTGCGTACAGGCGACGCGCTGCTCGCTCCGAGCATCACCCGCCGCCTCATCCAGCGCTTCGCCCCCGTCGACACCCCCAGTACGGTCCTGCATCGCGATCTCGCCGTACTCAGCCCCCGCGAACTCGATGTGCTGCAACTCCTCGCGAAGGGACTGAGCAACCTCGAACTCGCCGCCCGAATGGAGCTGAGCGAGACGACGGTGAAGACCCATGTCCGCCGGATCCTGGCCAAGTTGAACCTGCGCTCCCGAGCTCAGGCGGTCGTCGTCGCGTACGAGTCCGGACTGATCTCACCGGGGGCCACCGGCGCCGGCACATGAAGCGAGTGGGCGGTTCGCCGCGCTGGACACGACGTCGGTCAGGCCGGCCCGGCGGGGACCTGCCAGAACACGAAGGGCAATCCGCCCACGCCGGGCGACCTCTCAGTCCTCCCGCGACAGCCAGGCCGACACGGCGTCCCACACCTCACCCAGCACATGGGGGCGCACCAACTCCGAATGCCCGTACGGCAGGCGTACTTCCGAGATCTCTCCGGAGATGTGCGGCCTCCAGAGCTCCGCGGTGGGCTCGTCCTGCGCCCTGCCCTCAGTCGCGATCACGACCAGCGCGTCCCCGGAGAACCGCCCGAGGTCGTGACGGCCCTTGAGTGCGCCGTTGTTCAGGAACGCCCGCCCGAGAGAGATCAGTTCGTCGTCCGTGATCGCTCCGAGTACCTCGCCCGCTTCCTCCCGCACCCGGTTCAGCAGATGCTCGGGCACCACGTCGAGCTCCGGTGCCCCCACCTCCGTTCCCGGCGGGTTCGGATACGTGTCCATGATGACCAGCGCCGCGACCTCCTCGCCCGCCGCCTGCAACTGGACGGCGATCTCGTGCGCCGGGAACCCTCCGAAGGACCAGCCGAGGAGGTGATAGGGACCGGTCTTCTGCACCGTGCGAATCTGCTCGATGTAGTCGGCCGCCATCTCCCTGACCGAGCCCGACAGCGCACTCCTTCCGTCGAGCCCTCGGGCCTGCAGCCCGTACAGCGGAATGTCCTCGGGAACGAATCGGGCCAGTGGCATGTACGACCAGCTGAGTCCGCCCGCGGGGTGGACGAAGAAAAGGGGCGGCCGGCTGCCCTGTGTACGGATCGGCAGCAGGACGTCGAGCGCGTCGTGCAGCGAAGAGAGATTCATCCGCTTCAGGAGCCCGCTCACCGACGGTGCCGTCAGCAGACTCCTGACCGGGACCGTCACTCCGCGAGCCTTAAGTCGCGTCACGAGCCGCACCGCGAGGAGGGAGTGCCCGCCCAGGCGGAAGAAGTCGTCGTCCACCCCGACGCTCTCCACGCCCAGGACCTCGGCGAACGCGTCGCACATCAAGCGCTGAAGCGCGGTGATCGGCCCACGTCCGGTGACAGCCGCTCCGACCGCTCCGGCGGTGGGGTCGGGGGCGGGGAGGGCTTTGCGGTCGAGCTTGCCGTTGACAGTGACCGGGAGCGCGTCCAGCACCACGACCGCCGACGGGACCATGTACTCCGGCAACCGGGCGGCCGCGAACCGCCGCACCATTTCGCCCAGTCCGGCACCCGCACCGACCCCTGGCTGCGGCACGACGTAGGCGGCCAGGAACATCTCGCCCGGACTGTCCTCGCGGACGATGACCGCGGCTTGGCGTACGGCGGGGTTCGTGGCGATGACTGCCTGTACCTCGCCCGGCTCGATCCGGAAGCCCCGGATCTTCACCTGGTCATCCGCCCGCCCCAGATACT
>NZ_JBHVYZ010000088.1:0-27566 GCF_042880295.1 Streptomyces sp. NPDC058307
GGGGGGCGCCGAGCGTGCCGTATGTGTGGACTTCGGCGCCAAGGAGGTCGGTCCACCCCGCCTCCGGGCGGGCAGCGCAGTTGGTGCGGACGAGGGCGCCCTGAGACCGCAGGAGGCGGGCGACGGCGTCCATCACGACGACGGCGCGGACTTCGTGGGGCGCGTGCAGGTGCACGAGCCGACCAGTGGGCCGGTCGGCATGGCCGTACCGCTCCACGAGCCGCAGGATCTCCCGTACGAGGGCGTCCCGGTCCCCGCGCAGGCTGATGTTGAGGAACCCGGGCCCGGTGACGACGACGTCGCGGATGCCGTCGCTGTGCGCGAGGCGCCGCCGGAGGATCTCGGCGACGTCGAGGGCCGGCTGCCCGGCGGGCCGGGCGAGCTGGAGCGCCACGTTGGTGGCGTAGTCACCACAGCCGCCGGCCCCGGGAGGCATGACCTTGACCCGCCCCGGCACGACGACGTCCAGCTCCCCGTCATCGACAGCACGACGCACCGCGCGCAGCACGGTACGGGAGAGCTCGACGGGGGTCACGGGACAAGCGTATGGGAGGAGGGGGGTGGGGGGACCAGCGGGTTTGGGCGGGGTCCGGTATGTGGGACGGCGGGTGAGCCTGGCGTCGGGTATGTCGCTGCCACCGCAGGCCGGAGTGCGGGAGATGGATGTGACTGTGAGCCGGTGTTCGTGGGGGCTCAGCCGCCGGCGCGACCGGCGGGCTCGGTCTCCCCGCCCCCGAGGACACCCCCTACAAGAGGGGAGTCACCCTCCCCCGAGCCCCGCACCTCCCGGCTCCTCTCCACCAACTGCCGTACGAGTCGTACGAGTTCGGCGGGCTCGAAGGGCTTGGCGAGGAAGGCGTCGACGCCGACGTCGAGACCGCTGTCGACCTCGTGCTGTGTACAGGCGCTGACGATGGCGAGGGGAAGGTGAGCCGTCCGGGGGTCGGAACGCAGCTGTGCGGCGGTCCGCAGTCCGTCCAGCCGGGGCATGACCACATCGAGGGTCACGACATCGGGACGCACCTGATGAACCACATCCAGACACTCGACACCATCGGCCGCGGTCACGACCTCGAGACCCTCCAGCTCGAGATTGACCCTGATCAACTGCCGGATGACCTTGTTGTCGTCCACAACAAGCACCCGACCCGACGCGCCTGGCACAACTCGAGAGTAGGTGCGGACCGGCCACCGCGTCCGGGTTTTCCCCACTTCCACCCCGCACTGGGGACCCACGCCCCTACCGCCCCGGCAAACCCGTTCCTGATCACCCCGAGGGAGCTGGTAGTGTTCTACCCGTCGCCGCGAGCCACCAGCTCCACACCGACACGCCCCCGTAGCTCAGGGGATAGAGCAACGGCCTCCGGAGCCGTGTGCGCAGGTTCGAATCCTGCCGGGGGCACTCCGGATCAAGGCGCTGAACAGCGGAAACGCGGTTCAGCGCCTTTCTTGTACATGCCAAAACGCACACGGCCAACTTGGCCATGGACAGTCGACCCGAGAGGCCTTCGACCTGCGGCTTTATGGCGCCAGGCGGACCAAATCCCAAATGTTCGATCCCGCAGAATCGCTTCGCGCGGGACATGCGCGGGACGGAGAGTCGCAAGGCGGAGTCGTCGCCGAGAGACACCCACTGCGACCTGCATGTTTGCCGATGGGGACGGCCGCAAAACAGAGGGAGAGACACGCCGTTTCATTTTCGCAGGCCAGTGCTCCGCGCGGATGTGAGCGGTCCGTCATCGCGGCACATGCGAGCGTCGGTACCACGACGCGACGGGTTACGGCATGCTGGGCGTATGAGCCGGTACGCCGCAGCCAGGATCTACGCGCTGCCGGAGTCACTCGACGAGTTGGTCGGGCCGACCTCCGGAACTGTGACCCTGCCCCGTCACATCGACTGGGGCCCGCACTATGAATATGATCTCGCGGACGAGGCCGACCTGTTCCTCATGTACGAGCGGGTCATCCGCGAGGCCCAGTCCACCGCCGACCTGTCGGCGTACCTGAGCACCGATCTCTTGCGCAGGCACTGGACGGGCCTATTTCTGCCCACTCCGGCCCGTGCGGCGTGGCAGACCCGCTTCCCCGAGCTCGCACCTGCGGCGGCCGCGGCATAGTGGACGAGCTGCACCGCCGACTGATCCGCATCGGGCTCGACGCGCTCGCCGACGACTTCGGCTACGCCCTGGCAGGCGGCTACGCCGTCCAGGCCCACCAGATCGTCAACCGAGTCAGCGACGATGTCGACCTCTTTGCTCCGATCAACCGGGCGACCACAGAGATGCCCGCGGCCACCGAGCGCGTCATCGCCGCCTACGAAGCCGCAGGCTTCACCGTGGAACTGGCCCACCAGAACTCCGAGCACACCTACACGCGGCTGAACGTCACCGACCCCGTCAGCGGCACCCAGAACAAAGTGGAACTCGTCGCCGAGTTCCTCAACCACCCACCCGTCCCTTCCGAGCTCGGCCCGGTCCTGCACCCCGACGACGTCGCCGCCGGCAAGACCACCGCCCTCGACGGCCGAGCCGAGGTCCGCGACGCCATCGACGTTGACGGCCTCCTTAAGGCCGGATACACCCGCGAACGCCTGATGGAGCTGGCCAGGCAGAACGACGACGGCTTCGACCCGCGAATGTTCGCCGACTCACTCGCCCGCATCCAGCGCTACACCGACAAGCAGTTCGCCGCCTACGGCCTCGACGCCACCGAAGCTGCAGCTCTCCGCGAACAGTTCGCTGACTGGCAACGCCAGTTGACCGCGCCGAAGGACGACAGCCCAACCGGGAAGTGAGCCGCCGCAGTGGCCGCCACTGCGTCCTCCCACCAGCAGCCGCCCGTACGGCAGGACCCGGCCACCCCGCCTCCTGGCACCGGCTCCCCCAGCCAATCACAACGGGGTGGCCGTCGGCGGAGCTCCTCCCCGTGTCGGTCAACCGCGTGCCCGCCCTGCGGCAGCGTGCGGTGCAACGTGACCTGGCCTCAGCCCTCGGCGGGCAGGACGCAGTCCGGCAGAGCCACCGCGGCCGCTTCAGCGGGCCGCAGCCCGGCGTAGTACATGCCGGCGAACAGGCCGGCCAGCCGCCGTCCGCGCCCGCCGGTAGTTACCGACGTAGGAGACCGCGCACAACAAGCGGCGGGCCTGGGCAAGGTTGGCGGGCTTTGCGAAAACCGCGCTGTGGCTGGGGCCGTCGTACACGTCACTTCGGATGGCCCAGTCGCCGCGTACTCGCCCACGCGCGCACCGGCCGCGCTTCCGGTCCAATTGGATGCTGGAAGGGGCGCAAAAGATCAACCTCAGCCCAGGGGGTAAGTGCCGCCGCCGGATCACCGCGTTCGGGAAGCCAGGGGGCAAGGCGCTGCCAGACTTCGCCCGCGTGGGCCGGGCGGTCGCGTGGGTCCTTGGCGAGGAGTTGGAGGACGAGAGCTTCCAGGTCGGTGGGGGTTTCGGGGCGCAGGTCGCGCAGGGGGGTGGGTGGGCGGTCGAGAACGAGTCCGGGGAGCATCAGCTCCGAGCGGTGTTCGAAGAGGGGTTCGCCGGCGAGCATCTTGTGGAGTAGGCAGCCGAGGGCGTACAGGTCGGTGCGGTGGTCGACGGGCTTGCTCAGGATCTGTTCGGGAGCCATGCACTCCAGGCTGCCGGGGCGTTCACCGGTGGTGGTGAGCTTGGCGGTGCCGGGTTCGAGGAAGGCGGCGACGCCGAAGTCGAGGACCTTGACGACGCCATCGGTGCGGATGACGACGTTGCGGCCCTTGAGGTGGGAGGTGTTGTGTTCCTGTTTCCAGGCCGGGAGTTCGGCCTGGCCGGGTTCGCGGCGGTGCGGGATGAGAAGGCCGGTGCCGCGGTAGCCGCCGTCCGCGATGACCGTGGTCTTGCCGACGGCGTCCTTCGCGCCGGACAGTGCCCACGCCTTGCAGTCGTTGCGGTTTCCGGGCAACGGGCGGCCGACGGTGACGACGAGCCGGGTGTCGGCGTCGATGACGACCTGGTGGTTGGTCGAGTAGCGGTAGTTCTTCGACTGCTCGGCGACCTGGTGGTCGCGGGTGGGGACCAGGGTGCCGTCCACGATCAGCACGGCGTCCTTGCGGAACCGCTTGCGTTGCTGGAGGGCGAGCGCGGGTCCGAGGTGATCGATGATGCGGTCGGCGGCCGGCTTCGACACCCCGAACAGCGGTGCCAGCTGGCGCAGCGTGAGATTGGTCCGCCGGTAGGCGGCGACGAGCAGCACGCGGTCCTCCGGCGGCAGGCTCCAGGGCCGGCCCTTGCGCACCGGGTCGGCGCCCTCGCGCCGCAACGCGGTGATCAGCGTCCCGAACTGACGCGGACTCAGCCCGGTGAACGGGGCTATCCAGGACGGCTCCGACGCCGTGATCACACCAGACACGACAAGATCATCTCGCCTGTGACCAGCAGTTACGGGACAAGTCTTAGGTTATTGAGCAGGTCAGCGGGCATCTGGAGTCGTCAGGGATGTAAGGCATGCAGTCGAGTCCTGTGCCGCCTGCGTTTTACATGCACAGTCACCGTGGCCTTCACCCGCCTGTGGCTCGCCCATGATCGGCGGGCAGATAAAGCGGTGGTCGTCTAATGGGCTTCCCTGCCACGATCTGGTTGTGACCACGTTGTTCCTGATAGTCGGCCTGCCAGGGGCCGGAAAGACCACGCGGGCTCGGCAGCTTGCCGCGGAGCACGGCGCGCTGCGCCTAACGCCCGACGACTGGATGATTCCCCTGTTCGGCGAGGCGGAGGCCGACGGGAAGCGCGACGTGCTGGAGGGACGCATGCTCTGGCTCGCCTTGGAGGCGGTCAGGCTGGGCACAGACGTCGTCGTGGACTACGGCTGCTGGTCACGGGACGAACGGTCTGCGATCCGCTGGCTGGTGGAGGCCGAGGAGGCGTGTTTCCGCATGGTCTACCTGCCGGTGGACGATGAGACCCAGCGCGCCCGTATCGCCCACCGCTGGGCGACCGCCCCAGAGGAGACGTTGCCGGGCCGCAGACCGGTGGCCGTCGTTCGGGTGACTGCTGCGGCCCACGACAACACAGCCGTAGCGGTCCCGCTCCGCACAAGCCCGAAATGATCCTCGCTGGGCAAGAATTGACGTTCATGCCGTCGGCTTCGTTCAGCGCGGGGCTGCCGGTGGGCTCCCCGTCATCCATCGTGAGGAGACTCGCTTGACTGTCTCATGGGATCTGCTGATATCCACCGCAGGTGCTGTCACCGCAACGGTCGTGGGCGTCATCGCCGGCGGTGTCGTCGGGCGCCGCGGCCAGCACCAGCAATGGCTGCAGGGGACGCAGACCGCCGCCTACGAGAAGTTCCTGCAGGCGTTCGGGGCCGTGGAGGCAGAGCTGCGCGAGGCTTTCCTCGACGAGCGCAGGCCCGCCGTCAACTGGGTGCCGTTCGTGGCCGCCCAGCACTCGGTCAGCCTCGTTGCCGACCCGGCGACCAGCGCCGCAGCCGAGCGGGTCTGCGAGATCCTGGAGGACTTCACCATCCTCTTCCATGGTCGTCAGCCGACCAACCTTGAAGAACTGCGGCCGATTCATACCGCGCTGGGCGAGGCTCACCTGAGTTTCGTCAATGCGGCCCGCTGCTCCCTCGACCCGTCCCAACGGCGCCTGGACCGATCACTGGGCGGCCCCTCGCCCTGGCGGGGCGTCGAGTCCTTCTACACCCGACCTGACAGAAGCCTCGACTGAGACTCGGCAGGGCGTCCGACTGGGAGGACGTTCTGGGCCGCTCTGCTCCCGATTGTCCGCGGACTGGCGGAATCGTTGAGGGTGGTGACGATCAGGCCGAGCCGCGCGAAGCGGTAGCCGTCGAGCGCAGCCGGCTCGCTCGTCGCGTCGTTGGCGAGGATGACGTAGAGGTCGTCGTGGTCGGAGCGACGGGTGGCGATGCAGATCGGCCCGACGACGGCTGGGTCGGCCGTCGCCTCGGTGACGACGCTGTGAAATCCAGCGTCACACCAGTTCCTTGCGCAACAGCGTGCACGTCGCCGTCTCGGCCGGCATCACAAAGCCGGCCGGCAACTCCCGCTCCGGCAACGGCTCATCCACTTCCTGGCCAGGGCGCCGAGCACGCCCGCCGTGGCCGCGGAATCCGTCACGGACATGTCCACCACACAAAACACCAGATCAGACCCCATGAATCACTGCCGAGCTGCCCATAATGGTGCGCCGGCGGCGGTTTTCGATCCGCTTGGTGCCGTAGGCGATGGCGGAGGCCCAGGGCTGCCACAGGGTCAGGGCCCGCACTTCAAGAGAGCGCGATCGGTCATGCGGTCGCCCCCTCTGTCGTAAGGGTGTCCAGGGCGCTGGCGGCTTCGGTGGCTCCCCTTGGCACAGAGCATCGAGGAAGCCGCGACTCACCGGCCGCTGCGGACACGACCGGTGACCTGGTTCAGCGACGCTTTTTGCCCTTCCTGCGACCGCCGCCCTTACGCCGCACGGCCGACTGCGCTTGGCGTACCTGTGCCAGGTGGGCCATCTCGCACTCTTCGTACGCCAGCGCGGCCAGTCGGGCGATCTCTTCGTCCGGATGGTCCGACAGCAGCTGAAGTACAGGCGATGCGGTGGCAGGGTCGGCACGGGCGAAATCTGACATCAGCGCGGATGCACCGCCCGGCCAACCGGCGGCCATCTGCCCGAACCCCTCGTGCAGGGAGGCGAGTTCAGGAGTGGGAGGGCCGCCGTCCACTCCTTCCGACCGCGCCTCCTCGTCCTCCGGGACCTCGCCGAGGGCGAAGTACGTACGCCAGGCCGGGACCGCGAGGGCGTGCAGCCGGTCCAGCCTCCACAGCAGACGGGACGAGAGGGGCACGGCCTCTTCCTCGACCGCCTCCCCCGCCGCCCGCAGCACCTCGGCGGCCCAGGCGCCGAGCACCGGGTCACCGACGTACCCGGCAAGCAGCCCGGGCGGGGCGTCCGGCAGGGTTTGCGCCACCAGCCTGCGGTGACCCAGCAGATCCGCGGGCGACAGGGGTCCCCCCGCTTGAGCGGAGCCGAGAGTGGGGGAGGGCGCCGCCAGTGCCGCCAGCAGCCTCGGCCAGCGCGCTTCGGGCCCCTCGCCGCCCGCAACCCACTGGCGCAGCACCCGGTGGGCGGCGGGAACGTCCCACTGCCGCGCGGCGGGGACCAGCCGTGCGGCATCCAACGCGACTACCGCCTCCACGGTGGGGAAGCGCTCCGCCACGCTCGACGGCGTCCACGACTGCCCCTCCCTGTCACCCTCGGCGGACCCGCCTGTCTTCTCCCGCGCCGACTCCCCACTACGCGGTGGCCAGCCGCCGCCGTACGCCAGCAGCAGCGCCTCGCGAAGCACCGCAGCGGCCAGCGGGGTCAGCCCGTACGCGTCGCCGCGCCGCCACACCACACCGGCCGAGGCCAGCAGATCCAGGCGGCCCGCCAGCCGCCGGGCCGCCGGCGCCAGCTCGGCGGCATCCTGTTCGTCCAACGGGCCCAGTTGCAGCAGCCGTTCGAGCTCCGGCAGCGACGGCAGGCGGTACGCCTCTGCCGTGCACCCGGACTCCTGCGACTCCGTGGAGTCCTCGAGTCCGCGCACCGGCGCGGCGAGTGACGCCTCCGGCGGTACGACCCAGTCGGCCGCCACAGCCGCATACCTCGCCACCGACCGGGGCTCGCCGGCCGCACAGAGGAGTGCCACCAGATCGCCCAGGATCTCGCCCTCGAAGTCCTCCCCGAGGTCCGGATCCGTGCCCAGCCGCCCGCACAGTTCCGCCAGGGCGCGCACCGCGAGAGCCGCCAGTTCGCCCGCGTTCCGCTCACGCCATGCCTCCAGGGACGGCCCGGGCTGCGGCCTGCCCTCCGGATCCAGGACGAGGAAACCGGTCGCGAGGGCGACGTCGACCCCCTCCGCGTCGGCGTCCGCGGGCGGGGACTCGGCGAGCTGTGCGGCGGGCGTGAGCAACCCGCTGCCGCGCAGCGCGGACACGAAGCCGTCCCGGTCCGCGGGCAGCGGGTGCGGCGGTGCGAAGAGTTCGTCCCCCCGCAGGATGTCGTACTGCTCGACCACCTCGCCCACTGCGGTGAACAGCGCCATGTCGTCCGGACGCGGACCGGGAGCGGGGAGTGCCGCCGACGGCAGTTCGGCCGGCCCGAGCGACCAGCGGCGGGCCACGCGCAACCCGGCCTTCGTGACCGCCTCGGTCCACTCGTCGACTCCATCGGCATCCATCAGACGCGCCACCTGCTCGGAGCCCAGCAGGTCCAGCACCCATGGCGCCGCATCCGACTCGGTCAGGCACAGGGTGAGGCGCTGCCCCAGCATCATCGCGGCCACCGCCTGCCGCTCCATCGCCAGTCCGCGCCGGTAGGGGCCGAGCGCCCACGCCGCCGGGCCCGCGTACACGGAGCCCGCGTCCGACTCCACGCCCTCGGTCGCGTCCGGCAGGGACAGCAGCCGGGCACGCTCCGCGTACGGCAACCGCGCCAGTTCCTCCAACCCCCCGCGCACGGCCTCCGCGTCCCGTACGTCGACACCGCGCGCTCGCAGCAGGCCGCCCCAGAAGCGAGGGAGCGTCAACTCGCGTGGGTCGCACATCACCCGCAGGTGCTCCTCGGCGCACTTGTCGATCGCCTCGCGCAACCGCGCGTGCCGCTTGGTGTTGAGCCGCCCGTCCGCTCTGGTGCGATCCGCCAGCACGCGCAGCACCGCGAGCGCCGCGCCCTCCTCGCCCGGTGTGACGGACAGGAACTGCGGCAGCGCCTCGAGCAGCACGGCCCGTACCAGGTCGGGAGTGGCCTCGGGCAGCCCGTCGCGCACCTTGGCACCGCTCAGCGCAAGCAGATGCACAACCGCGTCCGCGGCCACTGGATCAAGACGTTCGCCATGGTCCGTGCCCCAGGAGAGAAGAGAGCAGGCGGCCAGACCGGGTTCCGCTACATGGGTCACCCGAACACCGTACAGAGCTGCTCCCGGCGTGGAGCCGCTCCTGTCCGTCGCAGGCTGCTCGCGGAACGTCGTCAGGAGGCACGCTCCCATGCCCCACAGGCCCGGTGCTGTTGGCTGATCAACGGAGATCACCGATTGCATCCCCTCTGCCCGGCAGGGACTCCGACGCATCCGCTGGGCGATCCGCGAAGCCGACGGCCCACTCTCGGACCTTCGGAGCGGAAGCCTGCAGGAACTACGCCGTCCGCTTCGGGCTGCCCCGGTCCGCGTGCCGCATCGCGACAGCCCTCGGACTGAAGCCCGAACGACCGTTCTCCACGATGACAGTGGCCTCGGCAAACTCGCCTCGATCACGGGCAGCCCACCCTGCGGGGGTCGTCACGGGAGCCGAGACCGCCCGCGAATGGGCCCGCTCCTTCGCCGTCGACGAGACGGGGCTGTCGCTCGGCGCGGTGGGCACGGCGGAGATCGCCGACCCGACCGCCCGGACCAAGCACGAGGTCGACCTACTCGCCATGGCCCCCGGCGAGCGCCCTCAAAACCCGCGAGCCGCAATCGCCCTGATCGGTGAGGCCAAGGCCACCGTCCAGCCCCGGGGGCTCAAGGACCTCGAGCGCCTCGAGCGCCTCCTGACCCTCCTCGCCAACCAGGGGCACCGACCCGATGACGCGACCCTCGCCCTGTTCTCCCTGCACGGTTTCCATCCCGATGTCATCGACGCCGCCGGACACCGCCGCGATGTCCTCCTGGTCGACATCGGCGCGCTGTACGGCGACGGACCCATCCACGGCCTGACATGACATGAGTCAGAGCTGCGTGACTCACGGGGGCGCCATGGGCCCAGCCCTGATGGCCGACCGGGGCGGGATCGACGCGGACCGGCGCGCGAAAGCACGACTGCCATTCCAAATGGGACATTTCATTGCTGCGGGACATGCGCGGGACGACGGGACTGACATTCCGTCAGATAGCCCGCTGACCTGCAGAAGCGTCTGGGAACTGTCCGGCCGCCGGAGCCGTGTGCGCAGGTTCGAATCCTGCCGGGGGCACCCTGTATAAGGTGCCCAAAGACCCCGTCACCAGCGGAAGCGCTGAGGCCGGGGTCTTCGCGTATGTGCAGGCGTATGCCGCTCTGAGCGGCAGTATGTCGGGGTCCGTGGACCATTTGTGGACACGATCTTGAGTCATCAGCCCAGGTCAGTCCAGGGAATCATGAAGGGCCCGTCGGCACAGCGAAATCGAGGTGCCATCACCCGACCTCCGGCCAAGTCTCCGGGGTCTCTGGTGGCTCAGGCTCGGTTTGGCGCTCCACTCGACGCTTGTTCTCACCCCGCAGGCTGGTCAGCCAGGGCCAGAGATCAGGCAGCGGTTGCGCCGAGCAGGCAAGTCGGTGCTCGATACGGCACCGCTGGAACGGATCTGGCGGACACACGCCGTAGACCGTCACCCGCCCGTCAGACAGTGCGATCCATCGATACTCTGCCGGCACCGTGTGGGCCAGCGGCTCCATGCCCGGTTCAAGCAGTACCCAGTCATACTCCAGCGTCGCCACGCGATCCGCTGGCAGGCCGCAGGACAGGCAGCGTGACTTCCCACCCCGTATCCTGCGCGGTCCCTCTTCTAAAGCCCCCATATCGCGAGGGTCGACAGCTCAGGCCGCCGTGCGAAGAGGCGAATCAGACGGAACGCATGAGGCACACACCTATTGCTGGGCCCACGGGCAACACGGAAGGTGCACCTCGCAACTATCGACCGTCAGCGCACGGCCGAGACATCACGAAGCCCCCCGACCCGGTTGGGCTGAGGGACTTTGAAAGTCGAGGTCATACCTACTCGTACTCGGCCAGCATCTCTTCAATTTTGCGCCGGTCTCACGGATTTCTCTCTTTTCGGGTGCCGCAGTGCGGGAACTCGCTCGTGCGTCCGAACCCGTCCGTGTTGAGGAGGCCGCCGTGACCGAGCCACAGCACAGCCAGCAGGACCCCACGACGCAGCATCCGACCCCGGAGTTCCCGGAGCAGGACCAGCCGCACCCGGGCTGGACCGGGCCGATGGACCCGCCGCCGGATCACGGCGAGGAGTCCTACCGTGGCAGCGGTCGGCTGGAGGGCCGTAAGACCGTCATCACGGGCGGGGACTCCGGCATCGGGCGGGCGGTAGCGCTGGCCTTCGCCCGGGAGGGTGCCGATGTGCTGTTCACCCACCTGCCGGAGGAGGCGGACGATGCACGCGAGACGTCTCGCCTCGTCGAGGACGCCGGCCGCAAGGCGGTCGCCGTCCCCTGCGACATCCGTGAGGAGGACAACTGCCGGGCGTTGATCGAGCGTGCCGTCTCGGAGTTCGGGCACATCGACGTGCTGGTGAACAACGCGGCGTTCCAGATGTCGCAGCCGGACGGCATCGAGGCCATCACCACGGAGCAGTTCGACCGGGTGATGCGCACCAACCTCTACGGGATGTTCTGGCTGACCAAGTTCGCCCTGCCGCACATCCCGAAGGGCGGCAGCGTCATCAACTCCACGTCGGTGCAGGCGTACAAGCCCAGTCCGCACCTGCTGGACTACGCGATGACGAAGGGCGCGATCGTGACCTTCACCCAGGGGCTGGCCCAGATGGTCGCGGAGCGCGGTATCCGCGTGAACGCGGTCGCGCCGGGCCCGGTGTGGACGCCGCTGATTCCCGCGACGATGCCCGACACCGTGGAGTTCGGCAAGCAGAGCCCGCTGGGCCGTCCCGCGCAGCCCGCCGAACTGGCCCCGGCGTACGTCTACCTGGCCTCCCAGGAGGCGAGCTTCGTCACCGCGGAGATCCTCAACGCGACCGGCGGCACGCCCCTGCCGTAAGGCACGGGCGGGCCGTGGCGCCGGTCACCTGCGCTCTTGGCGCTCCAGCAGTCTGCTCGCGGCCTCCACGTGCGGTGGCAGCGGCCGGCGCCGGGCCAGGGCGGCGGGCAGGCGTACGACGACCTCGCGCAGGGCGCGGCGGGCGTCGGGGTCGCCGGTGGTCGCCGCGGCCGTCAGACGGGCGGTGGCCCGCAGGGCGACCGGCAGCGGGCGGCGCAACCACAGGGTCAGCACCTCGTTGCGCCGCAGCAGGTAGCCGCGCCCGTCGCGGCCTCCCGGCTCGGGGTGGTGACGGGCCGTCAGGGACGGTTCGTAGGTGACACCCCAGCCGCGGGCCATGAGGTCGTAGGCGAGCAGGGTCTCCTCGCCGCCGAAGAACAGCAGCGGGTGGTAGCCGCCCGCCCCGAGGTAGGCGACCCGGCGCACCACGCTGGCGCAGGCGAGGAAGCCGAGCACCGGGCGGCCCGGCAGGTCGGCCTCGCGCGGCAGTGGTGAGGCGGCGAGTACGGCGTTGAGGGGGTCCTCGGCCCGTTCGGGCCCGACGAGGGTGCGGGCCGCGAGCAGGCCCAGCCGGGGATGCCGGTCGAGCAGGTCGGCCGCCTGCCGCAGTGAGCCCCGGGTCCACCAGGAGTCGTCGTCGCTGAACGCCACATAGGGCGTGTCGGCGTGCCGTACCGCGAGGGTGCGGCCGACGGCGCCGGTGTTCCGGCCGGGCCTCAGGACGCGGACGGGCGACGGATGGTGGCGCAGTGCTTCGACGGTCGAGTCGTCGGAGCTGTTGTCGACGACGATGACGGGGGGCCGTTCGGGGAGGGCGGTGAGGGCGTTCACGGTCCGCAGGACGCCGACGGGTCGGTCGCGGGTGATGACCGCGACGGTGACCCGGCTGTCCCCGCTGTCCAGGGCGCCGGTGCGACCGGCCGTGGCCTCGGGCCGGGGCTCCTCGGGCTGCGGCATCTCAGGGCGGGGCTGCGGGGACACGGACCTCGTCCCCCCTCCATGGTGACGCACCACTCCGTGCGGACCGCAGCAGGGACAGCGCGGCGGCGGTGGCCTCGTCGGTGTCGATCCGCAGCAGCTGGGGGTCGGGGACGTCGCCGTGCGGATCGCCGGGCGGTCCGGGTTTCCACAGGGCGAGGTGGTGTCCGGTGCGGGGCGGGCCCCACAGGTGGGGTGACACCGGGCCGAAGAGGGTCACGGACGGCGTGGCGTGGGCCACGGCGAGGTGCGCGAGTCCGGTGTCGCCGCTGACGACGAGCGCGGCGTGGGCGACGAGCGCCGACAGCTTGCCGAACGGCAGGCCGCCGCGCAGTACGTCGCGCTCGGGCAGGTCCGCGCGTGCGGCGACGTCCAGGACCAGGGCGTCCTCGGCCGGGCCACCGGTGAGGACGACGTGGTGGCCGGCGGTGCGCAGGCTCCGTGCGAGGCCGGCGAAGCGCTCGGCGGGCCAGCGGCGGGACACGGACTGCGCGCCGGGATGAACGACCACGGCGCCCGGCGCCGGGGAGGGCGCGTCGGGCGGTGGCAGCCGCAGGTCGGCGGGGTCCGCGGCGATGCCGTAGACCGCGAGGAAGTCGCACCAGCGCTCGCGCTCGTGCTGGTGCGGCCGCCATACCGGAGGCCGCGGGAGGGCCGGGTCCGGCTGGGCGTGGGCCAGGAGCCGGCGGGGGGCGAGGGCGGCCAGCGCGTCGCGGCTCTCCGGTCCGTTGCCGTGCAGGTCGATCGCGAGGTCCGGCGGCGGGCCCGTCCACCGGTCCAGTGCGGGTACGGCCCGTTCCGGGGCCTCGGCCGGGAGGATCTCGTCCACCGCTCCCGTGGCCAGGGCGGCCTCGGCGAGCGCCGGGGGGATCGCCAGGACGACGTGGTGTCCGGGGAAGGCCCGCCGGATGCCGCGCAGGGCGGGCACCGCGGCGAGCAGGTCGCCCAGTCCCAGTGCGCGCAGCACCAGGAGGCGGGAGCGATGCGGTGGGGCGGTCATCGGCCCCTCCGTCCGGTCAGACGCACCGGCTTGGGGGCCGCTGCCGCGCGTTCGGCGATGCCGGTGGTGGAGCGGCCGTCCAGGTAGGGGAACAGGACGACCTGGCCGCCCCAGCTCTCCACGAGCGAGGCCTCCGGCAGCCGGGCCAGGGCGTAGTCGCCGCCCTTGGCCCAGATGTGCGGGCGCAGCTCACCGAGCAGTCGCTCCGGGGTGTCCTCGTCGAACACGGCGACCGCGTCGACGCACTCCAGCGCGCGCAGCACCCGGACCCGGTCCGCCAGCGGGACCAGGGGCCGGCCGCTGCCCTTGCGCCGGCGTACGGAGGCGTCGGAGTTGACGCACACCACCAGGCAGTCCCCGGTGCGGCGGGCGGCCTGCAGCAGGGCGACGTGACCGGCGTGCAGCAGGTCGAAGCAGCCGCCGGCGGCGACGACGGTCCCGCCGGCGGCCCGTACCCGGGCGGCCGTGCGCAGGGCGTCGTCCGTCGGCTCCCGGTCGTCGGAGGGGCGCGGCGGGGCGGCTGGTGCGGCGTCCACGGCGAGCGCGCGGGCGCCGCCCTCGGCGACGTACCTGGTCGCCGCGTGCACGGCGGCCCGTACGGCGGTCTCGGTGAGTTCGCCGTCGGCGAGGAATCCGGCGGCGGTCGCCGCGAACCGGTCCCCGGCCCCGCAGGCGTCGCCCTCGGCCGTGACCGGCGACGGCACCAGCAGCGGGGTCTCCCCGTGCGACAGCAGCGCGCCCCGCCCGCCCAGCGTCACCACCACCGAGGCCGCACGCCAGGCGCGCACGAGCGTGTCGGCATGGCGGGCGGCGGTGTGCAGCGCGCTGCCGTTCTGCGGTTCCTCGCCGCTGCCCGGTCGCTCGGCGAAGGCACGCGCCTCACCGGTGCGCAGCCGGCCGGCGAAGGCACGCGCCTCGGCCGCGCACGGCGTGGCCAGCCGGACGCCCGGCACCGGTGGGTTGCCGCGCGGATGCGGATCCCACACGACGGGCACCCGCGCGGCCGCGGACTCCAGCGCGTCGCGCAGCACGTCGGCGGTGCCGCGGCCGTAGTCGGCGACGAGTACGGCACCGGCCTCGGCGATCGTCCGGCGCGCCTCGTCGGTCTGCTCCCGGGCCCGCCCGTCACCGTCGTCCAGGCGCAGCAGCGGCCGGTCCTCCGCGAGGACCCGCGTCTTGCTGGACAGGGTGCCGGTCAGGGGCAGCCGCACCAGGCGCACCCGGTCGGCCAGCAGCCGGCACAGCAACTCGCTGGCCTCGTCGTCGCCGAGCGCGGTGACGAGGGTGACCTGCCGCCCGTCGGCCGCGGCGAGGCAGGCCGCCAGCGCGGCTCCGCCCGGCCGGGCGATGCGCCGCAGCGAGCTGACGACCGGGACGGGCGCGTCGGGAGCCAGCCGCTCGACCCGCCCGCACAGATCGTGGTCGAGCAGCGCGTCTCCGACGACGAGCAGCGGGGCCGGGGCGCTCATACGCGCTCCTCCGCGTCCCGGCCCTCCGCGTCCCGATCCTCCGTATCCCGGTCCGCCCGTCGCCCGTCGGCCGGCACCAGTCGCTCCACGGTGCGGTCGAAGGACTCGCAGAGCATGTGGACGGCCACGAGATGCAGTTCCTGGACCGTGGCGGTCGTCGCGGCGTCCACGCACAGGGATTCGTCCGCGGAGCCTTCCAGCGGGTTCGGCGCGGGGCCGGTCAGGACCCAGACGGTCATGCCCAGCCGGTGGGCCTCCTTCGCGGCGACGAGCAGGTTGGCGCTGGCGCCGCTGGTGGACAGCAGCATCAGCACGTCCCCGGTGCGGCCGTGCGCGGCGACCTGCCGGGCGAAGATCTCCTGGACGCCGTAGTCGTTGGCGATGGCGGTGGTGGACGAGGTGTCGGCGTGCAGCGAGAGCGCGGAGAACGGCGGACGGTCCTCGCGGTAGCGGCCGACCAGCTCGGCGGTCAGGTGCTGGGCCTGGGCCGCGCTGCCGCCGTTGCCCGCGACGAGGAGCCGGGCGCCGGTGCTCAGGCGTTCGGCGAGGGAGGTGCCCCAGCGCCGGACGACGGGGGCGGCGTATTCGCGGAACCCTTCGAGGGCCTTCATCAGGTCGTCGCAGTGTGCGGCGTCGGCAGCGAGGGTCATCGCACGACTCCCGAGAGCGAGGGAACGGAGGAAACGGCGCTGTAGACCCGGGTCACCCCGTCGGCGACGCGGTCCCAGGTGTAGCGGGCGAGGACCCGGCGTCGACCGGCGGCGCCGTACCGGCCGAGCCGCTGGGGGTCGTCGAGCAGTTCCCGGACGGTCCCGGCGAGGTCGTGGTCGTCGTCGGACGGGACCAGGACGCCGGTGACGCCGTCGGCGACGGTGTCGAGCTGCCCGCCGACGGCGGTGGCGACGACGGGGGTGCCGCACGCCATGGCCTCGACCGGGACGATGCCGAAGGGCTCGTAGCGGGGCACGGACAGCACGAGATCCGCTCCGGACATCAGCGCGGGCATCCGGGTACGGCTCACGCCGCCCAGCAGCGTCACGCGGTCGGACACACCGCACTCCTCGGCGATCGCGCACAGCCGTTCCGTCTCCGGTTCGGCGAACAGCAGGGCCGGTTCGGGGCCCCCGGCGACGAGGAGTCCGGCGTCCGGCACGTCCGCCAGGGCACGGATCGCCCGGTCGAAGCCCTTGCGGGGCACGAGCCGGCCGACGGTGAGCAGGCGCCGGGGCGCGGACGGGTCCCGGCGGGCCGGTGCGACCGGCGCGAACTGCACGGGGTCCACACCGCAGGGCACGACGTGGATGCGCCGCCGGGGCAGCCCCATGGCGACGAGTTCGCGCACCTCGTCCTCGCAGGTGGCGATGATGCCGCTGCACTCGCGCCCCACGGCCGTCTCGATCGCGACGCGATCGGGCGGACTGGTGTCGGCGGCGCCCTGGTGCCGTTTCTTGACGGTGCCGAGCGCGTGGTACGTCTGCACCACGGGCACGCCCACGGCGCGCGCCCCGGCCACCGCCGCCATGCCGGACATCCAGAAGTGGGCGTGCACCACGTCGGGTGGCTCCGTCGCCCACTCGCGTGCCAGCCACGCTCCGAACTCCTCCATGTAGGGCAGGAGTTCGTCCTTGGGTATCGGGGCCGGCGGTCCGGCGGGCACATGGACGACCTTCACGCCGTCGGGGGTGACGACCCGTTCCGGCAGCCGCGGATCGTCACGGCGGGTGTACACGACGACCTCATGACCGCGGCGGGCGAGCAGGGCGGCGAGTTGGGCCACGTACACGTTCTGGCCGCCCGCGTCGGGGCCGCCGAGCTCGGCCAGCGGGCTGGCGTGCTCGGAGACCATGGCGACGCGGCCGGCCGACGGCTGGCTGGGGCTCATCGGGTGACCTCCTTGATCAGGCGCTCCCAGTCGTCCCGGAAACGCCGCTCTCCGTAGCGGGACTGTGCCGCGGCCCGGGCTGCCTCCCCGGTCCGCCGGGCGTGGGCCCGGTCCGCGAGGAACCCGCGGACGGCCTCCTCCAGTACGTCGAACCGGTTGGAGACCACTCCGGCCCCTTCGGGCACGGCCTCCCTGACCTCCGTGGTGTCGAGCGCCACCACGGGCATCCCGAGGAACATGGCTTCCAGCAGCGACAGCCCGAGCGACGTCCACCGCACGGGATGCAGGTACAGGCGGCAGCGGGCCATCGCCGGATGCAGTTCGCCCTGCGGCAGGTCCCGGCTGCGGCAGCGGTCGGCGGGCAGTGCGAGATGGTCTGCGAGCCCGTCCGTGCGCATGCCGAAGACCTCCAGCGGCACCGAGCGCGCGAACCGTGCCAGCAGGTCGGTTCCGGTGGTACGGCCGCGCCGCACGGGCTCGTTGACGACGACGGCCGCACGGGCCTCCTCGCCGGTCCACAGGGGCCCCGGGTCGATGATGCCGTGCTCGATCACCTCGGTCGGGGCGCGGCCGTTGTCCCACATCAGGCGGTTGAAGTGGGTGACGTGGACGAGCGGGATGTCGCTGCGGTCGGCGAGGGGGTGGCGGGTGTCGACGGGCGTCTCGTGCGGGCTGTTGTGCTCGACGTAGACGGCGGGTACGTCGATGCCGGGCCGGCGGCCGGTCCAGCGCTCCGCCAGCTCCAGTTCGTGCGGCCGCTGCAGCACCATCAGGTCGATGTCGGCCTCGCGCAGCTCGGCGGGGCTCAGCTCGCGCACGCTCGCCGGCCACTGCCAGGTCCTGGCCCGCCCCAGTCCGTCGGGGCCGCGATCGGGCGTCACCGGGACCAGGAAGGTGTAGGGGCCCTGGACGAACGACGTCAGCCACGAGCCGTGCACATGCCAGACAAGGATGTTCATGCGCTCTCCTTGAGGAGTTTCTGCACCGCGCGCACCACGTCCTGGGCCGTGACCTCGTCCAGGCACGGATGACCCGGCACGGGGCAGTGCCGGGCCCTGCTGTCCGCGCAGGGTGCGTACTGGTCACCGAGGAGCACGTGGGGCACGCCGTACGGCGCCCACCGCTCGGCCGGGACGACGGGCGCGAACAGGGAGACGACGGGTGTGCCGACGGCGGCGGCCAGATGGGCGGGACCGGTGTTCCCGCACACCACGACGTCGGCGGTGCGCAGGACGCCGGCCAGGGTCTGCGGGACGGTCCGGCCGCCGAGGTCCACCGCCCGGTCGCCGCTGACCCGGCGGGTGAGGTCCGTCTCGTCGGGGCCGCCGGTGACGACGACGCGGTGACCGGCGTCGGCGAGCAGGGCCACGGCCTCGGCGCAGCGCTCGGGACTCCAGGCGCGGGCGGGCGCGCTGGCCCCGGGGTGTACGACGACGTAGGGGCCGTTGCCGGTGAGCGCGATGGTGTCGGGGGGCGGGACGACGCGCAGCCGGCCGTCGTCGCCCGGGGGCAAGGGGAAGCCCAGCGCGGCGGCGGTGTCGAGCGCGGCCTCGGTCTCGTGCCGGCCGGGCAGCCGCTGATGCCGTACGTCGAGCAGGCGGCCGGGGTGGTCGACGCTGTCGGCGCCGATCCGTGCGACGCCGGCCATCCGCAGCAGCAGGGCGGTGGGCAGGGGGCTCTGGTGGAACGACGTGAGGATCAGCGCGGTGTCGAACGCGTCGGCCCGCAGGCGCTTCACCAATCCGTCGACGTCCGCCTCGGCGACGGAGGGCGCGTGCACGCCTTCCCACGGGGCCGCCCACACGATCACGTCGTCGACGCCGGGCAGGAGCCGTGCGGCGGGTTCGCCGAGCGGGCCGCAGAGCATCGTCACCCGGGAGTGCGCGGCCACCGCCCGGACGGCGGGCCCGGCGAGGAGGACGTCACCGAAGCTGTCGAGCCGCACGACCAGGGCCTTGCCACAGCTGTCCCGCGGCTCCTCCTCCGCAAGGAGCTCGCGGACCGCCGTGAGCAGGTCGGGGGCGGTCCGGGGAGCCGTCCCGACCTCCTCGGGCCGGGTTGCCGCGTTGGGTACGAGGATGACGCGGGCGCCCGCGGATTCTGCGGCCAGGACGTCGGCCTCGATGTCGCCGATCACCACGCAGTCCGACGGAGCCACTCCCAGCCGTCGGGCCGCCTCGGTCACCAGACCCGGCCGGGGTTTGCGGCAGTCGCAGCCGTCCTCGGGCAGGTGCGGGCAGTACACCCAGGTGCCGAGGCCGCCGAGCAGCTCGTCCGCCCGGGCGTTGACCCGGCGTACGTCGGTGTGGGTGAGCAGTCCGCGGCCGATGCCCGACTGGTTGCTGACCACGCCGGTCGCGATGCCCGCCGCCCGCAGCAGGTCCAGGGCCTGTCTCGCGCCGGGCAGGGGGCGCACCTGGTCGGGGTCGCCGTTGTAGGGGACGTCCTCGACGAGGGTGCCGTCGCGGTCGAGGAGCACCGCGGCGGGCCGGGTGGCGGGTGGGGTCAGGTGGTTCACGGCATGCTCCCCAGCTGTGCGGCGCGTCGATGGCGTATCAGGCCGTCGAGCCAGTGGCGGACCGCGAGGGGCGGGATGACCACGCTGGTGGCGAGCATGGTGGCGATCTCGTGGGCGGTCCGCGGACCCGGTCCGATACGGGCCAGGGCGAACTCGGCCGTGCCCAGCGCCCACAGCGCTCCGGCTCCACCGGCGGCCCGTGGTCTGCCGGTCAGCGCGCACCCGGCCGCGACGAGCGCGCCGGCCGTCACCAGCGTGTGCCGGGCGAGCCGTCCCCGGGGTGCCTGGGCGCGTGTCCACCAGTCGCGCCCGTGCAGCCGGGTCATCAGGGCGTCGTCCGCGTTGCCGCGCTGGGCGCGTACCGACACCCAGCGGTCGGCCGGACGCACCGGGTGGCGGGTGGTGCGCCGTCCGTGGCGCAGTGTCCAGCCGGCGTCCCGCACCCGCAGCGCGAGGTCGGCGTCCTCACGGAAGGCCCGGGGGAAGCGCTCGTCGAAGCCGTGGACCTGCGCCAGTGCGGCCGTCCGGTAGGCCATGTCCGCCGTGGCCCACGCGGCCTGTTCCAGTCCGGCTGTGCCGCGCTCCCAGTCCGTCGGCCGGCGGTCCGTGGGCAGCGGGACGGTCAGCCGGCCCTGGATACCGCCCGTGACGGCGTCGGCCGCGGCGAGGTCCTCGGCGAGCCGGCGGGACCAGTCCGGCAGCACCTGGACGTCGTCGTCGAGGAAGACGGTCCAGGGCGCGGTGACCGTGCGCCAGCCGGTGTTGCGGGCGGCCGCGGGGCCCCGTCCGCCGCTGCGCAGGGTCCGCACCCGCCCGCGCAGGTCGCCCGCTGCCTCCAGCGGCAGTTTCCCGGCCGGGTCCGGGCGGTCGTCGACCACGACGACCTCGGTGGGCGGGTGGCCGGTGGCCGCGGCGAGCGCGCGCAGGCAGTCGGCGAGGCAGGGGCGTCCGATCGTCGGCACGACGACGGCGTAGGCGGGCGGGGCGGAGGCCGGGGCGTCCGTCATGCGAACATCCCCTTCCGCCGGATCGCGAACGGCCCGAGGGCCAGCAGGTCCACGGGGGCGGACCCGAAGCACTCCAGGGCGTCCCGCGGGTCGTCGACCATGGGCCGGCCGGCCGTGTTGAGGCTGGTGTTGACCACCACGGGCAGCCCCGTGCGGCGTTCGAAGCCGTCGATCATGCGGGCCACCAGCGGCTCCGTGTCGCGCTCCACGGTCTGGATCCGGGCCGTGCCGTCGACGTGCACCACGGCCGGGATGCGGTCGCGCCACGCGGCGGCGACGTCGTGCACGAAGAGCATGTAGGGGCTGGGCAGGGGCCCGTCGAAGAGTTCCGCCGCCCGGTCCGCGAGCACCATGGGGGCGACCGGCCGGAACTCCTCCCGTCCCTTGACCGCGTTGAGGCGTTCCAGGTTTCCGGCGTAGCCAGGATGGGCGAGCAGCGACCGGTGGCCCAGGGCCCGGGGACCGTACTCGCTGCGTCCCTGGAACCAGGCCACGATGCCGTCGCGGGCGAGTTCGTCGGCGACGGTGTCGGCGATGTCGGCGGGCTCCTCGTAGGGGACGGCGGCGGTCTCCAGCCAGGTGCGCAGCTCGTCGTCGCTCCAGCCGCGGCCCAGGGCGGCCGTCGGCATGGCCTCCACCGTCTCCTTCTGGTGGGCGATGTGGAGCGCGGCACCGAGGGCTGTGCCGGCGTCCCCGGCCGCGGGCTGCACCCAGACGCGGCGGAAGGGTCCTTCCCGGTACAGGCGCGTGTTGGCCACGCAGTTGAGCGCCACACCGCCCGCCAGGGTCAGCGTCTCCTCGCCGGTGCGCTCGTGCAGCCAACCCACCAGGCCGAGCAGGACCTCCTCCAGACACGCCTGGGCGCTGGCCGCCGCGTCGGCGTGGTCCTGCGTCCAGGGGTCGGCCGCCGCGCGGGGCGGGACCAGCGACGACCAGGGCACCGGCCGGGCCCGGAAGCCGCCCTCGCCCTCCAGGTGGACGTACTCGCGCAGCTGCTCCAGGAAGCGCGGACGGCCGTAGGACGCGAGGGCCATCACCTTGAACTCGTCGCTGCTGCGCAGGAATCCGAGGTGCTGGGTGAGCTCCTCGTAGAACAGGCCCAGGGAGTCGGGCAGTGACTGCGTGCCCAGGACGGCGAGTTCGCGGTTCGCGTAGCGGCCCGCGAGGTGGGAGCCGCATTCGCCGCGGCCGTCCAGGACGAGGACGGCGCAGTCCGGGTAGGGGGAGGCCTGGCCGGCCGAGGCGGCGTGGGCGACGTGGTGCGGGACGAAGCGCACCTTGGCCGGGTCGAGTCCTGGCAGGGCCTCGGCCAGGAACTCGGGGGCGCGTCGGGCGTACTCCTGACGCAGCTGGTCCCAGGGGTCGTTCAGGCCCAACTGGTCGGCGGGACGGGCGAGTTCGGGATCGTAGGAGTAGGCGACCGCGTCCAGTTCGGCCGGGGTGAGACCGGCCTGCTCCAGGCACCAGCGGGCGGACAGTTCGGGCAGTTCCCACGCGGAGAAGGGGATGGGCCGCTTGCCGTGCTTACGACGGCTGAAGCGCTCCTCCTCCGCCGCTGCCACGATCCTGCCGTCCATGACCAGGGCGGCGGCGGGGTCGTGGAAGAGGGCGTTGATTCCCAGGACACGCATACGGTTCCTCCGGGGCGGCGGGGTGGACGACTTCGCGGGCTTGCGGGCTCAGACCTGCCTGGCCGGCTCCCGTGCCGGCCGCGCCGTCGCGAAGTAGGCGATGGTCTGCTTGATCCCTTCCTCCCAGGGCACCTTGGGGGCCCAGCCCAGCAGTTCACGGGCCAGCCGGGTGTCCGGGCGGCGGCGCTGCGGGTCGTCGACGGGGCGGTCGACGAACTCGATGCGCGAGGAGGAGCCCGCCAGTTCCACCACCCTCCGGGCGATGTCCCGGACCGTGACCTCGTCGGTCCCGCCGATGTTCACGGGCCGTACCGAGTGGCTCGCGGCCACCAGCAGGATCCCGTCGACCGTGTCGTCGACGTAGCACAGGGACCGCGTCTGGCTGCCGTCGCCCGCCACCGTCAGCGGCTCGTCGGCCAGCGCCTGGCAGACGAACGTCGGCACCGCGCGGCCGTCGTGGGCGCGCATACGGGGCCCGTAGGTGTTGAACAGGCGCACGATGCCGGCGTCGGCACCCCTGGCCCCCACATGGGCGGTGACCAGCGCCTCGGCGAACCGCTTGGACTCGTCGTACACACTGCGCGGACCCACCGGGTTGACGTTGCCCCAGTAGTCCTCGCGCTGCGGATGCACGAGGGGGTCGCCGTACACCTCGGACGTCGAGGCGAGCAGGAAGCGTGCCCGGTCCCGCTCGGCCAGGGCCAGCATGGTGCGGGTGCCCAGGCTGCCGGCGTCGAGCGTCTCCAGGGGCAGCCGCAGGTAGTCGGCGGGCGAGGCGGGACAGGCGAAGTGCAGGACGAGGTCGTACGGTCCCGGCAGGCGCCGTAGGCACTCGGGCACGGAGACATCGCACTCGACGAACCTGAATCCGGCGCGGCCGTCGAGGTGGGCGATGTTCCGGCGCGATCCGGACACCAGGTTGTCCGCGCAGTCGACTTCGACACCTGAATCCAGCAGGCGCTCGCACAGATGGCTGCCGAGGAAGCCGGCACCGCCGGTCACCAGCGCACGGCACCAGGGCACACGAGGGGTGGCATCAGTCATGGGACGTCCTTCAGCCGCGCTCGCGGGGCCGGAGAGCGGCGCGCACGTACCGGTGCGACGCGAGCGGCTCATGGGAATGGAGTGAAAGGACAGGTATGGACTGGACGCACGGAACGTGCGTCAGGAACAGGGCCGTCCTGGCCGCAGCCGCCGTTTTCCCGACGGAACGAACGCTGGGTTCCCTTACGAGTAGCTTTCACACATTGATCCCTATTGTGCACAGGACCCACAGGGCCCGCGACTGATGCGGGGGCTGCCCCGAGCCCCTCCAGCCCCGGGCGGAGAAGGTCCGGGAAGCCTGTGAGCAACGGCACTCGACACAGCAAGTGCACCGAGCGCGAGCGGCGGTTGAGCCCGTGCGGGCGCTGTCGTACGGCGAACCGCGGCCGGCTCACCGGTCCCGTCTGCCACGATGGTGCGCGCCGTGACCGACTCGGTGGATGACCGCGCAGCGCAGCCCGGCGTTCTTCGGTTTCGCCTGCCTGCCTGACCTGCCACTTCACCTCACGGGTACCGCACTGTGTCTTCCGTTCCTGCCCCTGCCTGCCCTTCCGCTGCCCCGGCGTCACGTTCTCCGTGGCGATCCCTGAGACACCGCAGCATGCGCTGGTGGTCCGTCGCGAACTTCGTGTCGAACGCCGGCACCTGGATGCAGCTCACGGTGCAGAACCTGCTCGTTCTGCAGATCACCGGGTCCGCCGCCGCGACGGGCCTGTCGATGTCCGTCCAGGCCGGCCCCGCCCTGTTCATGAGCCTGCTGGGCGGAGCGGCGGTGGACCGCTGGTCGCGCAGGGTGACGGCGGCCGTCAGCCAGACCCTCCTCGGGGCGGTCGCCTTCGTCACGGCCGCGCTCGTGGCGCTGGACCGGCTCGACATGACGTCCCTGCTGGTGCTGGCCGCCGTGACCGGCACCATCGCGACCGTCGACGGACCGGCGTGCGCCCTGCTGGGCAACGATCTCGTCCCGGCCGAGGACGTCCCGTCCGCCATCGGCATCGGCGCGCTGGTGCACAGCGCCGGCCGGCTCGTCGGGACCGCCCTGGCCGGTGTGACGGTCGCCTTCCTGGGCACGGCCGCCGCGTACGCGGCCAACGGGCTGTCCTTCCTGTTCGTCGCCGCGGTCGTGCCGTTCCTGCGCCCCGCACCCGGTGCGGCCCCGGCACCCGGGCCGAAGGCGACGGTCGCGGCCGGGCCCGACACGACCGTGCGCGAAGGCCTGCGCTTCTTCGCGGCCCGTCCCCGTCTGGTCGCGCTCGCCGGCATCACCGGGATCAGCGCGGTCTTCGGCCGCAACTACGGGCTGACCCTGGCCGTGCTCGTCACCGGGCCGCTCGCGGGCGGTACGGGGGCGTTCGGCACGGTCTCCTCGGTTCTCGCCGTCGGCGGCATCCTGGGCGCGTTCCTCGGCGCCCGGCTGCGGCGGCCCTCGGTCCGGCTGGTGGGCACGCTGGCCGCCGCGGGCGCGCTGCTGCAACTGGCGGCGGGACTGTCACCGTCGGTGGCCGTCCTGCTGGTGCTGGTCCTGCCCATGGCCGTGGTGGAGTCCGTCTCCGACACCGCCGGCACGGCCGTCCTCCAGACCGACCCGCCCGCCCACCTGCGCGGACGCGTCCTCGGCGTATGGAGCAGCATCGGCACGGTGTGGGGCCTGGGCGGCCCGCCGGCGCTGGGTCTGCTCATGGAGCTGGCCGGGGCACGCGGAGCTCTCGTGACCGGTGGCCTGCTCATCGCGGGCGTGATCGGCGCGGGGTTCCTGGCACGGGGGCGCCGGACCCTGGAGCCCGTGTCCCTGCCGACGAAGCCGGGCGGCGAGGTGGCGGGACGGGAAGCGCTGAGCACGGCCGCCTGACGGGAACGACGAGCCGGAACGGGGTACGGCCGGCACACAGGTACGGAGTTTGGGTCGCTCCCGCAGCGGTGAAGCGCCCGGGATGCACGACGAGCACCTTGCCACAGCCGCCCCTCGGGAGCGCGACGCCTTCTTCGACGACGCCAAGTACCTGGCGATCGTGCTGGTCGCGGTCGGCCACGCGGGGGAGCCGTTGCGGGAGGGGAGCCGGGGCGTGTCCGCGCTGTGCCGTACGTAGTCTTCGAGACGGCGTACCCGTTCTTCACGCGGTGGCCGGACCGGGTGCCAGGCCGGCCGGTGAGCCTGCTGGATCCCCTGTACCTGACGTGGTTCCTGGTGGCTCTGTTCGTGTGGCGGCTCACCACCCCGCTATGGAAGCGGGTACGTCATCCGGTGCCGGTCGCCCTCGCCGTGGCGATGCTCGCCACCCTCACGCCCTCCATCGGCGACGACCTCGACCTTCAGCGTGTCCTGCAGTTCCTGCCGTACTTCGTGCTGGGCCTGACACTCGCACCCCGGCACTTCCGGCTGATCCGTCGGCGGTCGGTACGGCTGCTCGCCGGGCCGGTGTTCGCCCTCGCGCTCGTGGCGGCGTACCGGGCGGTGCCACGGATGAGCGCGGCCTGGCTCTACCACCGGGACAGCGCCCAGGAGCTGGGCGCGCCCGCCTGGTCGGGACCGGTGATGACGCTGGTCGCCTCCGGGTGTTCGCTGGTCCTGGTCGGGTGCGTTCACCGCACTGGGCGCGGGCACGCTGTACGGCTTCCTCGTCCAGGGCGCCCGGTTCTGGGGCTGGTACGACCCCGCCCGGGTCCACGGACCACTGGGTGCGGCCGCGGTCGCCCTGCTCGCCGCGACCACCGTGACCGCCCTGTGCACCCCACCGGTCCGACGCGCCTTTCGCTACCTGGTGGAACCGGAGATGCGGTGGGCCTTCCGACGGGAAGCAGGGCGACCGGCGCGCGCCTGAGGCGGCGGAACACCACCTGCACCCGCACAGGCGTGTGACAAGATGCTTCGGTCATGCCCCACCAGAAAGGGACGATTCCCATGTCCAGGGTCGAGCTGACCACTAATTTCGGCCGTATCGTCCTCGAGCTCGCCGACGCCGAGGCGCCCAAGACCGTCGAGAACTTCCTGAAGTACGTCGGCAACGGGCACTACGACGGCACGGTCTTCCACCGGGTGATCGACGGCTTCATGGTCCAGGGCGGTGGCTTCACCCCGGACATGGTGCAGAAGCCCACGCTCGCGCCGGTCCCGAACGAGGCCGACAACGGTCTGAAGAACACCGCGTACACCGTGGCGATGGCGCGCACCAGCGACCCGCACTCGGCGACCGCCCAGTTCTTCATCAACGTCTCGGACAACGAGTTCCTGAACTTCACGGCCAAGAACCCGAACGGCTGGGGCTACACGGTGTTCGGCAAGGTCGCCGAGGGCCAGGACGTCGTCGACCAGATCAAGGGCGTACGGACCGGCAGCAGCCGCGGTCACGGTGACGTGCCGACGCAGCCGGTGATCATCGAGTCCGCGAAGGTCGTCGACTGACCGCTCCCGCAGACCGACGCGACCTGCGCGGTGCCGACGGCGGCGCGCAGGTCACGCGGTCCGTTTGCGGGCGGTCGTCTTCTTGGCCGCCGTCTTCTTCGCGGCCGTGGTCTTCGCGGTCGTCGTCTTCTTGGCCGCCGCGGTCTTCTTCGTCCCCTGTGACGACTTCGCCGTCGTCTTCTTCGCGGCAGCCGTCTTCTTCGCGGTGCTCTTGGCGGTCGACTTCTTCCCGCCCGTCTGCTTCGGCGCCGCCCGCGCCGACTTCCGCTGCGGCAGCTGTCTGACCTCCCCCGCCTCCTCGCCCCGCGACTCCTTCGCTTCCCGCACGCTCTTCTCCAGCGCCGCCATCAGGTCGAGGACCTTGCCGGCACGGGCCTGCTCGGGCGCCTCCGGGGGCGCCTCGCCCGCGGCCTTCGCGGCGACGACCTCCTCCAGGGCCTCGCGGTACTCGTCGTGCAGTTCGTCGAGGTCGATCTCACCGAGGGTGTCCATCAGCGCGTCGGCGAGGTCGAGCTCCTTGTCGCTGATGGTGACCTTGGTGTCGGGGGCGAGGCCCTCGGGCGCGCGGACCTCGTCCGGCCACAGCAGGCCGTGCAGCGCGATGGCGTCCTCCACCACCCGCAGCATCCCGAGCCGTTCCCGCCCCCGCAGAGCGTACTTGGCGATGGCCACCTTGTGGCTGCGCTTCAGCGCCTCCCTGAGCAGGGTGTACGGCTTGGCCGCGGGGGCGCCGCCCGCCTGGAGGTAGTACGACGCGTCCATCTGGAGCGGGTCGATCCGGTCGGCCGGCACGAAAGCGACGATCTCGATGGTCTTGGCCGTCGGGAGCGGCAGATGGGCCAGGTCCTCGTCGGTGATCGGGATGATCGTGCCGTC
>NZ_JBHVYZ010000089.1:0-27492 GCF_042880295.1 Streptomyces sp. NPDC058307
CTCCAGCCCGCACCCGACAGCTCACCTCGCAGGCGCCGGAGAGGAATTCGTCATGCCCGCGAAGGGTAAGCACCGCCGTCCGAAGTCCCAGCGCTTCGCCCGCTCGATCGCCGTCGCCGGAACCGGGGGGGCCGCGCTCGCCCTCCCGCTCATGGGGGCCACCGGCGCGCACGCCGCCACTGCGCAGTCCGTGTCGGAAAAGGCCGTTCAGTCGCTTCCGGTCACACAGAAGGCCGCCGGGAAGTCCGCCGAAAAGACGGCCGCGAAGAAGGCCTCGACGGTACACACCTATTCGGTGCGCGCCGGCGACTATCTCTCGAAGATCGCCGATGAGCAGAACGTCAGAGGCGGCTGGAAGAAGCTGTACGCGGACAACCGCTCGGCGATCGGAGACGACCCGTCACTGATCCACCCCGGTCTGAAGCTCTCGATCGGCGAGAAGGCCAGGACGAGCACGCCGAAGACCGAGAAGTCCGAGTCGGCGAAGACCGAGAAGGCCGAGTCGAAGAAGTCCTCCTCGAACTCCACGGCCGCCACCCAGAGCTCCGCCACCACCAGCTCCAGCGGCTACACCCTCCCGGTCACCGGCGCCACCATCGGCACCGGCTACCGCGTCGCGGGCAGCATGTGGGCCAGCGGCTACCACACCGGCGTCGACTTCGTCGTCCCGACCGGCACCTCGCTCAAGGCCGTGGCCGCGGGCACGGTCGTCTCCGCGGGCTGGGGCGGCGCCTACGGCAACCAGGTCGTCATCAAGCTGAACGACGGCTACTACGCGCAGTACGCCCACCTGTCCCAGCTCTCCGTCTCGGCCGGCCAGACCGTGACCGAGGGCCAGCAGATCGGCCTCTCCGGCGCGACCGGCAACGTCACCGGCCCGCACCTGCACTTCGAGATCCGCACCACGCCGGACTACGGCTCCGACGTGGACCCCGTGGCCTACCTCCGCTCGAAGGGCGTCGCCGTCGGCTGACGATCCCTCCTGTGCCACCGAAGGCCGGACCCCGATCCCCGGGTCCGGCCTTCGGTGTACGTGTGGCGGTCTGAGTGTGGCGGTCGCAGCGTCAACATTCCTGATGAGGTGCCTATTCCTAGTTTGGCCAACACTTTAGGAGTGGCTTATCTCACCGCCCGTCAAGTCCTTCCTACGGTCGCGTAGGTCACATTCGAAGGTGAATCATGAACGGCTGTGGCAGACGATTCGAAGAATGACAGCAGCTCAGTGATCGGGTCGTACGTGGCGGTGGGGGACAGCTTCACCGAGGGCGTCGGCGACCTCGGCCCCGACGGGGCGTTCGTCGGCTGGGCCGACCGGTTCGCGGTGCTTCTCGCGGACCGGCGCCCCGAGGGCGACTTCAGGTACAGCAATCTCGCGGTGCGCGGGAAACTCCTCGACCAGATCGTCGAGGACCAGCTTCCGCAGGCCGTCGCACTGGCACCGGACCTGGTGTCGTTCTGCGCGGGCGGCAACGACATCATCCGGCCCGGTACCGACCCCGACGAGGTCGCCGAGCGCTTCGAGCGGGCGATCGCCAGGCTCACAAAGGCGTGCGGCACGGTCATGGTGACGACCGGCTTCGACACCCGCGGTGTGCCCGTGCTCAAGCATCTGCGCGGCAAGATCGCCACGTACAACGGACATGTGCGGGCCGTCGCCGACCGGTACGGGTGCCCGGTGCTCGACCTGTGGTCCCTGAAGACCATCCAGGACCGCCGGGCCTGGGACAGCGACCGGCTGCATCTCTCCCCTGAGGGGCACACGCGTGTGGCGCTCCGTGCGGGACAGGTGCTGGGACTGGACGTGCCGGCCGATCCCGACCAGCCCTGGCCGCCGCTGCCCCCGCGCGGGCCGCTGGACGTGCGGCGGGACGATGTGCACTGGGCCCGTGAGTTCCTGGTGCCGTGGATCGGGCGTCGGCTGCGGGGCGAGTCCTCCGGGGACCATGTGACGGCCAAGGGTGTGCTGTCGCCGGACGACATCAAGACGCGGATCGCTCCGGTGGCGTGAGCCGTGCGCGGCGCCAGGGCTGGTGCCGGCCGGGGAGGGGGTCTCGCCCGGCGGCCGCGGTGAGGTGAGGCCGCCCACCAGGGCGACCCGGCCCGCGTGCCGCCGCTACGCGGACCTCGTGCCGTCCAGTCCCAGTTCCCGTGCCAGGGCCTCGTCCACCCACTCCTGGGCTCGGGACCTGGCCACCGCGCCCGCGTAGGACGTCAGTTGGACGGCCAGGCCGTCCAAGAGGGCCGTGAGGCGCAGGGCGGTGGCCTCCGGGTCCGGGCAGTGGAACTCGCCCGCGGCCACGCCCTCGGCGATCACCTCCGTGAGCGCCGCCTTCCAGCGTCGGTCGAGGTCGCGGGTGACCGCCTGGAGCGCCGGTTCGCGCAGGGCCACCGCCCAGCCCTCGATCCACAGCCGCCAGCCCTTGGCCTGGCCCGTCGGGGCGTACCAGCGTACGGCCGACCGGAGCCGGCGCAGGGCGCTGGTGCGGCGGCCGAGGAGCTTGCGCAGATGGGCCAGGTCGTCCTCGGCGGCGTAGGTGAACGCGGCGGCGACCAGCTTCTCCTTCGTGGAGAAGTGATAGAGCACCAGGGCGTTGCTCACCCCGAGCGCCGAGGCCACGTCGGCGATCCTGACGGCCGCCACGCCCCGCGCCTCGATCTGCTCGATGGCGGCCCGCAGCAGCTCCTCGCGCCGCTCCGCCACTGTCAACCGCACTCTCGCCACGGGATCACCCTAACCGTCCCCCCACGGCACCTCGCCTGTCGGGCCAGGTCAGCGGTACCAGCCGAACCGCTCCGCGATCACCGGCAACCGGTCCGCGACCAGTGCGTGCGCGGCGGCGCGCGGCGAGGTGCCGTCCGCCTCCGCGCGCGCCAGCAACTGCCCGACCAGAGCGCGCATGGAACGTCGTATGTGCGCGAAGGCCTCGTCCGGGTCCGCGCCGATGTCGCCGAACAGGGTCCACCACCACCAGGCGTTCGTCCCGGAGTTGACCACGACGTCCGGCAGTACGGTCACCCCTCGCGCGGCCAGCAGGGCCTCCGCTGCGGGCAGCACGGGCATGTTGGCCGCCTCGACGATCCAACGCGCCCGGATCCGCTCCTGGTTGCCGCTGTCGATCGCGTACGAGACCGCCGCGGGCACGAGTATCTCGGCGTCGAGCGACAGCCAGGTCTCACCGGGCAGTTCGCGGTCGGCGGGGCGCAGGGCGGAGCGGTCCACGGTGCCGTAGGCGTCCCGGGCGGCCAGCAGCGCCTCGACGTCGAGCCCTGCCGGGTTGGAGATCGTGCCCTTGATGTCGGCGACGGCCACGACCGTCAGCCCCGCGCGCGTGAGGAAGCGGGCCGTTGCCCCGCCCATGGTCCCGAGACCCTGCACGGCCACGCGCGTGCCCGTGTACGGCACTCCGGCCGCGTCCAGGGCCGCGAGCGCCGACTCGGCCACCCCGCAGCCGCCCGCCAACTCGTCGAGCCCGATGCCGTCCACCTCCACGGCGAACGCGTCCGCGAGCCGGCGCCGGGCCGCGGCCTCGTCGTCGAGCAGCGGATAGACCGCCTGGATCGAGGAGACCAGGCCCGCCTCCGCGGCCGCCCGGTCCACCAGGTCCTGGCTGAGACCGAGGTCCTCGCCGGTCGTCCAGCAGCTCTCGACGTACGGCCGCATGGCGCGCAGGTAGCGCACGAGCAGGCCGTACGCCTCCGGGTCCCGGGGGTCGCAGTCGATGCCGCCCTTCGCCCCGCCCAGCGGGACGTACCGTGCCGCGGGGTCGTAGTGCAGGGCCTCCTTCATGGTCATGCCGCGGGCGAGCCCGGCGACCTCGTCCAGCGTGCAGCCCGGGCGCATCCGCAGGCCGCCACTGGCGACACCCCGCACCAGCCGGTCGACGACCAGGAAGCCCTGACGGCCGGTGACGTGGTCGTTCCAGGTGAGCGACAGCAAGGGGGTGGTCAGGGTGGTCACGCGGGCTCCGGGGTGGGCGGGCTGCTACTGAACGGGGGGTCAGTATTGGCATCCGGGTGCGCCCTGTCAACGTGATCCGCTTCCACGGCGTCCCTATCCGTGTGACCGGGCAGACTCCGGCGCTGTCAGAGGGGCGGACCATAATGGATGCCTCAGCAAGTCCACATGGAGGTACCGTGACCGGCTTCCGTCCCCTGAGCTCCGGGCTCCGCGCGCTGCAGCCCGCGGCCTTCGGCGCGGACCCGAGCGGTGAGCGCATGGCGCGCATCCGCAGATCCCCCCACTTCGAGCACGGTGTCTTCCAGAACCCCGGCGGAACCGCCCGGACCCGCCCCGAAGGCTCGGCGGTGGAATTCGCCAAGACCTTCTTCGACAGCGACGGCCGACAGCAGCGGGCTCCGGAAGGCCGGATCCCCGTGCATGCCACGACGCTCGCCGACCTCTCCAAGCCCCCGGCCACCGGGCTGCGACTCACCTGGATGGGGCACTCCAGCGTGCTCGCCGAGATCGACGGGCGGCGGGTGCTGTTCGATCCCGTCTGGGGTGAGCGCTGCTCCCCGTTCCCCTTCGCGGGCCCCAAGCGGCTGCACCCCGTGCCGCTGCCGCTGACCGCGCTGGGACCGGTCGACGTGGTCGTCATCTCCCACGACCACTACGACCACCTGGACATGCCCACGATCAAGGAACTGGCCGGGACGGACACCGTCTTCGCCGTCCCGCTCGGGGTCGGGGCCCACCTCGAGCACTGGGGAGTGTCCGCGGACCGGGTGCGTGAGCTGGACTGGCACGAGTCGACCCAGGTCGCCGGACTGACGCTGACGGCCACCCCGGCCCGGCACTTCTGCGGACGGGGACTGCGGAACACCCAGCACACGCTCTGGGCGTCCTGGGTCGTCGCAGGCGAGGAGCACCGGGTCTACCACAGCGGTGACACCGGGTACTTCGACGGATTCAAGGACATCGGCGCGGCCTTCGGGCCCTTCGACGCCACGATGATCCAGCTCGGCGCCTACTCGGAGTTCTGGCCGGACATCCACATGACACCAGAAGAGGCTGTGCGGTCCCATCTGGATCTGCAGGGAGGGGACGCGGCGGAGGGGGTGCTGCTGCCGATCCACTGGGGCACGTTCAACCTCGCGACGCATCCCTGGGCGGAGCCCGCGGAGCAGACCATGCTGCTGTCCCACAAGGCCGGCGCCGCCATGGCCACACCTCGCCCGGGGGAGCCGTTCGAGCCGGGGGCGGTGCGGGTGGTCGATCCGTGGTGGCGGCGGGTGGCGAAGGCGCCGGTCGGGGGGTGGGCCGAGCTGCCTGCGGCTTCGGAGGAGCGGGAGCCGGAGCCCGTGGCTGAGCGGTGATGTGAGGTCGGGGGCGGGGGCGGGGGCCTTGCGCGGGTCTTGTCTGTCCGCGCGGGTGGGTGCCGCTGCCCGTGTTGCCGCAACGGTGGTCCGGGCAGGTGTCCCCGGCTTCGCAACGCGGCACGGCGGACATTTCAGGCACGGCGAGCAGTACGGTCCGGACCTCGGCGGGCGAGGTCCGGCGACGGGTGGCCGCGTGCAGGCATCGGCGAGGCCCGTCGAGAAGTCGGTGACTGGAGTCGCAACTTTGTGCGGGCGGGTCGCGGCGGACCGACACGGTCAGTGACGGTCCGGAAGGTTCGGGCCAAGGCTCCGGAAGGGTGTCGGTGAGTCCGTCCCGAGCCCGTCGTGAGTCCGTCGTACCCGAGGAACGGGCCGGGCGACGACCGAGGCGCGTGTACGACAGGAGTCCTCGCCGGTCGCATGTGAGCGGTTCTGACCAGGGCTGATCGGTCTTCACTCGTTCGAGGGTGCTCGGCCGGTCGGCTTTTCGGTCTGCCGTGCGAAACCTCATACCAGAGCGGGATGCTCCGCGGGGGAGTTTGTCAACTGCCGCTCGCACATGATGCCTTGGCGACTACTGTGAGTGTCCGCCGGGCGACGAGGGGTTCAAGTCTTCGGTTCTCTCGACCGGTACGCCATGACGCATGCCCGCGGCGCACAGCCGGGGTGCGGGGAGGAGGGAGGCGACGCGCCGGTGACCGACGACCATGCCGCCGCGCGAGCCGCCCGGCAACCCGCCCCGACGCCCGTAGGGGCACGCGCCGCAGCCCGCCGACCCGGGCCGGCCGGCCCGGATCCCTCCGGCCGACAGGACCGACGGACCAGTACAAGGACACCGATGTCTCACCTCCGTGCACCGGCCGCACGCGCAGACCGCCGCGAGAGCGGGCGGCACGGGCGGCAGGTCGCCCGCCCCACCCCCTCGCTGCCTGAGACGCACATTCGGCCGCAACTGCTGCGGCTGGCCGTGCTCCCGCCGATCGCGGTCGCCCTCAGCGGCTGCGCGGCCGTCCTGTTCACCGTCCGCTCCACCGGGGCACAACCCGGCCTCATCCTGTGGGCCGTTCTGGCCGGCGCGGTCTCGGTGGCCCTCGCGGGCATCCTCATCGCCGCCGTGGCGGCCGATCGCGCCGCCAAGACGGTGAGCGACCGGGTCGGCGCGTTGCGCCGCAGCAGCGCGCGCCGCGAAGCCGAGCTGCGGGGCCTGGTCGAGGGGCTGCGCCGCGGCGAGATCCCGCCGGGGCTCAGCCCGCGCAGCGGTCCGCCGGACGACGCCGACGACTTCGAACTGCTCGCCGCCGACCTGGACCGTGCCCACGACGGGGCGGTCACCGCCGTCGTCCAGGCCGCCCAGCTCTCCAGCCAGGCAGGCAGCGAACAGAAGCTGGAGGTCTTCGTCAACCTCGCACGGCGGCTTCAGTCGTTGGTGCACCGCGAGATCTCGATCCTCGACGAGCTGGAGAACGAGATCGAGGATCCCGACCTGCTCAAGGGGCTCTTCCACGTCGATCACCTGGCCACCCGGATCCGCCGGCACGCCGAGAACCTCGCTGTCCTCGGCGGTGCCGTCTCGCGTCGGCAGTGGAGCAACCCGGTCTCCATGACCGAGGTGCTGCGCTCCGCCATCGCCGAGGTCGAGCAGTACTCGCGGGTCAAACTCGTGCCGCCGATCGACGGCACCCTGCGCGGTCACGCCGTCGCCGACGTCATTCATCTGCTGGCCGAACTGGTCGAGAACGCCACGGTGTTCTCGGCGCCGCACACCCAAGTGCTGCTGCGCGCCAACCTCGTGACCTCCGGGCTCGCCGTCGAGGTGGAGGACCGCGGGCTCGGCATGCCGGTCGCCGAACAGCACCGGATGAACGCCCTGTTGGCTGACCCGGACCAGGTCAATGTCGCGAGTCTGCTGGCGGACGGGCGCATCGGGCTGTTCGTGGTCTCGCAGCTCGCGAAGCGGCACGGGATCCATGTCCGGCTCCAGACCAACATCTACGGCGGCGTCCAGGCCGTCCTCGTCGTACCGCAGGCGCTGCTGGGTTCGGCGCCGGGGGCGATCGGCGCGCAGCAGCCGGAAGCGGCGGGGACGGGTGGGGCGGCGGGAGCGGCCGTATCGCCGCAGGGTCCCGGCCATGCGCGGACCGGGCACGAGGCACGACACCGGGGAGCGCCCGCGGAGCCGCGTCCCGGGGCGGACCCGCGGCGGCGGGAGCCCCGGGGCACGGAGCCCGGTCTGAACGGCAGTGCAGCGCCGACGGCGGAGAGCGGCGCAGCGGTTCGGCAGGGCGTCCGGCATGGGCGGAATGACCGTGGGCCCCAACTGAACGGGAGGGGTCACGCGCCGGGTGGCGGGGGAGGCGTACCGGCCGGCGAAGAGGCTGCGCTGGATCACGGCGGGGCCGTGACGAGCGGTGGTGGGCGTGGACCTGGGCCTGGGGGCAGCGATCCCCTGCCGAGTAGTGGCAGCGGGCCGTTCTTGAACGGCGGCTCGGGGGCGCCGGGCAGCGGCGGTGGCGTTCCGCATGAGGGCGGGCGCTTGCCGCGTGAGGCCGGGCCTGACGGGTCTGGCGGGCCTTCACCGGATGGTGGCGGAGGCGTGTCGAGTGGCGGCGGCCACGTGTACGGCGGCGGTTCCCTGTCGAGCGGGCCGTTCTTGAACGGCGGCTCGGGGGCGCCGGGCAGCGGTGGAAGCGTTCCGCATGAGGGTGGGCGCTTGCCGGGAGCCGGCGGGCAGGTGTCCGGCGCCGATTCCTCGGCGCGCGATGGCGGAGCGTTTCTGGACGGCGGTTCGGGGGTTCCGGGTGGCGGTGGTCAGGTGTCTGGCGGCGACTCCCCGGTGCGTGGCAGTGGGTCCGATCTGAACGGTGGTTCGGCCGTACCCAGTGGCGGCGGGAGCGTTCCGGGTGGGGGCGGGCAAGGGCATCTCGCGGGTGGGGGCGGGTCCCTGGCCGGTGGCAAGGGGGCGGTGGCCGATCGGCAGTCCGGCCGTGGGAGCGGGCCGGAGGGAGCGCGTTCGGGACGTCCCGCTCCGCTGCCCGTGCGCGGGGCCCGTGGGGCACGGCCCACCCCCGCCGAGGCCGTGCCCGGGATCAGGCCCGACGACAGGCACCTGGTCGCGGAGCATGTGGCCACGCCGCCCACCCCGCGTACCGGGACCGTGCGCGGCACCATGGGTAAGCCCCAACTGCCCCGCCGCCGCGCCCAGGAGCACATCGCACCCCAACTGCGCGGCGGACCGGCGCCACGGCAGGACGCCGCGTACATCGCCGGCCACGACCCGGGGCTGATGGCGGCCTTCCAACGCGGGATCAACCTCGCCGAGGCCCAGCAACACCTGGAGCCCGAGCGCGTTGGACCCACTGCGCCGCTACCGCTGTCGTTGCCGTCGCCGCGTAGGGAGACGGGCGAGGCGGGCCACATGGACTCGGCACACACCACGGCCCGCCCCACAGGTTCGGTCGACCCGGATGGTACGGCCACCACCGACACCGGCTCCTCGGCGTCCACCCCTCTGGAGTTGCGCCCCGCCCCGTCCCCCGACCCTTCCGCCTCCTTCGACTTCAACTTCGGCATCGACATCGACCTGGATGCGAGCCACACGGACGCCACACACACGACCGAACCCGCCGCCATCGACGTAACCCCCATGGAGCGGCCCCACATAGCCGAGGCGCACGGCCTCGATCACGACCGCACCACCCACCGGCACGACGGGAGCGCACCCGCCGGATGACCACCCCCGCGTTCACCCCACCCCCCAGCGCTCCCGCACACCTTCGTACCTCAAGGAGTCGATCCACCATGGCGAGCGAAGCGCCGACCGGCCATGTATCCGACCTCGACTGGCTGATGAGCGGCCTCGTGCAGCGCGTGCCGCACACCAGCAGCGCGGTCCTGCTGTCCTGCGACGGGCTCGTGAAGTCGGTCCACGGCCTCGACGGAGACAGCGCCGACCACATGGCGGCCCTGGCCTCCGGCCTCTACTCCCTCGGCCGCAGCGCGGGCGTCCGCTTCGCCGACGGCGGAGACGTCCGCCAGGTCGTCGTCGAACTCGACTCGACGCTGCTGTTCGTGACCACCGCCGGCTCCGGTACCTGTCTCGCCGTCCTGGCGGGACGCGAGGCCGACGCCGCCGTGCTCGGCTACGAGATGGCGATGCTCGTCAAGAGCGTGCGCCCCTACCTGGTGACCGCGCCCCGGCAACATGCCGTCGAATCCCCGGCGATGAGGCCTTGAGCGTGGCGGCGGCCGGCGACGGGCCCTGGCTCGACGACGCGGCCGGGCGGCTGGTGCGGCCCTTCACGGTCAGCAACGGCCGCACCCGGCCGTCCATCGCGTTCGATCTCCTTTCGCATGTGATGGCCACCGGTGCCACCCCGATCGGCTACCTCGGCCCCGAGCACGCGCAGGCGCTCGACCTGTGCCGCGCGCCCGTCTCGGTCGCCGAGGTCGCCGCCCATCTCAAGCTGCCGGCGGTGGTCACCAAGGTGCTGCTGTCCGACCTAGTCGACTGCGGGGCGCTGACCACCAAGCCCCCGGAGTTCACCCACAACCCGACTGACCGGGCTCTTCTGGAGGCAGTGCTCGATGGACTTCGACGACAGCTCTGATCCCTTTCCCACCGCACTGAAGATTCTGGTGGCGGGAGGGTTCGGGGTAGGCAAGACGACCTTCGTGGGCGCGGTCAGCGAGATCGCTCCCCTCAGCACGGAGGAACTGCTCACCACGGTCAGCGCCGCGACCGACAGTCTCGACGGCATCGAGAACAAGGTCGAGACGACGGTGGCCATGGACTTCGGAAGGATCACCCTCGACCCGGAACACGTCCTGTACCTGTTCGGCACGCCCGGACAGGAGCGGTTCTGGTTCATGTGGGACGAACTCTCCGAAGGCGCGCTCGGCGCGGTGATCCTCGCCGACACCCGCAGACTGGAGGACTGCTTCGCGGCCGTGGACTTCTTCGAGCAGCGCGGCCTCGGATTCATCGTCGCGATCAACGAGTTCGACGGGGGGTACCGCTACGACCCGGAGGAGGTCCGCGCCGCCATCGACCTCCCGCCGGAGATCCCGATCGTGCGCTGCGACGCCCGGATCTCCAGTTCCGGTGTGCAGACCCTGCTCACCCTCGTACGGCATCTCATCGCCCACAGCCCGGCACCCGCGCCGAGCCATGGTGCCCACATGTGATACCCGCACACACTGCTACGGAGCCGCATATGACCGACGTCTACAGCGACGGCCGCCCATGAGCTACGACCCACCGCGCCCGGTCGGCCGACTGCTGCTCACCCCGGAGGACAAGGAGGCCCCGGACCGGACGCGACGGCTGCGCCTGCTCGGGCTCGGGGAGCATCCGGAGCCCGCGCTCGACGCCTTCGCCGAGCGGCTCGCCGAGTGCACGGGGGCGCCGTACGCGATGGTCAACTTTCTCGGCGTGAACCGGCAGTTCTTCGCCGGTCTGAGGATTCCCGCGGCCCGGCCCCCGGCGGACGGCGAAAGGGCCAGGCCGGAAGTGGGCCGCCATATGGCGCGCGACCATGGGTTCTGCCCCCATGTGGTCGCCCGCCGCAAGGCGTTGGTCCTGGAGGACGTCCGTGACTACCCGCGCTTCGCGGGCAACCCGGTCGTCGACGAGTTCGGCATCCGCTCCTATCTGGGCGCTCCGCTCATCGACTCCACGGGCATGGTCCTCGGCACGGTGTGCGCGGCGGACGTCCAGCCGCGGATCTGGGGCCGGTCCGGCCTGGAGACCATCAAGTCGTCGGCGGCGGAACTGGTCGCGCGGCTGGAACGACGGGAGGCCGACGGGCTCCCGGTGCTGTGACGGGCGAGACGGGCGAGACGGGCGAGACGGGCGAGACGGGCGAGACGGGCGAGACTGGCGGGACTCGCGAGACCGGCGGGACCACGGCTACGGTCACTGCTCAGATCGAAGGCCAGGTGTCCCGGTCGCCGGCTCCTAGTAACCGCGCCAGACGTTGTCGAACGCGGCGTCCTCGATGGCCTTCCGCTGGCGTACTGCCTCCAGTTCCATCACCGCGTCCCCGACCGCGGCCAGCACGGTGGCTGCCTCGTCGGCGAGTTCCCCGGCCGGTTCGTCGCCGATCCCGGCGGCGGCCACCAGGGCGGCGAGGACGGGTTCGCCCGCCGCCCAGCGCTCCTCGGCCTGCCACCGGGCCGCCGACTCGACCAGCTCCGTCCTCCCGGTCCGCAGCGGGATCCGGCGGCCACGCGAGCGGGTGATCAGCCCCGTCCGCTCCAGGTCGTCGACGTAGGCCGCGGACAGCCCGCGGCCCCGGTGCCACAGCCAGTCCTCGACCGACTCGTACGGTTCCCGCCGTACGAGCGCGTCGGCGGCCTCGTCCAACAGGCGGTCGCCCGTGGGGGACTGGGCCTGCGGCAGGATGCGGTCGCCGTCCAGGGCGAGGGCGTGGGCGTCGAGGAGGTCGAACACCTCGGCTCCCGCGAGCGCCAGCGAGAGGTCGCCCTGCTCCACCGGCTTGTCGGCGGCCACATCGAGGGCGACGATCGCGAGGTCCCGTGCGGTGGTCATCAGCGTCTCCACGTCGGTTGGCCGGGTACGGCAGTGAGTGTTCAGGGCCGACCGCGGCGGGCCGGGCCTTCTCTGTCGATTCTCGCTGCTGATCGGGGACCGTGTGACCTGATACGACCATGTGGTGCGGGAAGCCTTCACCGCAGGCACCGGGCGCGTGTGAAGCGGAGCTGTGGCACCGCTTAAGAAATCCTCGATGGACCAGGACCGTGCCGTACGGCAGATTGCTGGGCGTTTCCACCCCTCGCACCCACAGGAGCCATGCCGTGAAGGCGCTGGTCAAGGAGAAGGCCGAGCCCGGGCTGTGGCTCGCGGACGTCCCGGAGCCGGCCGTCGGGCCCGGCGATGTACTGATCAGGGTGCTGCGCACCGGCATCTGCGGCACCGATCTGCACATCCGGTCCTGGGACGGCTGGGCCCAGCAGGCGATCCGGACCCCGCTCGTGCTCGGACACGAGTTCGTCGGCGAGGTCGTGGAGACCGGGCGCGATGTCCCGGAGATCCGGGTCGGGGACCGGGTGAGCGGCGAGGGGCACCTCGTCTGCGGCAAGTGCCGCAACTGCCTCGCCGGGCGCCGGCACCTGTGCCGGGCCACGGTCGGGCTGGGCGTCGGCCGGGACGGCGCCTTCGCGGAGTACGTCGCGCTGCCCGCCGCCAATGTGTGGGTGCACCGCGTCCCGGTGGACCTCGATGTGGCCGCGATCTTCGACCCGTTCGGCAACGCCGTGCACACAGCGCTGTCCTTCCCGCTGGTCGGCGAGGACGTGCTGATCACCGGCGCCGGGCCGATCGGGCTGATGGCGGCGGCCGTCGCGCGGCACGCGGGCGCTCGCAACGTCGTCGTCACCGATGTCAGCGAGGAGCGCCTGGAACTGGCCCGCAAGGTCGGAGTGAGCCTCGCACTGAACGTCTCGCAGGCCCAGATCGCCGACGGGCAGCGGGAGTTGGGGCTGCGCGAGGGCTTCGACATCGGCATGGAGATGTCCGGTCGGCCCGAGGCCCTGCGCGACATGATCGCCAACATGACGCACGGCGGCCGGATCGCGATGCTGGGACTGCCGGCCGCGGAGTTCCCGGTCGACTGGGCCCGGATCGTCACCTCCATGATCACCATCAAGGGCATCTACGGCCGTGAGATGTTCGAGACCTGGTACGCGATGTCGGTCCTCCTGGAGGGCGGCCTCGACCTCGCCCCCGTGATCACCGGCCGGTACGGCTACCGAGACTTCGAGGCGGCGTTCGCCGACGCGGCGAGCGGTCGCGGCGGCAAGGTCATCCTCGACTGGACCAACTGACTCGACCGGACCAACCGACTTAGGGATTGACGATGTTCGACTCCGTGCGCGACGACCTGCGCGCCACCCTCGACGAGATCCGCGCCGCCGGCCTGCACAAGCCGGAGCGGGTGATCGACACCCCGCAGTCCGCGACGGTGAACGTCTCCGCGGGCGGCCGCCCGGGTGAGGTCCTCAACTTCTGCGCCAACAACTACCTCGGCCTCGCCGACCACCCCGAGGTGATCGCCGCCGCGCACGAGGCCCTGGACCGCTGGGGCTACGGCATGGCCTCGGTCCGCTTCATCTGCGGCACCCAGGAGGTCCACAAGGAGCTGGAGGCGCGGCTCTCCGCCTTCCTCGGCCAGGAGGACACGATCCTGTACTCCTCCTGCTTCGACGCCAACGGCGGTGTCTTCGAGACCCTGCTGGGCCCCGAGGACGCGGTGATCTCCGACGCCCTGAACCACGCGTCGATCATCGACGGCATCCGGCTGTCGAAGGCCCGCCGCTTCCGCTACGCCAACCGTGATCTTGCCGATCTGGAACGGCAGTTGAAGGAGGCCGCGGGGGCCCATCGGAAGCTGGTCGTCACCGACGGTGTCTTCTCCATGGACGGTTACCTCGCGCCCCTGAAGGACATCTGCGACCTCGCCGACCGCTACGACGCCATGGTCATGGTCGACGACTCGCACGCCGTCGGCTTCGTCGGCCCCGGCGGCCGCGGCACCCCCGAACTGCACGGCGTCATGGACCGCGTCGACATCATCACGGGCACCCTCGGCAAGGCGCTCGGCGGTGCCTCCGGCGGCTATGTGGCCGCCCGTGCCGAGATCGTCGCGCTCCTGCGTCAGCGCTCACGGCCGTACCTCTTCTCCAACACGCTCGCCCCGGTGATCGCCGCGGCCTCCCTGAAGGTCCTCGACCTGTTGGAGTCGGCGGACGACCTGCGGGTGCGGCTGCGGGAGAACACCGCGCTGTTCCGGCGCCGGATGACGGAGGAGGGCTTCGACGTCCTGCCCGGCGATCACGCCATCGCGCCGGTCATGATCGGGGACGCGGCGAAGGCGGGACGCCTCGCGGAGCTGCTCCTGGAGCGGGGCGTGTACGTGATCGGCTTCTCGTACCCGGTGGTTCCCCAGGGGCAGGCGCGCATCCGGGTGCAGCTCTCGGCGGCCCACTCCACCGAGGACGTGAACCGCGCGGTCGACGCCTTCGTCGCGGCCCGGGCCGAGCTGACCGACTTCTCAGGCGCTCTCCAGTCCGGACGTATTCCGGACGTATTGCGATAATCGATCCCATGATCGAAGCGCGGCGGCTCCACATCCTCCGTGCGGTGGCCGACCACCGCACGGTCACAGCGGCTGCCGCCGCGCTGTATCTCACCCCCTCCGCCGTCTCGCAGCAGCTCACGGCCCTGGAGCAGGAGACCGGCCACCGGCTCGTCGAGCGCGGCGCGAAGGGCGTACGGCTGACTCCGGCCGGCGAGATCCTGCTCAGCCACACCAACGCGGTCCTCGCCCAGCTGGAGCGGGCGGAGGCCGAGCTGGCCGCCTACAGCTCGGGCGCGGCTGGCACGGTCACCGTCGCCTCCTTCGCGACCGGGATCGCCCTGGTCGTGGCGCCCGCCGTGGCCCGCCTCGCCGCGACGGCCCCGGGCATCCACCTCCGCGTCCAGGACGCCGAGGGCGACGCCAGCCTGCCGATGGTGCTGGACCGGCAGGTCGACGTGGCGGTCGCCGTGGAGTACCGCGGGGCGCCGCCCGCCGACGACCCCCGCCTGGCCCACGTGCCCCTGTACGCCGAGCCCTTCGACGCGGTCGTGCCGGTGAGCCACCGGCTGGCCGGCGCGGGCGAGGTGCCGCTGGCCGAGCTCGCCAAGGACCCGTGGATCGGCCCCTACCCGGGCAATCCCTGCCATGACGTCGTGGTCCTCGCCTGCGAGAGCGCCGGATTCCAGCCCCGACTGGAGCACTCCTCGGACGATTTCCGGGCGGTGGTGGCGCTGGCGTCGGCGGACGCGGGAGTGGCGTTGGTACCGCGTTCGGCCCTGATCGGGATGGACCTCACCGGGGTGGTCGTACGGCCGGTGGACGGGGTCGCCCCGACGCGCCGGGTCTTCGCGGCCGTACGGCGGGGAGCGGAGGAGCACCCCCTGATCCGTCCGGTGCTGGACGCCCTCGGAGCCGTCGCGGGGGGCGCCGGGGGATAGGGCTGGCGCGCTTTCTCGTATGTGGGATAGCGTCCCGAATGTGAGACATGATGAGCCCGGGCCCGACCCCGTCGGCACCCGCCTCGACACCCGCCTCGGCCTCCGGCTCGCCCAGCTGCGGGCCGAACACGGCTGGTCCCTGGGCGAGTTGGCCGAGCGCAGCGGAGTCAGCAGGTCCACCCTCTCCCGTGCCGAGCGGGCCGAGATCAGCCCCACCGCCTCGCTGCTGAACCGGCTGTGCGGGGTGTACGGACGGACCATGTCCCAGCTGCTCAGCGAGGTCGAGGCCGAGCCCGCGCTGCTGGTGCCGGGCGCCGAGCAGCCGGTGTGGGAGGACCGCGCCTCCGGGTTCGTACGGCGGTCCGTGTCCCCGCCGCACCCCGGGCTGCGCGGCGAACTCGTCGAGGGACGGCTCGCCGCCGGTGCCGACATCGCCTACGACCGGCCGCCCGTGCCCGGCCTGGAGCAGCACATCTGGGTCCTGGAGGGCGCGCTCGACGTCACCGCCCAGGACGTCGGGCACCACCTCGGCACCGGGGACTGTCTGCGGCTGCGGGTATGGGGGCCGACGCGGTTCCGGTGCACTGGCCCCGACGCGGCGCGGTATGTGCTGGCGGTGGTCCTGCCGTGACCGTCACCCGACTCGAAGAGCCCCAACTGTCGCAGGTCGTGGATGAGTTGGCCGATCTGCTGGTCGACACCGTGGACGGCGGCGCCTCCATCGGGTTCCTCGCCGCGATGGACCGCGCGGCGGCCGTCGCCTGGTGGAAGGAGCGCGCGGCAGCGGTGGCCGGGGGACACCTGGCGGTGTGGGCGGCGTACGACGGCCGGCGCGTGCTCGGGACCGTCAGCCTCGTCTTCCCCGACAAGCCCAACTCCCGCCACCGCGCGGAGCTGGTCAAGCTCATGGTGCACCGGGACGCCCGCGGTCAGGGCCTCGGGCGGCGGCTCCTCGGCACCGCCGAGGAGGCCGCCCGCGCGGCCGGAATCACTCTGCTCCACCTGGACACCGAGACCGACAGCCCCGCCGAGCGCCTCTACCGCTCGGCCGGCTGGACCCGGGCCGGCGTCATCCCCGACTACGCGGCCGATCCCGCCGGCGTGCTGCGGCCGACGACGCTGTACTACAAGCGGCTCGGGGTGACCGCTCCGACCAGGTGATTCTCAGCGCGGGGGGTCGCGGGGCTGGGCTGGACGGTTTTGGCCGCTGGTGGGCAGGCCGGCCTGCTCTGGGGTGAGCTGGGCGCGCCGGCGGGAGAGGAAGTCGCGGATGTCGGCGCGGTTGTCGGCGTGGTTTCGGGGCGGGGTTCCATGTTTCCCACGCTACGGCCCGTAACCCCCGGGCAGGGGGGTTGAGCTTGTACCCCTATAAACGCAGCCTCCCGCGCGGGTGGCAGGAGCGGTTTTGTGGTCTGCGCACCCCGATCTCGATCGCTGCGGAGATGATGCATGACCACGCGAGGAGGAGCCCTCCACGCCGCTGCCGATGTAGGCGCCGGTGACCGTGAGCGTTCGCCTGTCCGGCTTCCGTCCGTCGTCTACGTGCTGGCGCTGGGCACGTTCCTGATGGGCACGACGGAGTTCGTGGTGGCGGGGCTGCTGCCGGAGACCGCGGGCGATGTGCAGGTCAGTGTGGCGCGAGCTGGACTGCTGATCACGGTCTTCGCGATCGGGATGATCGTCGGGGCGCCGTTGATGGCGATGCTGACGCTGCGGCTGCCCCAGCGGCTGACGCTGATCCTCGCCCTGGGTGTCTTCGCGGCCGGGCATGTCGTCGTCGCGCTCGGTTCCAGTTTCGCGCTGCTGTTGGCCGCACGGTTTGTGACGGCGCTGGCGACGGGGGCGTTCTGGGCGGTGGCCAATGTGGTGGCCACGCGCGGGGTGGGTCCCGCCGTGAGTTCCCGCGCTCTGGGTGTGGTGGGTGCCGGTGCGATGCTCGCCAATGTCGTCGGTGTGCCGCTGGGGGCTTTCGCCGGGCAGCTCGTGGGCTGGCGGGGGCCGTTCTGGGCCCTGGCTGGTTTCGGACCACCCCACACCACCGCAGCAGACAGCGCTCGCCAAGGAACTCGACTCCCCAGCCGCTCTGTCATCGCCGTCGCGGGAGGTTGGGGCGCGCCATGGGCAGGTCGGCGTACAGCCACTCCAGCCGCTGGGGCAGCGGCGGTGTCCCCTGTGCACGGCCATCCCCGCGCTGCGGTGATGGCGAACCCACTCAGCCGTACTCCTGCGTGCGGCTGATCCGTCCACGATGCGAAGGCATACGCATGTCTGCTGACCTCCCTGAACGTGAAGGTCCTCCTCCCCCCGGATCCAGTGAGTCGTCCTCGGCGCCCAGTCGGCGCACGTTCATCGCCACCAGCACCGCGGTCGGCGGTGCCGTCGTCGCGGGTGGCGTGATCGGCGGGACGATTGTCGCCGGCGCAGAGGAGGCGGGCGCCGCGGGGGCGTCTCCCTCCAGCCGGGTCTCCCTGACGGTCAACGGCACCCGCAGGACCGTGACGGTCGACAACCGCACGTCGCTGTTGGACCTGCTGCGTGAGCACTTGGACCTGACCGGCTCGAAGAAGGGCTGCAACGCCGGAGCTTGCGGGGCGTGCACGGTCCTGGTCGACGGGCGGCGGGTCAACTCCTGTCTGACGCTGGCGGTGCGGCTGGAGGGCGCCGAGGTCACCACCGTCGAGGGCCTGGCCGACGGCGACCAACTGCACCCGCTGCAGCAGGCGTTCGTCGACGAGGACGCCTTCCAGTGCGGCTACTGCACGCCGGGGCAGATCGTCTCCGGTGTCGGCTGCATCCAGGAGGGCCACACCAACTCGCCGGAGGAGATCCGGGAGTGGATGAGCGGCAACATCTGCCGCTGCGGCTGCTACGTCAAGATCGTGCGCGCGGTCGAGCACACCGCCGCCGGGAAGTGAGGACCGATGCATCCCTTCTCCTTCACCAAGGCCGCCGACACACGTGAGGCCCTCAACGCCGGTCGCCGAGGCGGCCGTTACATCGCCGGGGGCACCACTCTCGTCGACCTGATGCGCGAGACCGTCGAGCACCCCGACACCCTGGTCGACATCTCCGGCCTGCCGCTGGACGAGGTCACCGTCACCGAGCGCGGCGGCCTGCGCATCGGCGCGCTGGTGACCATGTCCGAGGCCGCCGCCCACCCCAAGGTGCGCACCCTGTATCCGGTCGTCTCGCAGGCACTGGAACTGAGTGCCTCGGCCCAGTTGCGGAACATGGCGACCATCGGCGGCAACATCATGCAGCGCACCCGGTGCACGTACTTCCGGGATGTGACCGCCGACTGCAACAAGCGTGAACCGGGCTCGGGTTGTGCCGCTCTGCATGGCGTCAACCGCACCCACGCAATACTGGGCACTTCCGACTCCTGCGTGGCCACCCATCCGTCCGATGTGGCCGTGGCATTCGCCGCGCTGGAGGCGACCGTGCACCTGGTGGGCCCCGACAGGGAACGCAAGGTCCCCTTCGCCGACTTCCTGCTGCGACCGGGGAGTACCCCTCACCGTGAACAGGCGGTGCGGCAGGGCGAGTTGATTACAGCGGTGGAGATTCCCGCACTTCCGCGTCCGCTGAAGTCGGGTTACCTGAAGGTTCGGGACCGGCAGTCGTACGAGTTCGCCCTCACGTCGGCGGCTGTGGCGCTGCATGTGCGCGGCGGAGTGATCCGGGAGGCGAAGGTCGCCGCCGGGGGAGTGGGCACGGTGCCGTGGAAGCTGCCGGCCGTCGAGCGGCACCTTCTCGGTGAGCGTCCCTCGGAGTCGTTGTGGGCGGCAGCCGCCGAGCGAGCCGCCGACGGAGCACGTCCCCTCGACCACAACCGGTTCAAGATCGAGCTGCTCAAGCGGACCGTCGAGCGTCAGCTGCGCATCGTAGGAGGTACCAAGTGAGCCCCCAGCCGCGGGCAGCCGTGGGTGCGCCGCTGTCCCGTGTGGACGGGCGCCTGAAGGTCACCGGCAAGGCGCGGTACGCCGCCGAGTTCGACGTCGACGGGGTGGTGCACGCGGTCATCGTCGACGCGAGCATCGGGCGCGGCCGTATCACCGGCGTCGACACCCGTGATGCCGAAGCCCGTCCGGGCGTGTTGCGGGTGATCCACCACGGCAACGCGCCGAAACTGCCGTACCGCGACAATCCGGGGTCGAACAACCTGCCCGGTCGCAGGCTGCGGGTCTTCCAGGACGACAAGGTCCTCTTCCACGGTCAGCCGGTCGCCGTCGTGGTGGCCTCGACCCTGGAGGCCGCGCAGCACGGCGCGAGTCTGGTCAAGGTCCGCTATGACGCGGAGCAGCCCTCGACGGACCTGGCCGAGGCCACGGCGGGCGAGCCGACCGAGTACGCGCGCGGGGACGCCGAGGCCGGCCTGCGCGAGGCGGCGGTGCGGATGGACCTGACGTACCGGATGGCGCGCAACCACCACAACCCGATGGAGACGCACGCCACCATCGCCCGCTGGGACGGCGACAAGCTGACCGTGTGGGACAAGACGCAGTGGGTGGTCGGCACGCAGACCGAGCTCTCCACGGTGTTCGATGTGCCGCTGCACTCCGTGCGGGTCATCAACCCGTTCGTCGGCGGCGCCTTCGGCAGCGGACTGCGCTGCTGGCCCCACACGGTCGTCGCCGCACTGGCCGCCCGCGAGATGAAACGTCCCGTCAAGGTGGTCCTGACCCGCAAACAGATGTACTTCGGCACCGGCTTCAGGCCCTCCTACGAGTACCGGCTGAGCCTGGGCAGCGACCAGCGGGGCCGCCTGAAGGCCACAGTCCACGAGATGGACGCGGAGACCTCGTCGTACGAGACGTTCGAAGAGGCCGTCATGCTCGCCGGCCAGATGTTCTACAGCACCCCCAACGTCAGCCAGGCGTACCGGAAAGTGCCGCTGGACGTGAACACCCCGATCTGGATGCGCGGTCCGGGCTTCGCGAACGCCTCCTTCGCCATCGAGTCGGCCATGGACGAACTCGCGCACCGGCTCCGTATCGACCCGATCGAACTGCGCCTGCGCAACGAACCGGCCGAGGACGAGTCGAACAACCTGCCCTGGTCCACCCGCCGGCTGCGCGAGTGCTACACCGTCGGCGCCCGGGAGTTCGGCTGGCACCGGCGCAACCCCAAGCCTCGCGCGAGGCGTGACGGCGACTGGCTGATCGGTGTGGGCATGGCCGCGGCCGTGTACGACCCCAACAACATGGAGGCGCACGCCCGCGCCCGCCTGAACGCGGACGGCACCGCGGTCGTCGAGGCCGCCGCCAGCGACATGGGCCCGGGCACGTACACCTCCCAGACCCAGGTCGCCGCCGACGCCCTCGGACTCACCGTGCGTTCGGTCGACTTCCGGCTCGGCGATTCCCTGTATCCGCAGACCCCGCCGCACGGCGGCTCGATGACCATGATGTGCGTCGGCTCCGCCAACCTCGACGCCTGCAACAAGATCCGCCGACGGGCGATCGAACTGGCCGTCGAGGACGAGGAATCACCGCTGTACGGCGTCGAGGCCGACGACATCGTGGTGCGCAACGGGCGGCTGCATGTGCAGGGCGACCCGGCCCGCGGCGAGACCTACCAACGGCTACTGACCCGCAACAACCTCACTCACCTCGAAGCCGACGGCTCGTGGTCCGGGCCGCAGGATCCCGAGCGGCACTCGTACTACTCCTACGGCGCGGTCTTCACCGAGGTCGCCGTGGACGCGGCGCTGGGCCTGGTGCGGGTACGGCGGATGCTCGGCGTGTACGACTGCGGCCGCATCATCAGCCCCAAGCTCGCCGACAGCCAGGCGCTCGGCGGCATGGTCGGCGGCATCGGCCAAACACTCCTTGAGTACACGGTCACCGACCACCGTGACGGCCGCATCGTCAACGCCAACCTGGCCGACTACCTGGTCCCGGTCAACGCCGACATCCCCGACCTCAAGGCGATCTACCTGGAGGGCGAGGACGTGCAGGCCGACCCCCTCGGCGTGAAGGGAGTCGGCGAGATCGTCCAGGTCGGGGTGGCGGCCGCCATCGCCAACGCCGTCTTCAACGCCACCGGCCGCCGCATCCGCGAACTGCCCATCACAGCCGACGCGTTGCTCTGATTCCGGCGCCGTCAAGAACCACCCAGGCCGGCCCGGCAACACGGCCCCCGTCCGGCTGCCGGGCCATCCAGGGCCGCCGCCGCTCCCCACCCCCCGAAGGGTGCGGCGGCGGCCTGCCCCACCGCACGAAGAAGCACGCCCCGGAGGCGGTCCATGCTCAACATCGCAGACGTACTGCACCGCTGGTGCCGCGCAGCCCGTCCCTTCGCCCTGGCCACCGTCGTCGACGTCACCGGCAGTACACCGCTGCCCATCGGTACGTCGGTCGCGGTCGATGAGGACGGCAACGCGGTCGGCAGCATCTCCGGCGGCTGCGTCGAAGGCGCGGTGTACGAACTGTGCCGACAGGTGCTGCGCGACGGAGGCGCCCCCCAGCGGGCCTGGTTCGGGTACTCCGACGACGACGCCTTCGCTGTCGGGCTGACCTGCGGCGGCGAACTCGACGTCCTCGTCCAGCGGATCGACCCCATCCGCCATCCCCACCTCACGTTCGCCTTCGCCGAGGTCGCTGACGGTCGGCCGGTCGGCGTGGCGCAGGTCGTGGACGGTCCCGAAGACGTCGTCGGCGCGATGTTGAGCATCGTCGACGACCGAGTTCACGGGAACGCGGGCAGCGGACCGAGCAGCCGGGCTGTGGCAGACCAGGCCCACGCCTTGTTGCGATCGGGTCGCACCGCGCGCGTGGCGATCGGCGGCCAGGCGGACGACTGCCCGCAATCGCTGACCGTCCTCGTCCATGTCCACGCCGCCCGGCCGCGTCTGCTGATTTTCGGCGCCGTCGACTTCGCCGCCTCGCTCAGCCAGGTCGGCCACTTCCTCGGCTACCGCGTCACCGTGTGCGACGCCCGCCCGGTCTTCGCCACCGCGGTCCCGTACGCGGACGAGGTCGTCGTCGACTGGCCTCACCGGTACCTGGAACACACCGAGGTGGACGACCGCACGGCCATGTGCGTCCTCACCCACGATGCGAAGTTCGACATCCCCCTGCTGCGTCTGGCACTCGACCTGCCCGTCGGTTACGTCGGCGCGATGGGCTCACGGCGCACCCACCAGGAGCGCCTACGCCTGCTGACTGAGGCAGGCCTGACTCAGGACCGACTGATGCGGCTGCGGTCTCCCATCGGCCTGGACCTGGGCGCCCGCACCCCGGAGGAGACGGCCGTGTCCATCACGGCGGAGATCATCGCCCACACCAACCTGGGCACCGGGCTGCCCCTGTCATCCACAAGCGGCCCGATCCACCGGCCGGCCGTGAGGGAAGGAGCAGTCATGAAGTGAGCCGGGTATCCAGTGCCAACGGATCCCTTGTGCAGGCCCGCCCCCGACTCAGCTGATCGAGCACGAGCCACCGCACCCTCCCAGGAGGCACCACCCATGCATCCGCACGGCATCAGACCACGCAAACTGCTGGGGTTGATCACCGTCGGCGCCGCTTCGGCGGCGGACCTCCTGGCCGTGGACCGTCCTGGCCGCTCAACGCACCCTGCGCCGCATCGCTTCCTCCGCCGCCGGGAAGGATGCCGGTACCGACCTCGGGCTGTCCGAACAGCGCCTGCTCGCGGCCGGCGTAGCGCAGGTCGCAGGCCAGGGCCAGTTCGACAGCCGCACGACGAGATCTGTCCAGACCGGTGCCGGATCCGCACCGCAGCATCGGGAACTCGGCGGCCTGGGCACGATCAGGGTTGCCGGGGTATTCGAGAAAACGATCTTGCGGATCCGGGCTGCGGGGCTCTCCACGGTGATTGTTGCTCGGCTGCGTCATCTCGCACTCCTGGCTGGGGTTGAGGCGGTTTCGGGCCTCATCTGTGCCCAGGCTCTGGGGCAGCCGTTCACGTGGTGTGACCGGGGTGGCGGAGGACGGGGCGCAGGGTCTCGATGACGTCCGGGTCGTCGATGGTGGAGGGGATGGGTTCGTCGTGGCCGTCGGCGATGCCGCGCATGGTTTTGCGGAGGATCTTGCCGGAGCGGGTCTTGGGCAGGGCGGCGACGACGGTGACGTTCCTGAGGGAGGCGACGGCGCCGATGCGTTCGCGTACGAGCTGGACGAGTTCGGCCTCGACCTCGCCCGGTTCGCGGTCGCTGCCGGCTTTCAGGACGGCGAAGCCGCGCGGAATCTGTCCCTTGAGGGGGTCGGCGACGCCGATGACGGCGCATTCGGCGACGTCGGGGTGGGCGGCCAGGGCCTCTTCCATGCTGCCGGTGGACAGCCGGTGTCCGGCGACGTTGATGACGTCGTCGGTGCGGCCCATGACGAAGAGGTAGCCGTCGTCGTCGATGTGGCCGCTGTCGCCGGTGAGGTAGTAGCCCTCGTAGGCGGAGAGGTAGGAGGCGATGTAGCGGTCGTCGTCGTTCCAGATGGTGGGCAGTGCGCCGGGCGGCAGGGGGAGCTTGACGACGATCGCGCCGTCGGTGCCCGCGGGCACCGGCCGGCCCGCGGGGTCGAGGACGCGGACGTCCCAGCCGGGCAGCGGGCGAGTGGGGGAGCCGGGTTTGACTGGTGCGGCTTCGATGCCGGCCGGGTTGGCGACGATGGGCCAGCCGGTCTCGGTCTGCCACCAGTGGTCGATCACCGGGATGCCCAGCAGGTCGCTCGCCCAGTGATAGGTCCCCGGGTCGAGGCGTTCGCCGGCCAGGAAGAGGTAGCGCAGGTGGGAGAGGTCGTAGCCGGCGGTGAGGGTTCCCTTGGGGTCCTCCTTCCTGATCGCCCGGAAGGCGGTGGGCGCGGTGAACATGGTCTTGGCCCGGTGTTCGGCGGCGACGCGCCAGAACTGGCCCGCGTCCGGGGTGCCGACCGGCTTGCCCTCGTACAGGACCGTTGTCGCGCCGGCCAGCAGGGGTCCGTAGACGATGTAGGAGTGGCCGACGACCCAGCCGACGTCGGAGGCGGTGAACATCGTCTCGCCCGGGCCGATGTCGTAGACGGCGCCCATCGACCAGTGCAGGGCGACCGCGTAGCCGCCGCTGTCGCGGACGACGCCCTTGGGCTTTCCGGTCGTTCCGGACGTGTAGAGGATGTAGAGGGGGTCGGTGGCGGCGACGGGGACGCAGTGGGCCGCCGGTGCGGCGGCGACCAGGTCGGCCCAGTCGAGGTCGTCCGGTCCCAGCGTGGCGGGCTCCTGCGGGCGTTGCAGGATCACCTGCTTGTCGGGCTTGTGGGCGGCGAGTTCGATGGCCCGGTCGAGCAGGGGCTTGTAGGCGATGACCCGTTTGCCCTCGATGCCGCAGGAGGCGGAGACAACCACCTTGGGGGCGGCGTCGTCGATGCGCAGGGCGAGCTCGCGCGGGGCGAATCCGCCGAAGACGACCGAGTGGACCGCGCCGATCCGTGCGCAGGCCAGCATCGCGATCGCGGCCTCGGGAACCATCGGCAGGTAGATCACCACGCGGTCGCCGTGTCCCACGCCGAGCTGTGCGAGCGCTCCGGCGAACGCGGCCACCTCGTTCCTCAGCTGGAGGTAGGTGTAGGTGCGGCGGGTGCCGGTGACGGGGGAGTCGTAGATGAGCGCGGGCTGTTCGCCCCGGCCGGCCTCGACGTGCCGGTCGAGCGCGTTGAAGCAGACGTTCAGCCGTCCGTCGGGAAACCAGCGGTAGAAGGGCGCGCCCGAGGAGTCCAGGGCCTGTTGCGGAGTGACATCCCAGTCGATGCCCTCCGCCGCCTTCAGCCAGAAACGCTCCGGGTCCTCGGTACTGGAGCGGAAGACATCCTCGTACGTTCCCATCGCGCACTCCTTTGTGGCATCGAGGGACGGTGGTGGGGCCGCGTGCGGAACAGCGTCTGTCGGACACAGGTACCGTATGCGGCCCCGCCGTCAGGTGCGGCTTCTGCTCAGGAGCCGAGGTGCTTGCGCAGCCACTGGCCCATCTGTCCGATGGCCCGGTCCACCTCGGGTACGCGTCCCGAGCCCAGAACGAAGGAGTGCTGGCCTTCGGGCACCGGGTGGACCTCGGAGGTGACCTTGAAGTCCGCGAGCCGGTGTCCGAGCTGGGCGCCGTCGTCGGCGAGGGTCTCGTACTCGCCGTAGAAGACGATCGTGGGCGGCAGGCCGGTCAGGTCGGCGTTCACGAGGCTGATCTGCGGGTCGGCGAAGTCGACTGCGGGGTCCTGCAGCCAGGCTCCCCGGAAGAGCTCCAGGGTGTTCCGGCTGAGCATCTTGTCGTTGTCCTCGTTCTCGTCCACCGACGGATTCTGGATGGTGAGGTCGGTCCACGGTGAGACGCTGACGATCGCGCCGGGCGTCGCCTCGCCCTTCGCGAGCAGGCGCAGCGGCAGCATGACAGCGAGGGTGCCGCCGATCGAGTGGCCGGTGCTGCCGATGTCCCGCGGCTCGTAGCCCTGGGAGAGCAGCCAGCGGTAGGCCGTCTCGGCGTCGTCGAGCTGGGCCGGGTAGGGGTGTTCGGGTGCCAGGCGGAAGTCCACGACGAGGGAGCGGGCGCCGGCCGCCTTCGCGATGTGGCCCGCGGCCTTGCGGTCGGAGTGCATGGAGGCGGTGACCGATCCGCCGAAGTGGAAGTGGAGCAGCGCCCGGTCGGGGTCGGCGCCCTCGGGGATGGCCCACAGGGCGGGGACGCCGTCCGCGTCGACCTCGGCGTAGGTGACGCCTTCCGGCTCGCTCGACGCCTTGTGGTTCGAGTCGACGATGTCGCGGATGACAGCCAGGTCGAGGCCGGGCGTCGACGACTTCGCGCTCACGCTCGCCAGGAACTCCGCGAACTCGTGGGCCTCAGGACTTACTCCCATGGTGGTGCCCTTGTCGGGCGGGTGCGTATCGGGTTCTCCCGTGGCAGCCGGGTCGATGTGCTGGCCATGACGCTACTAGCTGAGTATGTGAAAGTAAACTCAGATGAGCCCCCCGACCCTGCGCGCGTGACTTCCGATTGCGCGCATGGGAGGTAGTCCTGCACCGTCCGCGAAGACGGCCTGTCGCGGCACCGATGACCCCACCGACGATCGGAGTCCCGAAGCGTCCCCATTCCCCACTCCGCGCTGGCTGTTGGCTCGCCATGCAGGAGGTGCGGTCAACGCCCGGTCGACGCCCGGCTGGGCATGCGCCGCCCGCTGCCGGCGACGGACGTGTTCCTCGCCGGGACCGGTGCCGCGGAACGCTTGATTGCGAGACCGCGGGATGCCGGATTGCAGCCGCGCCGGTTCGCCGGCATCGCCCCGGATCCGACGACCGCCTCGCTCGACGCGGGCCTTGCCGTGCTGCGGGAGTCCGGCCCGCCACCGCGAGGTCGGTGGATCACGACGGGGAACACCCGAATCGGGGCGCGCAAGGGTCCGTGCTCTTCCCGGTTCCGGTGCGTGAGCGCCGCACTCGGCGGCCGCTCGGGTGACGAGTCGAAGAGCGAAGCCCCGTCCGTCCTCGCACGGGTTGAGCCGACAGAAGCCGTGGGGCGCGAGTCCTTCGACCCTTGCTGACCCGGCTCGCGGGCGTCGGTCCCGCGGTCTCCGAGACGGCGGCCCCGTGCATGCTCACCGTGGCGGGCGCATCGCTGGCGGCCCCTGCGGCGAGGTGCAGGCGGTACTCGAGGCCAGTGGAAAACTCCAGAGTGTCCGGGCCCGGCCTTCCGGGTGAGGTCGCCCGAGTGAGCCGAGCATTCCTCCCGTCAGCTTTCCGTGATCCGACCGCTGTGTCGTGTACGCGCCTGATGGAGGCGGACCTTGGTGCGGTTCCCGCACCGGGTCATGGAGCACCATCGGCGGTTGCGGGCCGGGGAGCGGTCCAGGAAACGCAGAGCGCAGCGGTCGGCTTCACAGACGCGTACGCGCCGGATCTCGGCGGACAGCAGCAGGGCGACGGCATCCTGGGCGATGAGCGCCAGGGCGAGGGCGGGGTCGGCGGCGAGGGGCGCGGGGCCGGCGGGCTCCAGGCGGTCGTCGGTGATGACGAGTTGGAGGGCGGGTCCGGGGGCCGCCGCTGCCGACCGGTTGAGCAGCGTCACGTCGCCGGATGTGGGCAGTCGACCGTCGGCCGCCGCCAGTATGGCCCGGTCGATGCTCTCGCGCAGCCGTCGGGCGGACATGAGGACGACTGCCGTTGCG
>NZ_JBHVYZ010000090.1:0-9113 GCF_042880295.1 Streptomyces sp. NPDC058307
GCCCGACCCACTTGATGGAGCCGAAGCCGATGCCGTCCCAGCTCGTGAAAGCCAGCGCGATCGAGGCCAGCGCGGTCACCCACACCAGCAGCACATGCAGGACCGTGGGCACACCGGCCATGAAGGCGAGCGTGATGCGGTCCCGCCGGGTCAGCAGCCGCTTGTGCCCCCGCGGGACCCGCTGGGTGACAGGGGCAGGGCCCGAAGGCGGCACCGCGGCCGCCTCCGGGCTCTTCATGTTCGTGTCGGTAGTCATGTAGCCGCTCAGCTCAGGAGGACGCGAAGATCGTCTTCTTCTGACGTTCGATCGAGGACAGCAGACTGTCCACGCCCTTGGGGTTCTGCAGGAACTTCTGCAGCGCGGGCTGCATCACCGTCGAGGTGAAGTCGGGGCGCGAGTCGCGGTCCATGAACTGCGTCAGGCTCTTGGCACCCGAGATCATCTCGTACGCCTTCTTCTGCAGCGGCGTGTACGAGGAGGTGTCGGCCTTGCTGGAGGCGGCCACCACACTGGAGTCGGCCTTGAGGTAGATCTGCTCGGCCGCCGGGGTGCCCAGGTACTCGAGCAGCTTGGTCACGCCGGCCTTGTTCTTCGGCGCCTTGGACACCATGAAGCCGTCGGTGGGGGCCTCGACGGTGTCCTGCCCGTACGCCGGGTTGATCTCCGGGAACGCGAAGAAGTCCAGATCGTCAAGGTCCGCCTTGTTGGTGAACTGCTGCGCCACGAACGAGCCCAGCAGGTACATGCCGGCCTTCTTGGACACCAGCGTCTGCGCCGCGTCCTGCCAGGTGCGGCCCATGAAGCCGTCCTGGTGGTAGGGCAGCAGCTCGGCCCAGTGGTCGAAGGCGGCCTTGACCTTGGCGTCGGTCCACGCGGCCTTGCCCGCCATCAGCTCGACGTGGAAGTCGTAGCCGTTGAGGCGGAAGTTGATCTGGTCGAAGGTACCCATCGCCGGCCAGGCGTCCTTGTCGCCGAACGCGATCGGGACCAGGCCGTCCTTCTTCATCTGCTTGGACAGGGCGACCAGCTGGTCCCACGTGGTCGGAACCTCGTACCCGTGCTGCGCGAACACGCTCTTGCGGTAGAAGAGCGCCCACGGGTACGTGTACAGCGGCACGAAGTAGTACTTGCCGTCCGCGCCCTTGGACAGCTTCTTCATCGCGTCCGGGAAGTTCCCGCCGATCTTGTCCCACACGTCGTCGATCGGGGAGGCGAGGTTCTTCGCGGCGAAGAACTGCATCCGGTAGCCGGCGAACCAGTTGAACACGTCGTCCGGCGTGCCCTGGAGGTAGGAGTTGATCTGCTCCTGGAACGTGTTGTGGTCCTTGGTGTTCACGTCGACCGCGATCCCGGACTGCTTCTTGAAGGACGCGTAGATCTCGGCGAACGCCTTCTTCGGCACCGCGTCCGACGCGTTCGACCCCAGACTCACGGTCTTCGGGTCACTGGAGCTGCCGCTGCTGCCACACGCGGACAGCAACGGGATGCCCGCGCCGAGGAGGGCGGCACCACCCACCCCCTTGAGCACACCACGACGGCTGGGCGAGGGGAGGGAAGACGAGAGGTCACGCATGGACGGCTCCTGAAGGCAGGGGTTCGGTCATGGAGGGATTCGGAGACCAGTCGTAATCGACCAGAAACCAACTTGACCGAACACGGTGGCGCAATGACAGCGTTATGTCAGGTCATGCGTCAATAGCTATCGGCCCGATTTGTCGAAACGTGACCGACATCCCTGCCTACCGGTGACCAAGGAGCCTCGTCGCGGACGGGTTCAGCTGTAGGCGGCGACGGGTTCAGTTGTAGGCGGCGAAGGCCTTCGAGAAGGCGAGCGCGTCCTGGACGATCGAGCTGCAGCTCGCGTCGGCGGAGGGCTTCGCACCGCCGGAGCACTGCTTGTCCCGGGTCGCGGACCACATCGACAGCCGGCCCAGCCCCTTCGCCTTGGCGAAGGCCACGAGCTGGGTGGCGTCCTCGACCGTGAAGATCTCCGAGGCCACGTCGTTGACCCCGATCATCGGCGTGACGCCGACCGCCTTCCAGGCCGCACTGTCCGACAGCCCGAGAACGCCCTTGACCTGCGCCTGGGTGGCCGTGGCGGCCTGTTCGGCGTAGGTGCCCATGTCTGCGCTGTACGAGGGCCCGTAGTCCATCGCCATGATGTTGACGGTGTCGATCCTCACGCCGTTCGACTTGGCGTTCGCGAGCAGATCGACGCCGTCCTGGGTGAGGCCCTCGGGCATCACCGGGAGCGTGTAGGAGACATCCAGTCCGGGGTGCTGCGACTGGAGCTTCGCGATCGCCTGCGCCCGCCGGGTGTTCGCGGCCGTGTTCGGCAGTGCCCCGCCCTCCACGTCGAAGTCGACCTTGGTGAGGCCGTACGCGTCCACGACCTTGCCGTACGCCGCCGCCAGCGCGTCCGCCGAGGAGCAGGTCGTGGCCAGCTCGGAGCCGGAGGCACCGCCGAAGGAGGCCCGGACGTCACCGCCCTTCGCCCGCAGCGCGCCGATCTGCGCGGCCACGGCGTCGCTCGCCAGGTCGCTGACCCCGCCCCACTTGGGGGTGCAGCCGCCGCCGTCGGTGACGAAGGCGAGGGTGTAGTCCTTGACGCCGGTGGACGCGGCGCTCGCGAGGAGGTCGAAGGCGGGGTAGAGGGAGGTGTCGACGTAGGGGGCGAAGCCGGCGGTGGCGTCGGTGCCGGTGCCCTTCGTGGGCGTGGGGGTGGGGGTCGGCGTGGGGGTCGAGCTGGGAGCGGGGGTGCCGCTGTGGCCGGTGGAGCAGTCGCCGTTGTCGATGAGACAGCCCGTGGGATCGCCCGTGCCGCTGACCACGAACCCGACCGTGACCGACTCACCGGCGGCCAGCCCGTCGGTGTCCCACCGGGGCGGCTTCACCGTGACATGCCGCCCGCTCACCCCGGCCTCCCCGTTCCACAGGGAACCGAGCGTGGACCCGCCCGGCAGGTCGAACTCCAGCTTCCAGTCCTTCTCCGCCGCACCGCTGTTGTTGGTGACGACGTACTGCGCGGTGTATCCCGTCGACCAGTCGCTCGTCCTCGTGTACGCGGCGCCGATCCCGGCCGCCTGGGCGGTACCGCTCAACAGGACCGCGCCGGTCCCCACGACGGCGGCGGCGACCAGCCCGCCGATCACCTTGTTCCTGCCGTTCACTCTGCGCCGATGGATGCTCATGACGCGGCACGCTAGCGATCCGGAATCGGGCAAATGACCTGATCAGGGCGGGCGTTGAGGATCTTAGGGCGCGCTTAAGGAAGGGATCGGGACCGGTTAAAGGTCGAGACCAATCCGCGCGTACGGCGTCTGCGCACCCGGTGTCCCCGGCGTACCGGCTCCCGCCCGTTCAGCTGGATCCAGATCCGCACCTCGGTGCCGCCGAGGACCGACGACCCGATCCGTACGTCCCCGCCGGTCGCCTCGGCGAGCCGCCGCACGATGTCGAGGCCGAGCCCGGTCGATCCGGTGCTGCCGGACCCCCGCCCGCGTGCCATGGCGGCCTCGGGGTCGCGGATGCCGGGGCCGGCGTCGGAGACGAGCATGATCACCGCGTCCTCGCCGTTGTGCACGTCGACCGCGAAGGCCGTGCCCTCCGGGGTGTGCCGGAAGACGTTGCCGAGCAGGGCGTCGAGGGCGGCCACGAGGTCGGCCCGGGCCACGGGTATGCGCACCGGCCGCTCGGTGCCGGCCACCCGCCACTTGCGGCCCTCGTCCTCGGCGAGCGCGGACCAGAAACCCATCCGCTCCCGGACCACCTCGGCCGCGTCGCACCCGGCGCCGGGCCCGGCGGCCGCGGTCTGCGGCTTGGCCTCCCGGGCGGTACGGATGATGGTGTCGACCTCGCGCTCCAACTGCGCGACCGCCGCCCGCGTCTGCTCGGCGGCCGGACCCTCCCCGAGCGAGGCCGCGTTGAGCCGCAGCACGGTCAGCGGGGTGCGCAGCCGGTGGGACAGATCGGCGGCCAGCTCCCGTTCGTTCGCCAGCAGTTGGACGACCTGGTCGGCCATGGAATTGAACGCGACCGCCGCCAGCCTGAGTTCGGTCGGCCCTTCCTCCGGCACCCTCGACCCCAGCTTCCCCTCCCCCAGCTCATGGGCGCCCTCCACGAGTTTCTGCGCGGGCTGCACCATCCGTACGCCGAGCCGGTCGGCGACCGCGACCGAGCCGACGACCAGCGCGATGCCGACGCCCGCGAGGACCGCCCAGGCGGTCGCGACGCCGTTGCTCACCTCGGACTCGGGGACGTACACCTCGACGACGGCTATCTCGCCGGAGCTGAGAGCGACCGGCTGGAGCAGGGTGGAGCCGCCGGGCACCTCGCTGGTGGAGGCGCGGCCCAGCCTGCGCACGGTCGCGATGTCGTCGGCGGCGGACCGCTGCCGTCCGATGTCCACGCCCCGCCGGCCCGCGCTCGCCGGTATGTGGACGGCCATCCCGGAGTCCGAGCCCGCGGAGGCGACGACACGCTCCAGCTGGTCGCGGTCGGTGGTGATGGACAGGGCCGGAGCGACGGCGGCCGCCTGCCGCTCGGCGTTGGAGAACGCGCGGTCCCGGGCCATCTCCTTGATGACGAGGCCGAGCGGGACGGCGAAGGCGACCACGACCATGGTGGTGACCGCCAGGCAGACCTTGACCAGAGCCCATCTCACAACGGCAGCCCCCCGCCCGGTGGTTCCAGCTTCACGCCGACGCCCCGCAGGGTGTGCAGATAACGGGGCTGCGCGGCCGTCTCCCCCAACTTGCGCCTGAGCCAGGACAGATGGACGTCGATCGTCTGGTCGTCGCCGTAGGACTGCTGCCAGACCTCCGCGAGGAGTTCCTTGCGGGGTACGACCACCCCGGGCCGGGCGGCCAGGAAGGCGAGCAGGTCGAACTCGCGGCGGGTGAGGTCGAGTCGGACGCCGTCCAGTTCGGCCTGGCGACGCAGCGGATCGACGCTCAGGCCGCCGACCCGCAGCACGGTCTCGGACGGTGCGTCACCTCCGGCGCCCCGGGACCGTCGTAGGACGGCGGCCATCCGGGCGGAGAGGTGCTCGACCGAGAAGGGCTTGGTGAGGTAGTCGTCCGCCCCCGCGTTCAACAGGCGCACGATCTCCGTCTCGTCGTCCCGGGCGGTCGCGATGATGACCGGGACGTCGGTGATGCCGCGCAGCATCTTCAGCGCCTCGGACCCGTCGAGATCGGGCAGACCGAGGTCCAGGATCACCACGTCGAAACGGAAATGGGCGACCTCGCGCAGCGCCTCCAGCGCCGTCCCGACGCTGCGCACGGTGTGGGCCGCGTCGGTCAGGTGCCGGATGAGCGCCGAGCGGACGAACTGGTCGTCCTCGACCACGAGCACACTTGCCATGCGCCGCACCGTACGCGATTCGGGCGAGCGCGGTCGGGGCCTGTGGACAACTCTGTCCGTGTGCGGCCGGTGGGACGCGTGAGGCAGTATGGCGGGCGATGCGCAGAGGACTCGTACACGTACTGGCCTGGCTGCTCGCCACGGGCGCGGCGGTCACGCTGTCGTGGTGGGGTGTCCACACGGTCATGGCGGGCACGGCCTACGATCCGCCGCGCGCGCTGCCCATCACGGCGGCCGACGCGACCACGCAGGAGTCGAAGCCGCTGACGTCGTCGACGCCGACGCGGACCGGTCGGGCGGCCCCGTCGAAGAGCCCGTCAGCGACGCCGAGTGCCACGACCGCGAGGCCGACGCCCTCGAAGAGCCCTTCCCCCACCGCCTCCGGTCGGGTCAGGAGCTACGACACCGACGGCGGCCGCGCGGTCTTCGACCTGGGCGAGAAGTCGGCGACCCTGGTGTCCGCGACGCCGGGCACGGGGTGGTCGATGCAGGTGTGGAAGACGGAGTCGTGGATCCGGGTGGAGTTCGCCTCGGGCGCGGACCGGGTGTCGGTGTTCTGCACCTGGCACGACGGCCCGCCGCGGGTGGAGATCGGTACCTACTGACTCAACCGGTCATCTGAACACGGACGGGGGCGGCGCCGGGGAGGCCACCGCCTCGGCGTCCGTCACGGGTACGGCCCCTCCGGTGAAGTCGAGGAGCGCCCTGCCGTGTTCGACGCGGCCGGGGTGCGGGTCGGAGGCGGCGCGGCGGGTCAGTTCCGCGATCGGCAGGGGGGTGTCGGAGGCGACCAGGACGGCGTTGCCGAAGCGTTTGCCGCGCAGGACCGTCGGATCGGCCATGAGGGCGAGTTCGGGGAAGCGGGCGGCGGCGGTGGCGATCTGGCCGCGGAGATGGGCGAGCGGCGGCCCGTCGGCGAGGTTGGCGGCATAAAAACCGCCCGGCCCGAGCACCCTTCGGACCTCGTCGAGGAACTCGGTGGAGGTCAGATGTGCCGGGGTCCTGGCTCCGCTGAACACATCGGCGATGACGAGGTCGGCCCATCCGTCGGCGACCTTGGCGAGTCCTTCGCGGGCGTCGACGGAGCGCACCCGTATCCGCGCGGCCGGCTCCAGGGGGAGCTTCCGCCTGACCAGTTGGACCAGGGCCGCGTCCCGCTCGACGACCTGCTGGGTGGAGCGGGGGCGGGTGGCGGCGAGGTACCGGGCGAGGGTGAACGCGCCGCCGCCGAGGTGCACGGCGTGCACGGGCTTGCCGGGGGGTGCGGCGAGGTCGATGACGTGGCCGAGTCTGCGCTGGTATTCGAAGGAGAGGTGGGTCGGGTCGTCCAGGTCGACGTGGGACTGCGGTGCGCCGTCGACGAGCAGCGTCCACGCGTGTGTGCGCTCGCGGTCGGGGATGAGCTCGGCGAGACCGCCGTCGACGGGTTCCACGACGGCTTCGGGGGCCGCGTTCCCACGGCGAGCGTTCTTCGACTTGCCCACTACGCCATTATCCGCGGTGCGAGGCCGTCCCGCGCCCGCGGGCCGGTCAGGGCCGACGGCCCCCGGTCAACGGCAGTTGTCCGCGGCCTCGATCAGTCTCGCCGCCTCGTCCAGTGCCGCCCGCAGCACCGCCGGGTCCGTCGCCAGGTCGGCGTCTCCCGGTGGCAGCAGCCAGTCCGATCCCGCCACCGGAGGCTCCGGCGCCAACCGCAGACCCCGGCCGTCGGTCTCCGTGCACGTGCTCCCCGGCATGTCCCAGCCCGCCGCCGTCCCCGGCGGCACCAGGAACCCCAGGGTCTGGCCGCCGTCGTCGTGCAGCACGGGACCCACCCCCTCACCCACCCCCCGTCGCAGGATGTCGACGGCCTCCAGGCCGTGTCGCGTCGGCACCGTGACCACGTCGCACGACACCGGCGTACACGGATCGACGCTCTGGCTGATCTCCATCGCGGCCTCCATCAAGGAACCCTCGTCCGACTCCGAGAGATTCAACGCGCGACCGCGTCAACGGCTACGGCGGAAGTCCGCCGCAAAGGATGGCAGTTCATGGCGGATCTCGGATGAGATATCCGGTTTGTAGCCAAACCCCGCATGGCGACCCGGACACAACAGGTACGTTCATGCCCGCCGGAAACAGGGCGTCACACTGACAAACCAGTCAACTCGCCCCACCTCCGGCATGGTTCGACGGTTCGCACGAGAGGACCCGGCCATGGCGTCGTCAATGGTGACCTCGTCCCAGTCCCCCACACCACCGCAGCCGAACCTCGCGTTCCGGCGTCTGCGCGGACAGCGCTCGCCGGCCGAGTTCGCCGCGATGGTGCGACGGGCCGCGCGCGAGATCGGCGAGAGCGTCAGCTGCGACGCACGCTATGTGGGCCGCGTCGAGGCGGGCGAGATCCGCTGCCCCAACTACGCGTACGAACGGGTGTTCCTCCACATGTTCCCCGGCCGCGCGCTCACCGACCTGGGATTCGCCTCCCGCGCATCCGTCCGCGGACGCCGGGCGCGCACCACGAGTGAGACAGAGGGGACCTACGAGCCGTATGACACGCAGGACATGCAGGACACGCAGGACACGCAGGATCCCGACGAGACGTACGACGACTACGAGGAGAGCGACGTGCTGCGTCGCGCATTCATGACCGGCGGTGGCGCCACGGTCGCCGCCGCCTCACTGGCCCCCATCGGGCTCGCCCTCGACGCCACGGCCGCCACAGGGCCGGTCCGCCGCGCGGGGGCGGGCGAGGCGGGTGCCCTGGAGGAAGCCGTGCGCAGAATCCGGTTGCTCGACGACCGGCACGGCGCGGACGGCCTGTACCAGCGCGCGGCGGCTCCACTGCGCGCCGCCTACGCGCTCCTGGACGCCGGCGCGACCCGGCAGACGACCGCCGAGCGGCTGCATTCGGGCGCCGGTGAACTGGCCATCTCGGTGGGCTGGCTCGCGCACGACTCCGGGCGGTTCGACGATGCCCGCTCGCACTACGCGGAGGCGCTCGCGACGGCCCGGGTGACCGGTGACGACGCCCTGGAGGCGCACGCCTTCTGCAACACCGCCTTCCTCGCGCGCGACGCGGGACGGCCACGGGAGGCGGTGCGGGCCGCGCAGGCCGCGCAGCGGGTCGCCCGGCCCCTGGGTTCGGCCCGGCTCATGTCGCTGCTCGCACTGCGCGAGGCGGGCGGCTGGGCGGGGCTCGCCGACCGCACCGGGTGCGAGCAGGCCCTCGCCCGCGCACAGGCCTACTTCGAACGAGGCCTCTCGGACGCCGACCCCGAGTGGATGAGCTTCTACGGCGAGGCCGAGCTGGCGGGACTGGAGGCGCAGTGCTGGTCCACGCTGGGCGACTGGCGCCGGGCGGCCAGGCACGCGCGGCGCGCGGCGGATCTCCAGGACCCGCACTTCACCCGCAACATCGCGCTGTACACGGCCGAACTCGCCGACGACCTGGCTCGCGGCGGCCACCCCGACGAGGGTGCGGCGGCGGGGCTGCGGGTGCTGGAGCTGCTGGGCGAGGTCCAGTCGTCCCGCATCCGCACGATGCTGGCGGCGACGGCGAGGGTGCTGTCGCCTCACCGGCGGGCTTCGGGGGTGTCGGCGTTCCTGGAACGCCATGCGTCGACGCCGAGGACCGCGTGAGGACTGTTCTGCGGCTGCGGCCCGGTGGTGGGGGGGGGGGGGGGGGTGTTGCATGTGCCGCGGAGCCGCGGGGGGGGGGCCGGCCCCGCCGGCCCCCCCGACGACGCCACCTGCGCCCCGTAGTTTA
>NZ_JBHVYZ010000090.1:9123-27295 GCF_042880295.1 Streptomyces sp. NPDC058307
CGGCTGGGGTGGGTTTTTGTGTGTGGGGGGGGGGGGGGGGGGGGGGGGGGGGGCGGGGGGGGGGTGTCACCCCGGGCCCCCGGGGGGGCGCCCCCCCCCCCCACGACGGCACCCGACTACGACCCCAGATGCCCCAAGTCGTTCCAGCTCTCAATGGCGGGCTCCCCATAAGCCCAGCCCAGAACCGAAAGGGATGTCGGATTCAGTCGCACCCGTGCCGCGAAATCGATCGGCAGACCCAGCCACCGCGCCCCGATGGACCGCAGGATGTGCCCGTGCGCGAACACCAGCACGTCCCGGTCCGCGGCGCGCGCCCACGCGACGACCTCGTCCGCGCGCGCGGTGACCTCGTCGAGGGACTCGCCGTCCGGCACCCCGTCCCGCCAGATCAGCCATCCCGGCCGCCCCGCCTGGATCTCGTCCGGGGTCATGCCCTCGTACGCGCCGTAGTCCCACTCCATGAGCGTGTCCCAGGTGGCCGCCCGCTCCCCGAACCCGGCGAGTTCGCAGGTCTCACGCGCGCGTACCAGCGGACTGGTACGTATCTCCGCCCCGGCGAGGCCGTCGTACGGGGGCCGGTGCAGCCGCTCGCCGAGCAGCTTGGCGCCCCGCCGGCCTTCCTCCAGGAGCGGCACGTCGGTCCTGCCGGTGTGCTTGCCGGACAGCGACCACTCGGTCTGTCCGTGCCGGGCCAGCAGGATGCGCGGTGCCATGGAGAAACCTTTCCGGGGGAAAGCGGAGGCGGAACCCCTCCATCATCGCGCACCCTGGGGGAGGGCAACCCGAAGGGCGTTCCCAGCGTCTTTGAGGGCCGAAGGCGCTGCGTGGGGGCACTCCACAGGAGCCCGCACATACGCCGTAAAGTGGCACCCCCGGACGAGGACGGCCGGACGCCGCGCGAATCGAAGGGGGACAGGATCGGATGCCGCTGACCGAGACACCAGGCATCGAGGCAGTCCCGGACACGCGGCTGCGCTGGTGGACCGAGCTGCCCCTGATCGTGCTGGTGTACGCCTGCTACAGCGCCGGACGGCTCCTCGCCAGGGGCGATGTCACGGGCGCCGTCGACCACGGCCTGGCGATCCTCAAGGTCGAGAAGTTCCTCTACCTCAACGCCGAGCATCCGCTCAACCGGCTGTTCACCAGCCAGACCTGGATCGGCGTACCGGCCGACTTCTGGTACGCCTCGCTGCACTACCTGGTCACGCCGGCCATCCTGATCTGGCTCTTCCGCTCCCGGGCCGTGCACTACCGCGCCGCCCGCACCTGGCTGATGACGTCCACGTTCATGGGCCTGATCGGCTTCACCCTGCTGCCGACCTGCCCGCCCCGCCTCCTCTCGGCGAGCCACGGCTTCGTCGACACCATGGCCCAGTACAGCTCGTACGGCTGGTGGGGCGGCGAGGCGAGCGCGCCCAGGGGTATGGGCGGCATGACGAACCAGTACGCGGCCATGCCGAGCCTGCACGTCGGCTGGGCGCTGTGGTGCGGTGTGATGCTGTGGCGCCACGGCAGGACGCGTACGACGAAGGTGGCGGCCGTCGCCTACCCGCTGGTCACCACGATCGTGGTGATGGGCACCGCGAACCACTACTTCCTCGACGCGGTCGCGGGCGCGGTGGTGATGGGGCTCGGGTTCCTGCTCGCCCCCTACGTCAGCCGGGCCGCGGAGCGTGCCACGGCGGGTGTCCGGGCCCGGATAGCGCCCGTATCCGTCGCCTCCCGCGGCACAGAGCCCTCAATTGTCAGTGCCGGATGCCAGACTTCCGCGGGTGAGCACATTCCACGGCAGCGCGAGTCCCACTTCGCAGGCGGAGCCGAGCCCAGTGCCGCTCCCACGGACGCGGGGGACGGCGCTGCGGCAGCGGCTCGCTGAGCTGCGCGGGCCCGAGGTGCCGGCCAAGGCCCTGGACGCGCGTGCCCTGGCGGCCCTCGCCGCGAACCCCGGGTGCAAGCGGCGCGCGATCCTCGACGGCGCCGGGGTGAACAAGACGACGCTGGCGAGCGCGCTGGGCGCGCCGTCCGCCTTCGGGCAGTCGCAGTTCGCCCTGACCCGGGGCAACGCCTTCGAGGCGAAGGTCAAGGCGGACGGCGGCGCGGAGCTGTTGCGGCTGGTGCACGAGCGGCTGGACCGCGGCGCCGAGCCGCCCACCGGGGCCCAGGTGCCCGACCTCACCGCGATCGGCCCCGAGGGCCGCACCGCGCGCACGGCACTGGCCCTGCGGGAAGCCACCGGGACAGCGGGGTGGACGCTGCTCGACCACCCCATGCTCGCGCTCGACGTGGCCGGCTCCCCCGCCTTCCTGGAGCCGGACGCGGTGGTGGTGCACCCGGACGGCAGCTGGACGGTCGTGGAGATCAAGTCCTTCCCGATGCTGGACGGTTCGGCGGACCCCTCGAAGGTGGGCGCCGCCGCCCGCCAGGCCGCGGTGTACGTCCTCGCGCTGGAGGAGGTCGCCGCCCGCATGGAGCCGGCTCCGAGGGTCCGCCATCGGGTCCTCCTGGTGTGCCCCAAGGACTTCTCCAACCTGCCCACCGCCTCGGCCGTCGACATCCGCAAGCAGCGCGCGGTCACCGCCCGCCAGTTGGCCCGTCTCACCCGCATCGAGGACATCGCCGACGCCCTGCCCGAGGGCACCTGCTTCGCTCCCGACCTTCCCGCCGCCGAGCTGACCGCCGCGGTCGAGTCGGTCCCGGCGACCTACGCCCCCGAGTGCCTGTCCGCGTGCGAACTGGCCTTCCACTGCCGGGACCGCTCCCGCGCGGCCGGCGCGGTGACCTCCCTGGGCCGCTCGGTGCGCGCGGAGCTGGGCGGCCTGACGACGGTGGAGGACGTGCTGGCGGCGGCCCGCGGCGAGGCCGGTGATCCGGACGATCCGGCGGTGGCGGCCCTGCGCAGGGCGGCCGAGCTGCGTGCCGAAGCGCTGGACGCGGTGCCGGGGGGTGCCGCGCGGTGAGTGCGCCGCCGCGCCGACCCCCCGCGGCCCCGCCCCGCGTCACGCCCGCCCGCGGCCTTCCCACGGCCCCGCGTCACGAGGAGCCCCCGTGTCACTGATCACGACGCTCGCCCGGCTGGAAGCCGTCAGTACCGGCCGCGCCCAGCCCGCCGCGACCGTCCGTCACCGGCATCTCTCCGAGCACCCCCTCGTCCTGGTCCCGCTCACCACCGCGGGCGAGGCCGGTGCCCCGCTCGGCGCGCTCGTGGGCACCGACCGGGACGCCCCGCACCTCCTGGTCGTACCCCAGCCCCGGGACCGTGACCTCAGGTTCGCGTTCCTGGCCGAGCTGGCGGACATCGTGCTGCCGTACGTCGACGGGTACGCCGAGTCGGTGGAGGCCGCCGAGCGCAACGAGACCGATCCAGAGACCGGCAAGCGGGTCAAGGTCGAGGTCGAGCTGTGCGCGGACGCCCCGCAGCTGATCCTGCCGAGCCGCGCGGGCATCGATCTCGTACGGCTGCTCGGGCGGTCCATGCGCTTTCGGCGTACGGCGGAGCAGGACCCGGAGACGCCGTACCCGGCCCCGCCCCGGGTGCCGTTGCTGGGCCGGTGGCTGACCCACTTCGGGGAGCGGGCCCGGGTGCCGGGCTCCTCGCTGCTGCTGGCGATGACGGACGTGCTGTCCCGGCACTGGTGCACCGGCCAGTCCACGCTGGAGGACCAGCACCTGGGCGCCCTGCTGGCATGGATCGACCCGCCCGGGGGCCGTTCGGGCGCCGAGGCCGCCCTGGAGGCCGAGCTCGCCCGGGACGAGCGGGGCCAGCTGCTGCATCCGCCCGCGGGCCCCGCCACCGACCCGGCGTTCGACAACAAGGTGCTCGCCCCGGCCCTGGAGCGCTACGACCGCGCGCGGAGCACCCTCGCCGCCGCCGAGGACGGTCTGGAGGCCGACGATCGGCTCGGCGCGCTCACCGCCGCCGAGCGGGAGATCCGCGCGCTCGTGGCGAACCACACCCGCCCCACCTGGGACTCGGTGTGGCGGGGAGTGGACCTGCTGCGGGCGCTGCCCGAGGGGGCGCACGTCGAGGAGCGGTGGACGCGCGACCGCTGGTCGTTCACGAGCCACCGCGACCGGGTCGTGGCGGGCGAGCCCCCGCAGCCGCGCCGCGACGACGCGGTCACCGCCGCCAACAAGCTCGCCGCGCGCGAGCGCGAACAGGCCCGCCTTGAGGCGCAGGAGGCACTCGACGACCCGCTGGTGATGGCGGGACGGCGGCTCGCCGGAGAGGCGTTCGCCGGGGAGGTCACGGACGTCGTGATGACGTACAGCGAGGGCAAGCGGCCGAGCCCGCGCCCGCTGGTGACCGTGCGGACCGACGACCGGCCGCATCTGGGCGAGCGGGCCAAGGTGTACCGCTCGCTGGGCGGCAAGCCGCAGTCGGCCGAGTTCGTGGGCTCCGAGGAGGAGGGCGCCCTGGTCATCCTCAAGATCCTCGACAAGATGGGCCGCGGCAAGGAGCCGGAGACCGGGTCCGTCCCCGAGAAGGGCGACCGGGTGTGCTTCACGCTCTTCGAGCACGAGCAGCGCGGCGGCGCGAAGCTGCCCGATCCGGAGGACACCCCGTGGACGCACGGCGGGCCGCCCGGTGAGGCCGTGCCGGAGGCCGCCGATCCCCTGACCCCGGAGGATGTCCTGTGACCACCCGGACCTTCGACCCCGGTGCCGAGGCCGCGCGGGCCACCGACGCGATCCTCCACGACACCCTGCAGGGCACCCACCGCGGTGTCGTCGTCGACTCCCCGCCCGGCGCGGGCAAGTCCACCCTGGTCGTCCGCGCGGCGCTCGAACTGGCCGACGCGGGGCGCCCGTTGATGGTCGTCGCGCAGACCAACGCCCAGGTCGACGACCTGGTCCTGCGGCTCGCCGAGAAGAACCCCGAGCTGCCGGTCGGGCGGCTGCACAGCAGTGACGCCGACCCGTACGACAAGGCGCTGGACGCGCTGGCGAACGTACGGAAGTCGGCGAAGGCGGGTGATCTGGCCGGGCTGCCCGTCGTGATCTCCACGGCCGCCAAGTGGGGGCATGTGAAGGCCGACGAGCGGTGGGCGCACGCGATCGTGGACGAGGCGTACCAGATGCGCTCCGACGCGCTGCTGGCGGTGGCGGGCCTGTTCGAGCGGGCGCTGTTCGTGGGCGACCCGGGGCAGCTGGACCCGTTCGCGATCGTGGGCAGCGAGCAGTGGGCGGGGCTGTCGTACGACCCCTCGGCCTCGGCGGTGACCACCCTTCTGGCCCACAACCCCGAGCTGCCGCAGCACCGCCTGCCGGTGTCCTGGCGGCTGCCCGCCTCGGCCGCGCCCCTGGTCTCGGACGCCTTCTACCCCTACACACCCTTCCGCAGCGGCACGGACCACGACGACCGCCGGCTCACCTTCGGCGTCCCCTCGGACGGCTCGGGCCCCGACCGGGTGATCGACGCGGCGGCGGAGTCCGGCTGGGGCCTGCTGGAGCTGCCCGCACGGCACACTCCGCGCACGGACCCGGAGGCGGTGCGGGCCGTCGCGACCGTCGTACGGCGGCTGCTGGACCGGGGCGGGGCGGCCACGTCGGAGCGCTCACCGGACCCCGCGCCGCTGACGGCCGACCGGATCGCCGTGGGCACGGCGCACCGGGACCAGGCGGCGGCGGTCCGCGCGGCGCTGACAGACCTCGGCGTCACGCAGGTCACCGTCGACACGGCGAACCGTCTCCAGGGCCGCGAGTACGACGTCACGGTCGTCCTGCACCCGCTCTCCGGCCGCCCCGACGCGACCGCCTTCCACCTGGAGACGGGCCGCCTGTGCGTCCTGACCTCCCGCCACCGCCACGCGTGCGTGGTGGTGTGCCGGGCGGGTGTGAGCGACCTACTGGACGACTACCCGTCCACGGAACCCGTCCAGCTGGGAACCCTGGTGAAGTTCCCGGACGGCTGGGAGGCGAACCACGCGGTACTGGCACGGCTGGCGGAGCATCGCGTCGCCTGGAGACCGTGAGCGGGAACACTGCGGGGGCCGTAGTCCTTGGTACGGCCGCAGGCGCCCCGCCCTCTTGCACAGGCGCGGGACAATGGACGGTGGCCCATGCATCGGCGGGCCGTCGGTACGGACGACGTACGAGGAGGATGAAGACATGGCGGAGCCCACGCCGCGTCGGAACGAGCCGCGGCTGCGCCCCGCGCCCCTGCTGTTCGAGCCCGCGCAGGTGGCCGACGATCCGGAGCACTTCTTCGACCTGGAGTCGATCGACGACCCGCGCGCGCTGCTGACCCGGTCCACCGAGCTGGCGCAGGCCTTCCGCGCGGCGGCGGACCGTGCCGTGGAGTTCCAGGCGATGGCGGCGGCCCAGCTGGCCGACCCCCGGCGCTTCGACCGGCTCACGACGGCGGACATCGCCGAGCGTGCCGAGTGGACCGAGGACTACGCGAAGAAGATGGTCGAGTTCGGCCGGGATCTGCTGCGCGGCGCGGAGGGCGGGGCGGGGCACGCCGATCCCGTGTGAGTCATCACCTGGCATATGCCGGGCGGGCAAGATACCCCTCCCTGTTCGCTTGTGTCCCGAGTTCTCACAACTCCGCGGAACGACCCGCTCACGCCCCGTAGATGTAGACGGCATGAGCACTCGCGACGAACCCTTCTCGGACCACTTCGACGTCTCCGGCGTCACCGCGGACGGGGCCGCCTGGCTCGCCTCGGCGGGAACGTATCCGCGCAGCACCCTGTCGTTCTGGGACGAGCGGCCCGCCGCCCCGGTCGTCCTGCCCTGCGGCACCGCCTTCGACGTGGTCAGCGCCCCCTCGATGTTCGGACGCCGGATGCTCGACCGGCTGTGGGACGAGGGGCCGGGTTCGGGCCCTGTAGCGGTGCTCAGGGGCCGGATGCTGCTCTTCGCGGCCCCGGGCACGGCGCAGCGGCTGCCGTCCCTGCTGCGATGGGAGGAGTGCGGCCGTACGGCGGCGATCCCGCCGCTGCTGTGTCACGGCACCGGCGACGCCGTGACCGTCCCGCCCCCGCTGAGCGCCGCGAAATCGGCACTGACCTCCCGCTGGCTGGTCGCCCCCGACACCCGTCACCCCTGGCTGCCGGGCCCGGAGATCCTGCTCTGGGCAGCCGTCCGCGCGGCCCGCACCGCCGTGCGGATATCGATTTTTCCCCCAGCCGATCAGGATGCTAAGGTCTACGACGTCAGCAGGCGCCGCTAGCTCAGTTGGTTAGAGCAGCTGACTCTTAATCAGCGGGTCCGGGGTTCGAGTCCCTGGCGGCGCACGATGTCGATGGCGAGGCGTGTTCGCGGAAAGCGCGAACCGGCCTCGCCATCGTCGTTTCTGCGCGGCTGCGCCGCGCGTTGTGGGGGCTCCGCCACCCACACCCCCTCGCGTCGGCCACCTGGCCGTCGGTCGGGACGTCACCCGACCGCGATCTCCACGTCCCACGCACCGGTCGTCGTCCGTCCTGTCACCGTCACCCGTACGTCCTCCCCCGGCACCCTGAAGCTCTCGCCCACGTCGACGGGGGCGTCCGCGAGGGGTGGGTAGACGGAGTTCTCCCAGCAGGCCTCGGTGCGGGGGTGGGCGTCGATGACCTGGATGGGGCCGCCGCCGGACGCCGCGCCGCTGTGGATGCGGTAGACGAGCACGCCCTGCCGGCAGACCGCCGCGTCGTTGCCCACCGCACTCCGCGCCTCGAAGGCGAGCGCGCTGTCGACCCCGGTGCGCACGACCGCGAGCTTCGTGCCGCGCCCGAGTCCGAAGATCCCGGCGCGGTCGGGACCGGCACCCAGCGGCTCCAGCGTCAGCCGCACCGGCTTCGGCCCCCGTACGCACACCACCTGCCGCCGCTCCAGCCAGCCCAGCTTCCACTTGTGCCAGGCGAACAGATCAGGGGCCAGACCGAACTGGCTGCCCATCAGGTCCCAGTCGCCGACGTAGGTGTCCCAGTCGCCCTTGCCGTCCATCGGCCGGTGGTACAGGTCCGGCAGGTCGAAGACGTGCCCGGTCTCATGGGCCAGCACGAGACGGTCCGGCGGGTGCTTCTCGAAGACCGTGACGACCCGGCGGATGTCCGTGTGGTCGGCCTGGAGCGGCACATCCAGGTTGACGACCTTCGTGGCGTCCGAGTCGACGCCGGGCGCGTCCGGATCGGCGACGAAGTAGACGACGTCGTAGCGCGAGAAGTCGACCTGTCCGTCCGCCGCGGCGAGCGCGTCCCGCAGATAGGCGCTCCGGTGCGCGGCACTCCAGTCGCGCTGCATGACGTACGCCGTCGACGGGCGCGGCATCCGGATCCAGTGCCGCAGCGGGTGCGGGCGCAGCGTGAAGCGGCCGTAGGAGGCGCGTTCGAAGAAGCGGGTGGTGGCCGGGAAGTGATCGGCGGTCAGCTCGGCAGGGGTGGTCAACGGCGGGGCGTCCGGGAAGGACAGGAAGACCATCACCGCGTCGAGGGCACGGGCCGGGCGCGGATAGGCGGTGTTCCAGGTGTCGAGGCCCTCCGAGTGGTGGGCCCCGGTGCGTTCCAGGGTGCAGGGCGCCGAGGAGAAGGGTCCGGCGACCGAGGGACCGGTGATGAGGGAGGTGGCGGCGAGGGCCGCCATGGTCGTGAACACGGCGGCGGTGCTGCGCAGTCGCGGGCGCGGCACAGTGCGCGGAAACGGGCGCGGCAACGGGACCTCCGGGAGCGGTTCACGGGACACCGCACCCAGCCTGTGTGAGTTTGTGGTGGTACGCCCTGTTTACCTGCACCGGACGAGTGAGTCGGCGTGACCTGCCCAACCGGCCGACACCCCCGAATCACTCACGGAACGTCACAACCGGTCTGCAGCCTCAAGGACCCGTCCAGCTGCGGGCAGAAACGATCTGCCAGAAGGGGTTGCCGGTCCCCCGGACCGGGCAATGGCTGGAAGGGCCCGGGGGCAGCCTCTATGATCGGCACACTTTCCTGCGCGGACAGCGATCGAGTGCACTGCGGGAGCTAGCGGTGAACGGAACGTCCGAAGGGCCGGCGCCCGCGACAGACCTCGACGGGTCTGCCGTTACAGAGAGTGATATCGCGACACCTTTTCGTACCGAGCCGCCGTCGCATCGCGCGGCGTTCGCGGCAGCGCCGCTGGCCATGGCCGTGGTGGACCGCGAGGGCACGGTCGTCGACGCCAACCCGGCCTTCGGCGAGCTGCTCGGCGCCGTACCGGAGGAGCTGACCGGGACCCCGGCCGCCGACCTGGTGGACCTGGCCTCCGACGCGCGTACCTGGCACGCCTATCGCGAGGTGCTGCGCGGCCGTCAGGCGAAGCTGCGCTGCAAGCGCCGGCTCAAGCATCCCGACGGGCACTCCATGTGGGCGCAGATCACGGTGACACCGCTGGCCGCGGACTCCCTTGGCTCCCCCGGCGTCCTGCTGTCCGTCGCCGACATCACCGCCCGCCGTGAACTCCAGGCCCGGCTGCGGCACTTGCAGATGCACGACCCGGTGACCCGGCTGCCCAACCGCACGCTGTTCTTCGAGCGGCTGACGGCCGCGCTGGAGCCGGAGTCGTACGAGCAGGGCGGTACGGGCCGGATCGGGCTGTGCTATCTGGACCTCGACGGGTTCCAGGCCGTCAACGACACCCTCGGCCACCGGGTCGGCGACCGGCTGCTGGCCGCCGTCGCCGAGCGGCTGACGCGCTGCTCGGACGAGGCCGGCCAGGGCCGGGCGACCGCTCCCCTGGTGGCGCGGCTGGGCGGCGACGAGTTCGCGCTGCTCGTCGAGGACTCCACCGGCACCGAGCAGCTCGCCGACCTCGCCGAGTCGCTACTGAAGGCGATCCAGGCGCCCTTCGACCTCTCCGGCCACCGGATGTCGGTGTCGGCGTCGATCGGGGTCGTCGAGCGGCGGGCCGAGGGCACCTCGGCGACCGGGCTGATGCAGGCCGCCGACACCACGCTGTACTGGGCCAAGGCCGACGGCCGGGACCGCTGGACGCTGTTCGACCCCGAGCGCAACGCCCACCGCATGACCCGCCAGGCCCTCGCATCCACCCTGCGCCCGGCCATCGAGCGCGGCGAGTTCCAGCTGGAGTACCAGCCGCTGGTGGGCATGGAGGACGGCCGGCTGCGCGGGGTCGAGGCGCTGGTGCGCTGGAACCATCCGCAGTTCGGGATGCTGACGCCGAATCGGTTCATCGCACTGGCCGAGGAGGACGGCTCGATCGTCCCGCTGGGCCGCTGGATCCTCGCCACCGCCTGCCGTCAGGCCCGGCAGTGGCAGCTGGACCGCCCCGACGAGCCGCCGATCTTCGTCAGCGTCAATGTCGCGGTCCGCCAGGTCTGGGACTCCGACCTGGTCGCGGACGTGGCGCAGACCCTCGCGGAGACCGGCCTGGCCCCGCACCTGCTCCAGCTCGAACTCACCGAGTCCGCGGTGATGGGCTCGGCGGGCCGCCCGCTCCAGGCCCTGCAGGCGCTGAGCGACATGGGCGTCGGCATCGCGATCGACGACTTCGGCACGGGCTACTCGAACCTCGCCTACCTCAGCCGCCTCCCGGTCTCGGTCCTGAAACTCGACGGTTCCTTCGTCCGGGGCTTCCAGTACGAGGGTGAGGGCGTCCCGCCGAACCCGGCCGACGAGATCGTCGTCGAGGCGATGATCCAGCTCGCCCACCGCCTCGGTCTCACCGTCACCGCGGAGTGCGTCGAGACCTCGGCCCAGGCCAGCCGGCTGCGCCGCATCGGCTGCGACACCGGCCAGGGCTGGCTGTACTCACGGCCGGTGTCGCCGGATCGTATCTCCGGGCTGATGGGCGTCCAGGCCTAGGAGACCGCAGGGGCCGCGGGGAGGCCGTAGGCGTCGGCGATCAGCTCGTACGAACGCAGGCGCACGTCGCCGCTGTGGGCGTTGCCCGTGATCATCAGTTCGTCGGCGCCGGTGCGCTTGTGGAGGTCGTCGAGGCCGGAGCGGACCTCGTCGGCGGTGCCGTGGATGACGTTCGCGTTCCAGGAGTTCGCGAACTCCTCCTCCATCGGGCTGAACTCGTAGGCCTCCGCCTCCTCGGGGGTGGGGACCAGACCGGGGCGGCCGGTGCGCAGCCGGATCATGTTGAGCGCGGCGGCACGGACCTGGCGGCGGGCCTCCCTCTCGTCGTCGGTGGCGAGGGCGGAGACACCGATGAGGGCGTAGGGCTCGGCGAGGACCGCGGAGGGGCGGAAGGACTCGCGGTACAGGTCCAGGGCCGGGACGGTGTTCTGCGCCGAGAAGTGGTGCGCGAAGGCGAAGGGCAGGCCGAGGGAGCCGGCCAGCTGTGCGCTGAAGCCGGAGGAGCCGAGCAGCCAGAGCGGCGGGCGGTGCGGGGACTGCACACCGCCGGGCGAGGTCGCCTGGACGGGGCCGGGTACCGCGTGGATACGGCGGTAGGGGTGGCCGTCCGGGAAGTCGTCGTCCAGGAAGCGGGTGAGCTCGGCGAGCTGCTGGGGGAAGTCGTCGGCGCCCTCGTTGAGCCGGTCCGTGCGGCGCAGGGCGGCCGCGGTGGCACCGTCCGTGCCCGGGGCCCGGCCGAGGCCCAGGTCGATGCGGCCCGGGGCCATCGCCTCCAGGGTGCCGAACTGCTCCGCGATCACCAGCGGGGCGTGGTTGGGGAGCATGACGCCGCCCGAGCCGAGCCGGATGCGGGTGGTGTGGGCGGCGAGGTGGGCGAGGATCACCGCGGGCGAGGAGGACGCCACGCCCGGCATGGAGTGGTGCTCGGCGACCCAGTAGCGGTGGAAGCCGCGGGACTCGGTGAGCCTGGCGATGGCGACGCTGGTGCGCAGGGCGTCGGTGGCCGTGCGTCCGGCGCCGACGGTGACCAGGTCGAGCACCGAGAGAGGTACGGGAGCGGTGCCCTGTGCGGTACCTCGGATCTCGTCTTCCGCCACGGTGGGGTGCCTCCTGCTCATGAGCCCTGCGCTGTCGTCCTGACAACAACAGGAGACTGTCCCCGGTTGTTCCCGGAGGCGGCCGCGAACGTCCCTGGAGTGCTGGCTTCCGTATCCCGTAAGGGAGTTGACCGCTTGCCGCTCGGGCCGCCGGGTACCCGGAGCGCACCGTCACACCATCCGGAGGGATCGTTCATGACGCAGGAGAACCCGTCGCGGTCGTCGTCGGAGCTCGGGCCGCTCGAACCCGGCACCCGGCAGCGCGCCCAGTTGTCCATCCGGATCGCCGACATCGCGTGGACCGCGCTGAGTGTCGTCGCGGCCCTGTGGGTGATTCTGGCCACGGTCGACGCCGTGCGCGGCTCGGGCTCGTGGGCCTATTCCGTGGTGGCCCTGATCCTGCTGGCCATCGGCCTGACGATGCGGCTGCGCGCCGTCCGCCGCCGGGACCGGATGTGACGGGGGGCCGCCTCGGTCGTGCTGTAGGGGGCGGTCGGCGGGATCGGCGCCCTGATCGCCGTAGGCGGGGGAAGCGGGCCGCCGGAGGCTCGGTGCACCGGAAGCCGCCGACGGGGTGAGGTCCCCTTGCCCGGTCGTCCTGTACGGAAACCGTCAGCACCGCCGACCGCGCACCATGCGCGCGGAGCTCACCGCCGACGCCCCGCGGGAGCGTCGGCGGTGAGCCCCTGACCCAGGCGCGCGTCACACCTGGACGATCGGCTCCCTCATGAACAGCGTCCCCATCGCCGGTGCGTTCACCCGGCGGTCCGTCAGCCTCAGGGCCTCCCAGACGGTGACCTGGTTCGCGGTGAGGACCGGCTTGCCGAGTTCCTTCTCCAGGGCCTGGATGTGGGTGGCCGTGTGCAGGGCCGTGTCCGGGAGGAGCACCGCCTCGGCGTCCGGCGAGTCGGCCTCCCGGGCCAGCGCGAGGACCTCCTCCTCCCCCCAGGTGGCGACCTCCGCGGCGGTGATGATGCCGGCGCCGTGCACCTGGAGTACCTCGACCCCGCCCGCCCGCAGGAACTCGGCGAACAGGCCCGCCACGTCGTCCGGGTAGGTCGCCGCGACCGCCACCCGCCCGGCCCCGACCTCCGCTGCCGCGTGCACGAAGGCGAAGGACGTCGAGGAGGCGGGCAGGCCGGCCGTGCGGGCGAGGGTGCGGACCTGCTCCTGGGCGCCCTCCCAGCCGTGCACGAAACTGCCGCTGGTGGAGGCCCAGACGACGGACTCGGAACCCGACATGCGCAGTTCCTCGACACCCGCGGCGAGCCGTTCGGCGGAGCCCATCTCCCGGAGGACGTCCACGCGGTGGGCGTCCGTGCCGATGTCGGTGTGGACCACGTCCAGGCGGATGTCACTGCCCAGGAGCTGTTCGATGCGCGGATAGTCGTCCTCTGCGGAGTGGCCCGGGTAGAGGAATCCGAGTGCGGTCATGTCCAGCCTTCCTGCTGCTGTTCTTCGTCCGGCAGGTCCCGGACTTCCGGCAGACCCGGGATCTCCGGGCGCGCGGGCCCCGTCCTCGCCGCCGGGTCGATCAGCGCCTGGTACGGTCCCACGGCTCGGGTACCCAGTCGGCGCAACGCCGCCCACATGGTCACCTGGTTGGCCGAGATCACCGGTATGCGCAGTTCCGCCTCCAGTTGCGGGATGACGTCGTAGGTCGGCAGGTTGGTGCAGCTGATGAACAGCGCCTGGGCGTCGGCCCGTACGGCCTGGTGGGCCATCTCGGAGACCTGGCGGTAGGGCACCTTCCAGATGTGCCGGGTCAGGCCCATGCCAGCGTGCACCCGGCGACCTGGACGCCCGCCTCGGCGACGTACTCCTCCAGCGACCTGGTCACCGAGACGACCTCGGGGGCGATGGCGTTGAGCGTGCGCACGGCCTCGTGCAGCGTCTCGTGCTCGCTGACCAGGCGGGCCAGGTCGAGGCCGACCTCGACGGGGACGTACGGGGTGCGGGCCAGATGGAGCGAGATCCCGTCGGGGACCCAGCGCCACAGCTCGCGGTCGAGCGCGAAGTCGAAGAGGGCGACGACACCGACACCGCGCTGCGGGCGCGGGCAGCCCAGAAAGGAGACGTCCATGGCAGGCACCGGCCTCACGGTGAGAGACGGAAGGACAGCGGAACGTGCACAACGCCTGTGTTGACGAAGGTGGGTTCGGGTGCGAGCGTGGTCAATCCGCCCACGTCAGACACTGGGCCGTCTCCGGAGAAACGGTGCCTGGATGTCCGTCCCCACCCTTCTGGTCCTGGACGCCGATCCCCCGCCCAGGCTCGGCAGCCTCACCGGCCGGGTCCGGATCGTGCACGCGGACGCGTCCACGCTCGCCGAGCGGCTGCCGTTCGCCGACGTGCTGCTGGTGTGGGACTTCACCTCGACCGCGGTGCGCGACGCCTGGCCGGGCGAGGGGCCCCGGCCGCGCTGGGTGCACACGGCGAGCGCGGGCGTGGACCACCTGATGTGCCCCGAACTCGCCGCCTCCGACACCAGGGTGACCAACGCGCGCGGTGTCTTCGACCGGCCGATCGCCGAGTACGTCGCCGCGCTGGTCCTGGCGATGGCCAAGGACCTCCCCCGGACCCTGGAGCTCCAGCGGGAGGGCGTGTGGCGGCACCGGGAGTCCCAGCGGGTGGCCGGCACACGCGCGTGCGTGGTCGGTTCCGGGCCCATCGGGCGGGCGATCGTCGCCACCCTCAAGGCGCTCGGCGTCACCACCGCGCTCGTCGGCCGCCGCCCGCGCACCGGGATCCACGGTCCCGACGACCTCGGCCGGCTGATGGCCCGCGCGGACTGGGTGATCGCGGCCGCCCCGCTCACCGCGGAGACGCACGGCATGTTCGACGCCCGCCGCTTCGGGATGATGCAGCCCTCCGCCCGGTTCATCAACATCGGGCGAGGTCAGCTCGTCGTGGAGGAGGCGCTGGTGGAGGCGCTCACCAAGCGGTGGATCGCCGGGGCCGCCCTCGACGTCTTCGCCACCGAACCCCTGCCGCCCGAGAGCCCGTTGTGGCGGGTCCCCGGCCTGATCGTGTCCCCGCACATGAGCGGTGACACCGTCGGCTGGCGCGATGAACTCGGCGCGCAGTTCGTGGAGATGTACGACCGCTGGGAGGCGGGCAGATCACTCACCAACGTGGTCGACAAGCAACGCGGGTACGTGCCGGGGCACTGAACGTCGAGCGGAGGGGCACATGCGGGACCTCACCGAACTGACCGCCGTACAACTCGTCGAGGGCTACCGCAAGGGCGAGTTCAGCCCCGTGGAGGCGACCCGGGCGGCTCTCGACCGGGCCGAGCGGATCCAGCCGGAAGTGAACGCGTTCGTGCGCGTGACCGGCGAGGCGGCCCTGGCGCAGGCCCGCGCGTCGGCGGACCGCTGGCGGCGCGGGGAGCCGTCCGGCACGGTCGACGGCGTACCGGTCACGGTGAAGGACATCCTGCTGCTGCGCGGCGTCCCGACCCTGAAGGGCTCCAAAACCATTGCGGAGAACGGCAGTTGGGACGAGGACGCGCCGTCCGTCGCCAGACTGCGCGAGCAGGGTGCGGTGTTCCTCGGCAAGACGACCACTCCGGAGTTCGGCTGGAAGGGCGTCACGGACTCGCCGCTGTCGGGCGTGACCCGCAATCCGTACGACCCGTCGCGCACCGCGGGCGGCTCCAGCGGGGGTGCCGCGGCGGCCGTGGCGCTCGGTGCGGGGCCGCTCGCGCTGGGCACGGACGGCGGGGGCAGTGTCCGCATCCCGGCCGCGTTCTGCGGGATCTTCGCGCTGAAGCCGACGTACGGCCGGGTGCCGCTGTACCCGGCGAGCGCCTTCGGCACCCTCGCGCACGTCGGCCCGATGACCCGTGACGCGGCCGACGCGGCGCTGCTCCTCGACGTCATCGGAGTACCGGACTCCCGTGACTGGTCGGCGCTGGGCCCGGCGGCCGGCCCGTACACGGCGGCCCTGTCGGGCGGGGTGCACGGACTGCGGGTCGCGTACTCGCCGTCCCTCGGCGGCCAGGTGGCGGTACAGCCAGGAGTCGCGGCCGCGGTCCGCCGTGCCGTGGAACGCCTCGCCGGACTCGGCGCGTACGTCACCGAGGCCGACCCCGACTTCGCCGACCCGGTGGACGCCTTCCACACCCTGTGGTTCAGCGGGGCGGCCCGGGTGACCCAGCATCTCGGGCCTCACCAGCGGGAGTTGCTGGACCCGGGGCTCCGGGAGATCCGCGCCCTCGGGGCACGCATGAGCGCGCTCGACTACCTGGCCGCGGTGGACGTCCGGATGGAACTCGGGCGCCGGACGGGCCGCTTCCACGACTCCTACGACCTGCTGGTCACCCCGGCCCTGCCGATCACCGCGTTCGAGGCGGGCACGGAGGTCCCGAAGGGCTCGGGGCATCGCCGCTGGACGGGGTGGACGCCGTTCACGTACCCCTTCAACATGACGCAGCAGCCGGCGGCGAGCGTGCCCGTCGGCACGGACGACGCCGGGCTGCCGGTGGGACTGCAGATCGTGGCGGCCCGGCACCGGGACGACCTGGTGCTGCGGGCGGCGCACGCGCTGTACGAGGCGGGGGCCGCGGGGATCGCGCCGCCCGTCTCAGGCCCGCCCGTCTCAGCCCACGAGGGCCACGTACAGGGGTGAGCCCAGCAGGATCCGGTTTCTGTGCGACGAACTCCACCGTCTGCGCGGGTCCGCGCAGGAGGCCGACGGCATGGCGGGTCGCGTCCAGGGTCGTCCGGTCCTCCGCGTACGGGCCATAGGGTTCGTCGGTGCTGCTGCCCGCCGGACAGCTGCGTCGGGCGGGCCGCGGGCCGCTGCCGGTGCAGCGGGTGGCAATCGCGCGGGCGCCGGCCATGGGGCCGCGGGTGCTGCTGCTCGACGAGGTGCCCTCGGCGCTCGACCCGGAGCTGGTCGCGGGTGTCCTCGACGTGCTGCTGGACCTCGCCCGCACCACCGACATCACGATGCTCTGTGTGACCCACGAGATGAACTTCGCCCGGGACATCTCCGACCAGGCCCTGATGTTCGACTCGGGCCGGATCATCGAGTTGGGCGCCCCGGAGAAGATCTTCAGCGACCCCGAGCGGGACCGCACCCGGGAATTTCTGAGCGCGGTGCTCTGAACCCGGAAGGTGAACAGAGTTCAACCTTCGAGGTCCCGGACCCGGGTCATGCCTCTGGCATATGCCAGAGTGTCAGCGCCCCTGTTGAGAGGGTCCGGTCCTGGGGCTGAATCTCGTCAACAGCCGCTCACTACAAGCCTTTTGCCGGTTATCGTGGAGGGGATCGCTGTCTGGATTACGGCCCAGTAGTAGTGCGACCGAGCGAGCGCAGGGGGAACACCGTGGCGCTGAAGCACGAACCGACCGCGCCGTACCACTCCGCCCAGGACGCACTGCGCGTCCTGGAGACCGTGGCACGGCACACCACCGGAGTCACCGACACCGAACTCGCCCGAACCACCGGCCTCGACCCGGAGCGACTGACCGCGCTCCTGAGGATGCTGCGCCGCGAGGGATACGTCGAGCAGGTCGCCGACGGCGCGTATGTGACGGGCGAGGCCCTGACCAGGCTCAGCTCCGCCCACGAACGCGACCAGGCCCTGCGCGACAAGCTCCAGCGCACCCTTGACGAGCTGCGGGACTCGATCGGCGCGGCCGTCTACATCAGCCGGTACGTCGACGGCGAGGTCACCATCGCCCAGTACGCCGACGGTCCCGCGACCCCGGCGGTCAACGAGTGGGTGGACTTCCGCTCCTCGGCCCACGCCACCGCCCTCGGCAAGAGCCTGCTCAGCCAGCTCGACCACAACGGCCGCCGCGACCATCTCTCCCGGCACCGCATGACCCGCCTCACCTCGCGGACCATCACCAGCGACAAGCTGCTGCTCTCCCGCCTGGAGGCCCAGCCGCCGACGGTCCCCCACCTCGACCTCCAGGAGTACGCGGTGGGCACGGTGTGCGCGGCGGTGCCGATCACCGCGGGGTCGTCGGTGGGATGCCTCGCGCTGTCCTTGCCGCTCGACCAGGCGCACCGACTCCGCCAGGCGACGGACCGTCTGAACAGGGGGGCGGCTCCGGTCCTGTTGTCACTGGCGCTCTAGGAGCGGGGGAGGCGGGTCCGTGGGGAGCTGCCCCGCGCCCCTGAGCGCGGTGGTCAGAAGCACCCCTGCGGACCGGGTAGTATTTTCTCGTCGCCAGCCGCCGAGAGGCGGACGGCGAGAGTCATGCGCCGCTAGCTCAGTTGGTTAGAGCAGCTGACTCTTAATCAGCGGGTCCGGGGTTCGAGTCCCTGGCGGCGCACCAGTGAAGGGCCTCTCGT
>NZ_JBHVYZ010000091.1:0-10756 GCF_042880295.1 Streptomyces sp. NPDC058307
GGGGTGACCGCCGGTCCCGCGGGGCGCCGGAGCGAGGGTGGTCACGAAGTGCCCTCCGCGGTCTTGTCGCCGCCCACCGCCGCCTTGACATCGTTATCGAAGGTCGAAGCGGCCTTGTCGACGGAGTCCTGACCGGTCGTCACGGACTCCATCGCCTTCTGGATCGCGGTCGAGACCTGGTTGTACTCGGGCAGCCCGGGCCGGTAGTGGGTGTCGGCCACCAGCTCGGTGAAGAACTTGTTGGTAGGCACCGAGTTCAGGTACGTCGGGTCCGAGGCGACGTCGGTGCGCACCGCGATGTTCGCGTTGGTCGCGTTCCACTTGGCGGCGTTGGTCTTCGTCTGGAGTGTGGTCGACAGGAACTTCCAGGCCAGGTCCGGGTTCTTGGCCTTCGCCGGAATGGACCAGGCCCAGCCGCCCGACATGCTCGTACTGCCGGGCGCCTGGCCGTTCTGCGTCGGCATCGCCGCGTTGCCCATCACCGACTGCCACTTCGGCCACGGCTTGGCCGCCGCCGAACTCCAGTTGTTGGGCATCCAGGAGCCGTCGATGTCGATCGCCAGCTTGCCCTCGGGGATGAGCTCGGTGCCCACGGTGGTACCGAAGTTGGCGCCCAGCGCCTGCTGCTTGGACGGGCCGAGGTCCTGGCTGTAGAGGGTGTGGACGAAGTCGAGCGCGTCCTTGAACCCCTGGCTGCCCACCACCCACTTCTTCTGCGAGGCGTCGTAGAGCGACTTGTCGCCGGCCGGCGTGCCGTACAGCAGCATCTCGAAGCCCTGCATGGAGGAGGCCTCGCCGCCCGCCTGGCCGGTGTAGAGGTTCAGCGGGGTGACGCCGGGCAGCTTGGCCTTGACCTTCCTGGCCGCGGCGAGCACGTCGGCCCAGGTCTTCGGCTGCCAGGGCACGGAGATCCCGGCCTTCTGGAGGAGCTGCTTGTTGTACCAGATCCCGCGGGTGTCGGTGTCGTCCGGTACGGCGTAGGTCTTGCCGTCGGAGGCTCCGGTCACCGCGGCCTTGGCGGCCTTGGCGTACTGCGACCAGTCGGACCACTTCGCGGCGTAGGAGTCCAGGGGCTTGAGATAGCCGCCCGCGATGTCGGAGTTGATGAGCGCGGTGTCCTCGTAGACCAGGTCGGGCGCGGTCGCGGGGGAGCGCATCATGAGCTGGAGCTTGGTGTAGTAGTCGTTCTCGGAGGCGACCACCGGCACGAGGGTGACCTTGGTGCCCGGATTGGCCTTGGTGAACTGCTTCACCATCGAGGCGAGGAAGGTGGCCTGGATCTTGTTGCTGCTGTCCAGGTTCTGCCAGTAGACGACCTTGATGGACTTGGCCGAGCTGCCTGACGAGCCCGAACCGCAGCCGGTGACGGCCACGGCGGTGGCGGCGGTGAAGGCCGCGGCGGTGACGATTCTTGAGCGCACAGTGGGTTCCTCCGGAACGCGAAACCTGAGGGAAAGCCGCGAGTTCTCAGCCTGGAGGCCAGCTCGGACGACGCTCCAGCCTCTGCGCCACCCTGCGCTGATCGGCCTCGACGGCCGGATTTTGATGGGCGCCAGCTAAATCCATTTGATGGATGAAGTCAATGCTTCCAGTATGTAAACTTTCGCCCTGGGAGCGCCGGGGCGGCGCAGGCGAGGGATCAGGTGACCGACAGGTGACGATGCTCAGCGGGACGAACCTGCCGCGGGTGGGCGGCTACAACCAGGCCGTCGTGCTGGACGCCATCCGCACCACGGGCCAGGTGAGCCGGGTCGAGCTGGCCGCGCTCACCGGGCTGACCAACCAGACCGTCTCCAACGTCGTCCGCAAGCTCCTCGACGCGGGTCTCGTGGCGGAGTCCGGCCAGGCCCCCTCCAGCGGCGGCAAGCGCCGCACCCTGCTGACCCTGCGGGCCGACGGGGCCTGCGCGGTCGGCGTCCACCTCGACCCCGACGCCGCAGTGATCGTGGTCGTCGACCTGGCCGGTGAGGTGATCGGCAGCAGGCGGCTGCGGCTCACCGACCCGGGCGACCCGGCCGACGTGGTGGACCGCATAGCGCGCACCACCGGGCGCCTCCTGGACCGCAGCGCCGTGGACCGCACGCGCCTGCTGGGCCTCGGCATCGCGGCGCCCGGCCCCCTCGACGGCACCACCGGCGCCGTGGTCTCCCCGCCCAACTTCCCCGGCTGGGGCCGCGTCCCCCTCGCGGACATGTTCGCCGAGGCCACCGGACTGCCCGTCGCCCTGGACAACGACGCCACCGCCGCCGCGATCGGGGAGCGCTGGATCGGCGGCGCCGACCGGGCGGGCAGCTTCCTCTTCCTCTACCTCGGCACCGGCGTCGGCGCCGGAATCGTCCTCAACAACACGGTCCTGCACGGCGATTCGGGCAACGCCGGCGAGTTCGGCCACATGGCCGTGGAGCCCGGCGACCGGGTCTGCCACTGCGGTGCGATGGACTGCCTCGGCCCCTATGTCAGCCCGGCCGCGATCATCGACGACCTGCTGCGCCTGTACGGCCCTGCCGCCGCCGACCGCATCGGCCTCACCGGTACGCCCGACGCCGTGCACCACGACTGGAAGGCCCTGCGCCGAGCGGCCCGCGCGGGTGACGCCGACGCCTGCGAGGTCGTACGGCGAGCCGCGCGCCGTATCGGCGAGGCCGCGCGCGGCGCCGCCAGTCTCCTCGACGTCAGCCGGGTCGTCCTCGGCGGCGAGGCGCTGCGCGGCATCGAACCGATCATCCGCGAGGAGGTCGAGGCCGCCGTCAACCGCACCTCCGTCGCCCGCACGATCCGGACGGTCGCCGTGGAGCAGAGCGTGATCGGCGAGACGGTGGGCGCGGTGGGGGCGGCATCGCTGGTGCTGCACGGGAACTACGCGCCGGGGTGGCGGATGCTGACGGATGTCGCGGGCTGAAGTGGGCGCGTGCGCTGCGAGTTGGGGGCTGTGCTGCTGTCCCGTGTCCGCAGTGTGCGCCGGCGGCGTCGGTCGGCGGTTCCGTCCTGTCCGGGAAGCGGCGGAGCCATGTACGTAGGCCACGGGCCAAGTCGGCCTTCTAGTGCGTAGGCACCAGACACCCGTGTGGCTGGTCCCGGTGCACCAGGGGAAGACGGCGGCGCAGGACGATGTCCGGCGGGGCGCCGGAAGGAAGGGTTGGAGGCGCGCGAATTCCGCGCGCTTCCCCTGCCTAACGGCGTCTGGAGTGATCGACAGGTGGCTACTTCTCTCTACCGGATCGGACGGTGGGCCTTCCGGCGGCGCCGGCTCGTGGGCGGTCTGTGGCTGAGTGTCCTGGTGCTGGCCGTCGCCGCCGCCGCCCTGGCGCCGGCCGGCGAGGACGAGGACCTCGCCATGCCCGGCACCGAGTCGCAGAAGGCGTTCGACCTGCTGGACGAGCGCTTCCCGCAGAGCAACTCCCAGGGGGCCGAGGCCCGCCTGGTGTTCCGGGCTCCGGACGGACAGCGGGTGACGGCCAGGCAGAACAAGGCGGCCGTCGAGGACGCGCTCACCTCGCTGGACGAGGGCGAGCAGGTCGCGTCGACCACCAATCCCTATACGACAGGCGCCGTCAGCGAGGACGGCACCATCGCCTACTCCACGATCACCTACACCGCGGACGCCGTCGATCTGACCGCGTCGGCGAAGAGCGCCCTCGAGGACACCGCGAGCCGGGCCAGGAGCGCGGGGCTGACCGTGGAGATCGGCGGCTCGGCCCTGGACGCGGAGGAAGAACTGGGCGGGACGACGGAGATGATCGGCGTGGCGGTGGCCGCCGTGGTGCTGGTCCTCGCCCTCGGGTCGCTGGTCGCGGCCGGACTGTCGCTGCTGACCGCCTTCGTGGGCGTGGCCATCGCCTTCTGCCTGGTCTCCGCGCTGGCCGTTCCACTGGGCCTGACATCGACCGTCGCCATCCTGGCACTGATGCTGGGGCTCGCGGTCGGCATCGACTACGCGCTGTTCATCACCTCCCGCTTCCGCGACGAGCGCGCCCGGGGAAGCGAGCCGGAGGAGGCCGCAGGCCGGGCGGTGGGCACGGCCGGATCAGCCGTGGTCTTCGCCGGCGCGACCGTCGTCATCGCCCTGGTCGGGCTGGGGGTCGTCGGAATTCCCGAACTCACCAAGATGGGCATGGGCGGCGCGGGTGCCGTGGCCCTCGCCGTACTCGTCGCGCTGACGCTGGTCCCCGCGCTCTTCGGCTTCTTCGGCCGGCGGGTCCTGTCCCGCGCCGTCCGCAAGGCCACCCGTGCGGCGGGAGAGCGTTCGCACCCGGTGCCCGGCGCGGCCGGCCGGCCCGGACTCGGCACCCGCTGGGCGCGGTTCGTGCTGCGCCGGCCGGTGGCCGTGCTGATGATCGCCGGACTCGGTCTCGGCGCCGTCGCCCTTCCCGCGCTGAGCCTCGAACTCGGACTGCCCGGAGACGAGTCCAAGTCGGTGCAGACCACCCAGCGCCGCGCCTACGACCTGCTGTCGGAGGGCTTCGGCCCCGGCTTCAACGGCCCCTTGACCGTGGTCGTGGACATGTCGGGGTCTGCGGACACCCGCGCCGCCACGGACCTGGTCGCCAGGACCGTACGGGCGGTGGACGGGGTGAAGTCGGTCGGCGAGCCGGTGCTCAACAAGGCCCAGGACACGGCCGTTCTCACCGCCGTCCCGCGGACCGCGCCGAACAGCGGCGAGACCAAGGACCTGGTGCACGCGATCCGGGACGCGGTCCCCGGCGTCGAGGCCGACACGGGCGCCGGCATCCTGGTGACCGGCACCACCGCGCTGAACATCGACATCTCCGAGGCCATGTCCGACGCCCTCGTCCCCTATCTGAGCGTGGTCATCGGCCTGGCGGTGCTCCTGCTGACGGTGGTCTTCCGTTCGGTCCTGGTCCCGGTCAAGGCTGCTCTCGGCTTCCTGCTGTCGGTGGGTGCCGCCTTCGGCGTCCTCGTCGCCGTCTTCCAGTGGGGGTGGGCGGCGGACCTGATCGGCATCGAACAGACCGGACCGGTCATGTCCCTGATGCCGATCCTCATCATCGGCATCGTGTTCGGCCTCGCCATGGACTACGAGGTCTTCCTCCTCACCCGCATGCGGGAGGCCTACGCCCACGGCGCGTCTCCCGGTGAGGCGATCGTCAACGGGTTCCGGCACAGCGGACGGGTGGTGGCCGCGGCGGCCATCATCATGATCAGTGTGTTCGCCGGATTCATCGGGATGAACAGCCCCACCATCCAGACGATGGGCGTCGGTCTGGCCGCCGCCGTGGCCTTCGACGCCTTCGTGGTCCGGATGGCGATCGCGCCCGCGGTCCTGGCACTGCTCGGCCACCGGGCCTGGTGGCTGCCCCGTATTCTGAACCGCGTGTTGCCGAAGGTGGACATCGAGGGTGAGGCGCTGGGCAGGCAAGTCCCGTCCTCCGCGGGCGAGTCGGGCGCGGCGGTGCGGCGACTGCCCGTCGGGCGGGACTGAGCCGGCCATGACGAACACGGGGGGCGGTGGCCCGCGAGCACGCGGCACGTGGTGGCGGGAGGGAGCGATCACGGCGACGGCGTTCGCGCTCTGTCTGCTCGGCGGCGTCGTGCAGGACGACGGCAGCACGCTGTCACCGCCCTCTGCCGCCGCCTACTTCATCGCCGTGGTGTCCTGTGCCGTGCTTCCGGTGCGGCACCGGGCGCCGCTGGCCGCCATGGCGGTCACCACCGCGAGCGGTGTGCTGGCACCCTTCCTGGGCCTGCTGCTGAGCCCGCTCATCGCGGCTCCCGCCGTGATCACCGCCTACTCCTACTCGCTCACCGCGCGCACCGAACGGCGCGCGGTGAGCGCGGCGGCGCTCATCTCCGTCGCACTGCTCGTCGCCTCCACCCCCTTGTTCGGGGCCCTCTCGTGGAAGGACGCGAGCAGGGTGGGGGCGGTGGCGGCGTTCCCGCTGGTGGCCGGCGTACTGGGGCACTCGGTGCACAACCGGCGGGCATACCTGGCGGCCATGGAGGAACGGGCACTGCGGGCCGAGCAGAGCCGGGACAGCGAGGCACGCCGCAGAGTGGCGGAGGAACGGGTGCGCATCGCCCGCGAACTGCACGACCTGGTGGCCCATCAGATCACCCTGGCCAACGCGCAGGCCACGGTCGCCGCCCACCTCTTCGACACCCGCCCGGAGCAGACCCGCCGGAGTCTCAAGGAGCTTGTCGAGACCACCAGCGACGCGCTCGACGACCTGCGGGCCACGGTGGGTCTGCTGCGCCAGTCGGGGGACGCGGCGGCGCCCCCCGAACCGGCGCCCGGGCTGTCCCGGCTGCCCACGCTCCTGGAGTCCTTCCGCCGCGCGGGTCTGGAGGTGTCGGTGCACCAGGAGGGCACGGCCAGGCCGCTGCCGCCGGGAGTGGACCTCACCGCCTACCGCATCGTCCAGGAGGCCCTGACCAACGTGACCAAGCACGCCGGCACCGGAACCGCCCGGGTAGGTCTCGCCTGGCACCGAGATCGCGTGACCCTCACCGTCGCCGACGACGGAGGGGGCGCCCGTACGGCGCCGACGGCATCCGGAGGGCCGAGCGCGTCCGCGGTGGGGGACCGGCCGCCCGGTTACGGTCTGATCGGGGTGCGCGAACGCGCCACCGCGATCGGGGGACACCTCTCGGCGGGCCGGCGACCGGAGGGCGGCTTCCTCGTCCAGGCCCAGCTGCCGCTCCCGCCCGCGAAGGATGCGGCGCGCGGATTCGACGGGGCGACAGCCGTCGAGGGGCTGACGGCCGACGCGCCGACCGGTGACGGAGAGACGGGGGACGCGCCGTGACGCTCCGGGTACTGCTCGCCGACGACCAGGCGCTGCTGCGCGGTGCCTTCCGGATGCTTCTCGACTCCGCCGACGACATCACCGTGGTCGGTGAGGCCGCCGACGGCCGGGAGGCGGTGAGACTCACCCGGGAGCTGCGCCCGGACGTGGTCGTCATGGACATCCGTATGCCCGAGGTGGACGGCCTCACCGCCACGTCCCGGATCTGCGCCGACCCCGAACTGCGCGCCAGCCGCATCCTGATCCTCACCACGTACGAGACCGACGAGTACGTCGCCCAGGCGCTGCGGGCCGGGGCCGGCGGCTTCATCGGCAAGGGCATCGGGGCCGAGGACCTGCTGGACGCCGTGCGGACCATCGCCGACGGCGACACCCTTCTCTCCCCCGCCGCGACCCGCTCCCTGGTCGCCCGCTTCCTGGCCACCCCCGACGAGGCCCCCTCGCACCAGCCCGAACAGCTCGCCGTGCTCACCCCGCGCGAACGCGAAATGGTCGCCCTGGTCGCGACCGGCCTGTCCAACCAGGAGATCGCCGAGCGGATGTTCCTCAGCCCCTTCACGGTCCGCGCCCACGTGCAGCGCGCCATGACGAAGCTCGACGCCCGCGACCGGGCGCAACTCGTCGTCATCGCCTACCGGACGGGCCTGGTCCGGCCGGCTCCCGACGGCGGCACCGACCGCAGGTCGTAGCATCCTGCTCACTGAGATCGCTGCCCTGATCCGACGGCGCAGCCGACGAAGCGCCGTGGCTCTCAGGTCAGGTTCAGGCCGCCGTCGAGCACGATGACCTCCCCGGTCAGATAGCCGCTGCCGATCACCGACGCCACCAGGTCGGCGACGTCGGCGGGCAGGGCCGGGCGGTGCATCGGCGCACGGTCCCGCCACAGCTCGTGCGCCTGTGCCCAGTCCTTGGTCATCGGCGTGTCCACGAGGCCCGGCGCCACCGCGTTCACCCGTACGTCGGGCCCGAGCGCAGCCGCGAGCAACCGGGTCACGTGGTTCAGCGCGGCCTTGCTCGCCGCGTACGGCACCGAGGAACCCTTGGGCCGTACGCCGGCGTGGCTGGTGATGTTGACGATGCTGCCACCTCCGGGGGACCGCCGTAGCGCCGGAAGGGCCGCGGTGCACAGCACCCAGGGCGCGATGAGGTTGACCTCCAGCAACTGCCGCCAGTCCGCGGGGGTGGCCGCCGCGAGGTCCGCGTGCGGGATCGGGCGGCTGATGCCCGCGTTGTTCACCAGCACGTCCAGCCGCCCGAAGTGCCCCAGCGCCCTCTCGACCAGCCCGCGGGCCTCCTCCTCGACGCCCAGATCCGCCTGGACGTAGGCCCCGCCGAGCTCCGCCGCCAGCGCCTGCCCGGCCTCCGTGCTGCGCCGCGAGTGCACGACGACCCGTGTCCCGTCCGCCGCGAGCCGCCGTACGACGGCCTCGCCGATCCCCGACGTGGACCCGGTGACCAGGGCGACGGGCCGGTCTCCCGCTTCGATGCTCATGACAGTGGATCTTGCCAGGCCCACCACCATCTGCGTCCAGGCCCACCGCCACCTGCGCCCAGGCCACCGCCATCTGTCTCTACTCCGCTCCCTGCGCGCCCCTCCGCCCGCGTCCCCAGGCGGCCAGCGGCTGGAGCGCGTCGTTGAGGCGCTCACCGTCCGCGGTCAGTGAGTACTCGACGCGGGGCGGCACCTCGTCGTAGGCGACGCGGCGCACCACGCCGTCCGTCTCCAGCTCCCGCAGATGGGACGCGAGCACCTTCTCGGTTATGCCCGGAAGCAGCCGGCGCAGTTCGCCGAAGCGGCGGCAGGGGTGCTCGTGGAGCGCCCAGAGGATCAGCACCTTCCACTTGCCGCCGATCACCTCCATCGCGGCGTCGATCCCGCAGATGTGTCCGCCCGGCGCGCCCGGCCGGTTCAGCGTCGTCATGCCCCACCCTTTCGACGTGCTCGCTCACCCCGGGGTAACCACCCACTCCGAAGTGCGTACTTGATCACCCACGCGTCTGTGACCAGCCTGAACGGCATGACACAGAACACCGTTGAGAAAACCTCCGTCACCTTGTTGGGCCTCGGCGCGATGGGCACCGCGCTGGCCCGTACCTGGCTGGCCGCCGGCCATCCGCTCACCGTCTGGAACCGAACCCCCGCCCGGGCCACGCCGCTTGCCGCCGAGGGCGCGAAAGTCGCGGACAGCGCCGTCGAGGCGGTTGCCGTGAACTCCCTGGTCGTCGTCTGCCTGCTGGACGACGCCTCGGTCCAGGACGCGCTGGCCGACGCCGACCTGGCCGGCCGGGACCTGGTCAACCTGACCACCGGCACCCCTGCCCAGGCCCGCGAACGCGCCGAGTGGACCCGCGAGCGCGGTGCCCGCTACCTGTACGGCGGGATAATGGCTGTCCCGCCGATGATCGGTGTCCCGGACTCCGGCGGCTATGTCTTCTACAGCGGCTCGCCGGAGCTGTTCGAGCGGCACCGGGACACACTGGCGGTCCCGGCCGGCACCGTCTACGTCGGCCGGGACGCGGGCTTCGCGGCGCTGCACGACGTGGCCCTGCTCAGTGCCATGTACGGGATGTTCGCCGGAGCGGCCCACGCGTTCGCCCTGATCCGCAAGGAGGACATCGACCCCGCGTCGTTCGCTCCGCTGCTCGCCGACTGGCTCGTCGCGATGGCCCCGGCCGTGCACCGGACCGCCGACCAGCTGCGCGGCGGCGACTACACCCGAGGTGTCGTCTCCACCCTCGCCATGCAGGTGGCCGGCACACCGGCGTTCCTGAGCACCGCCGAACAGCAGGGCGTCAGCCCCGAACTGGTCAGCCCCTACTTCGAGTTGATGCGCCGTCGGCTTGCCGAGGGTGGCGGGGAGGAGGACCTGACGGGCGTGATCGACCTGCTGGTGCGCTGACCCCACGCTCAACCTCCCGGGCTGCACGGCCGACCCGTGTCACGGCTTGATGCCCACCCCGGTCCACAGGCTGACCTCGGCGTCGGAGGCGGTGGGCTCCTTGTCCGGGCGCCAGCGGTGACCGACCGTGACTCCCGGGTCGAGCAGGTCCAGGCCCTCGAAGAAGCGCGCCACGTCGTCGCGCGAGCGGAACTGCACCGGCGTGCCCGCGCCCGTGTAGATGTCCGTGACCTTCTGCCACGTGTCCGGGTCGAAGTCGGGCGTGCAGTGGCTCAGGGCCAGCGCGCTGCCCGAGGGAAGCACGGCCAGCAGCCGGCTCACGATGCCGTACGGGTCCTGCGCGTCGGTGACGAAGTGCATGAGGGCGTTGAGGGACAGCGCCACCGGCCGGTCGGTGTCCAGTGCCTCGGCCAGCTCGGGCGCGTTCAGCAGCGCGTCCGGGTTGTTGACGTCGGCCTCGATGTACGCGGTGCGGCCCTGGGGCGTGTTGCGCATCAACCGCTCGGCGTACTTGAGGACCAGGGGGTCGTTGTCGGCGTAGACCACCCGGGCGTCGGGCACCACCGACTGCGCGACCTGGTGGAGGTTCGGCTCGGTGGGGATGCCGGTGCCGATGTCCAGCCACTGGCGGATGCCGTGCTCCTTCGCGAGCACGCGGGTGGCGCGGTGCATGAACGCGCGGTTCTCGCGGGCGCACGTGAAGATGCCGGGGTAGACCGACGCGACGGTCTCGGCCGCCTGCTTGTCGATGTCGAAGTGGTCCTTGCCGCCGAGGTAGTAGTCGTACATCCGCGCGGAGTGGGGCCGACTGGTGTCGATCTCCCGCGCGGCGTGGGAGTTGCTCATCCTGTCCCTTTCAGGTGGTGTGCGTGGGGGTGTCGGGCAGGTCGCTGCCGGGGGCAGGTCCGGCTCGGGTCGTGGTCAGCCGGCCGTCAGATGGTCGGCGAGGCCCCGCTTGACGCCCGCGACGAACGCGGCGATCTCCTGCGGGGTGTAGATCAGCGCGGGTCCGGCCGGATCGGTCGACTGCCGCAGCGCCACCCGGCCGTCGGCCAGGAGCTTCGTCTGCACGCACTGGCCGCCGTTGGGACC
>NZ_JBHVYZ010000091.1:10854-26836 GCF_042880295.1 Streptomyces sp. NPDC058307
GTCCACCCGGCCGTCGGCCAGGAGCTTCGTCTGCACGCACTGGCCGCCGTTGGGACCGCTCCACGGGGACTCCCAGCCCTGCTCGCCGAGGTCGGTGGCCGGCATCCCGTTGTAGACGTGACAGTCGGTGCTGGTCATGAGTACTCCTTGCGCATGCGGTTCAGGAGTGCCTTGCTGTCCGCGTCCGAGGTCAGCAGGGACATGCGGTTGTGCGCCTCCAGATGCGCCGACACGTCCGAGCGCTGGTCCAGGTACATCGCGCCGGAGAGGACCTCGGTGTAGACGATGTCCGGCAGCTCCGGCTCCTCGAAGCGGAAGTAGGTGAACGGGGCGCACGCGCCCACGTGGGCACCGGCCGTGAACGGCACGACGTCGACGCTGACGTGCTCCAGCTCCGAGATCTCCAGGATGCGTTCGATCTGCTCCCGCATGACCTCGGGGCCGCCGACCACCCGGTGCAGTACGGCCTCTTCCATCACCACCCACAACGTGGGCGCGTCGGGTCTCTCCAGCAGGCTCTGGCGGCGCAGCCGCAGATCCACCCGCCGCCCGAGGTCCTCGTCGGGCTCGCCCGGGAAGCCGCCGCGCAGGACCCCGCGTGCGTACGCGTGGGTCTGCAGCAGCCCCGTGACGTAGTGCGGCTCGTAGGTGCGCAGGGTCCGGGCCCCGGCCTCCAGGCTGACGTAGGCGCTGAACCACGTCGGCAGGACGTCCCGGTACGTGTGCCACCAGCCGGGCGCGTTGGCCCGTTCGGCGAGGGCGACGAACTCGTCGATCTCCTGCCGGTCGGCCCCGTAGGTCTCGAGGAGCTTCTCCACGTAGAGCGGCTTGAGGGCGACCTCGGCCTTCTCCAGGCGGCGGATGGTCAGGGACGTCACCCTGAGCGCCTTGGCGGCGTCCTCCAGAGAGGCACCCGCGCCCTGCCGCCGCTCCTGGAGTCGCCGGCCCAGGATCATGCGCAGCACGGTGGGAGCACTGGTGCCACCCGTGCCCGTACGGCCTTCGCTCACGTCCTGACCTCCTGAGGGGATGTCACCGGCACGAGTCTGACAGCGACTTGCTGACGCCACCAGGCCGATATCGGCTTTCTGAAATTATCAGGGAGCTGGTTGCAGGTTGAACTTGGGTGCGAGCATGATTACTTGCGTGAACCGTGCCGCCGACCGCGCGTACGGTTCCGTCAACCGCCCCCTACCCTCCGGCGGGTTGGCACTCCTGCCCCCGATGCGTCTCGCCCGGCCGCGCCGCCGCCCCCACGGAAGGCCAACACCGTGTCCCCCCACACGACCTCGTTCCCTCAGCTGTTGGACGCCGTGGACCAGGAGCGAACCCACTGGATCGAACTTCCCGCGCACCGCTCCAGCATCGGCGTCGCCCGGCGCTCCGTCGGCACCCGGCTCAAGACCTGGAGCCTGCCGGGCGAGCTGTGCTCGGACGCGGTGCTGCTCCTGTCCGAACTGGCCACCAACGCCGTGTGCCACACCCCCAGCGCGCGCATCCTGTGCGGCATCGGGCTGGTCACCGACGGGATCCTGCGGCTGGAGGTGCACGACCACGAGCGCTCGGGCCGCACGCTGCGCCGGTGTCGCGCGGACCTCGACGACGAGGGCGGGCGCGGACTGTTCCTGGTGGAGGAACTCGCGGACACCTGGGGGGTGGACCGGTCCAGACTCACCGGCGGCAACGCCGTGTGGGCGAACCTGACGGCCTGAACTAGCCCTTGCTGGGGGTGAGTTCGGCGAGCAGCAGGGTCCGGTCGTCCGCGCCGGCCGGATCGGAGGGGGCGTACAGCAGCCGTCGGCACAGCGAGGGGAGCGGGTCGTGGTCGACGGCCGCCGCGTCGAGGGCCTGGGCCAGGCGGGCGATCTCGTGGTCTATGTCGGCGTCCCGGGACTCGACCAGACCGTCGCTGTAGAGCACGAGCAGCGCGGGGTCCTCGATGCTCAGCACGGTCGGCTCGTAGGTGCCCGCGGCGAGGCCGAGCGGCAGGCCCGCGCCGACCAGCGGGACCGGAGCGGTCCGGCCGTCCGGGCCGCGCAGGAGCGGGGGAGGGTGACCGGCGCCCACGAGGGTGCAGGTGTGGTGCCGGGGGTCCCACTCGGCGTAGATGCAGGTCGCGAAGGAGGCGCCGGGAGTGTCGCTGGCCAGCGCGTCGAGCCGTCGTACGAGATCGGCCGCGGGGATGTCGAGACCGGCCAGTGTGCGTACGGCGGTGCGCAGTTGGATCATCGCCACGGCGGACTCCGGACCGTGACCCATGGCGTCCCCGACGATCAGGCTGACCCGGTCGCCCGGCCGTCTCAGTACGTCGAACCAGTCGCCGCCGATGATCGAGCCCTGTCCGGCGGGCAGCGAGCCGTGGGCGATGCGGCAGCCCTCGACCTCCTGGATCGTGCCCGGCAGCAGGCTGCCCCGGATGGCCAGGGCGGTGCGGCGCTCGTGCTCGTAGCGGCGCGCGTTGTCCAGGGCGACGGCGGCCCGCGCGGCCAGCGACTCCACGGCGGCGACCTCCGCGGTGAGGAACGGCCCCCGGTCCGGGCCGCGGGAGCAGGCGACGAAGCCGATCGCCCCGCCCCGCAGCCGCAGCGGTGCCACGAGGAAGGAACGCGTCCTGAGAAGTTCGCCGATGCGCGGTTCCTCGTCGGCGGAGGCGGCGAGCCGCTCGGCCGTGTGGGCGTCGACCGAGTCGAGCAACTGCGCGTGCCCGTCGACCAGCGCGCGGGCGTACGGGGTGTCGCGGGGGAAGACGATCACCTCGCCGACCGGCAGGGTGCGCTCCCAGGACTCGGGCGCGTCCGTGCCCACGCGCAGGGCCAGTCGGCGCGCCTCGATCTGGGCGGGGTCCGCGCCGGCGTACGTGGTCTCCTCGCGCCGCCACCGCTCCAGCAGATACAGGGACGCCGCGTCGCAGAAGCCGGGCGTCAGCGCGTGCACGACATGGCTGCCGGTCAGCCCCAGGTCGAGTTCCGAGCCGATGACGTCGGCCGCGGGGGAGAAGGCCGAACGGCGGGGCTGGGGCACCGCGGTGGGGGTGTCGGCTGAGCGGCTGTGCGGTTCGTTCCGCAGGGTCTTAGTGCCTTTCCGGGTGGGGGGTCCGGGCAACCCGGCGGCACGATCGATCGCCGGGCGTCGCAGCGCAACTATATGATGGAGCGTCAAGTGCACTGGTGGGAAAGGACGTTCTGGTGACCGACACGGATGCTCTGCCGCCAGGGACCGATCCGGACAAGGCGAGCGTAGCCCGGATGTACGACGCCTTGCTGGGCGGCGAGCACAACTTCGCCATTGACCGGGAGGCGGTGGCGGCCGTCACGGCCATCGACCCCCAGGTGCGAGCGCTGGCCCGCGCCAACCGCGCCTTCCTGGGGCGGGCCGTGCGCTTCCTGACCGACGCCGGCGTCCGCCAGTTCATCGACCTGGGCTCCGGGATCCCCACGCAGGGCAACGTCCACGAGGTGGCTCAGGCGGCGAGCCCCGAGGCCAGGGTGGTCTACGTCGACAAGGACCCGGTGGCCGTCGCCCACAGCACCACCCTGCTCTCCGACAACCCGCGCGCCGACATCGTCGACGCCGACATCCGGCGGCCGGCCGATGTCCTGTCCTCGCCGCAGGTGCGCGAGCTGATCGACTTCGGTCAGCCGGTCGCCGTGCTCATGGTCGCCATCCTGCACTTCGTCACGCCGGAGGAGAATCCGGCCGGCATCGTCGCCGCCTTCCGGGACGCCCTGCCCGAGGGCAGCTGGCTGGCCCTGTCCCACGCCACCAACCAGGACCGCCCCGACACGGCCGCCGCGGTCACCCAGCTGTACCGCTCCCGGGCCACCTCACCGGTCACCGCCCGCTCCCACGACGAGATACAGGGCCTCTTCACCGGGTTCGACCTGACGGAACCGGGCCTGGTCCATGTCCCGCTGTGGCGCCCGGACAAGGGCGAGGACCTCCCGGAGAACCCGTCGGAGTACTGGGTGTACGCGGGAGTCGGCCGCAAGAGCGGGTGACAGGGGACAGGTGCCGACGAGGCGTGTCGGCGGCGGGAGTTCCCGCTGCCGCACGCCGGCTATGGCCTCTCAGGGCATGGTGCGGCTGTGGCCGTAGGGCGTCGGCCGGGCGACCGCCCCTGTCCCCGACGCCCGCACGACGGCCCTCACCCCGCGATGGAGTCCAGCTGTTCCGCCGCCGGACGCAGCGCCCACAGGTCGCCGCCCGGCGGCGCCTCCAGTGACGGAACAGCCCTCCGCGCCCGCACGTCACCGGCGTCCGCGGCCGCGTGCACGACGTCGGTGGCCGCATACCGCAGGAACTCCAGCTCCGGATGGGGCCAGCCGGCGGCTCCGGTCGCGGCGGGCAGCAGATAGTCCACCGCCTTGAACAGGCTCTGTCCGTCCGGGCCCCAGTACGCCCACAGATCGACCCCGACGTGCCGTCCGATGGCCGCGAGCCGGGTGTAGGCGACCAGGTCGAAGGTCGAGTAGTGCCAACTGCGCGTCCGGGCCAGCTCCTGGGGCTGACTGCCGTCGGCCGCGATCTGCGGTGCGATGCGCCTGCTCCGGGCGTCCAGGACCGTCCGACGGGCCAGTGCCTTGTCACCGGTCGCGTAGGCGAGGCCGGCGAGCAGCAGGTCGTAGAAGGTGCCGTGGTTGTTGGCCGCGGCGCCCTCCTGCTTGCCGAAGTCGCTGTCCTTGAGCCAGCCGAGGAAGTCGGTGTTCCACCGGGCCATGCCGGTGCGGTCCTTCCCGTTCCAGCCCGGAGCACCGCTGTTCAGGAGGGCGATCGCGTCGAGGACGCCGGTGTACGACTGCGAGAAGTCGATGATGCCGATGGCCCGGCCGTCGTACTTGCACGGGATGAACTGGGCGTGGTCCAGGTTGGGGTTCATCCGGGTGGCCGGGTCGAGGAACCAGGTGCGCAGCACCTGCCCGGCCTTGCGTGCGTACCGGCTCTCACCGGTGTAGTACCAGGCGAGGGAGAGGTCGTACGCGGAGTCGAAGGTCTTCTCGACGTCCTGGCGGTCGGTGCCGGAGTCGACCTCGGGATTGCGCTGGCCGTCCCGCTGGACGTACGGGCAGCCCCAGGGGTTGTCGGCGGTCGGGGTCTGGGAGGGCCACCAGTACGGGGCCTGGCTGAGGTAGTCGTGGACATCCCCGCCGGGGGCGGGCCTCGGCTTGTCGACGACGGTCCAGGGGCCCTGGTCCAGCCACTTGTCGGCGCGGGCGGTCAACGCCCTCACCGTGCGCCGCAGTTGCGGATCACCACGGTCGAGCCGGGCTTTCGTCAGCTGCAGACGGGCACCGTCCAGGACCGCGGTGTGCGGCGGGGGAGCGGTCTGTGCCGCCACCGGTGCACAGAGCCCGGTGGTGAGCGCGGCCAGGGCTGTCACCAGGGCGCCGCACAGGCGGGAACGCGCGCTCATCGGCCCACTCCGTTCAGCCGGCGCTGGGCCTCGTACAGGTTCCGTGGCCGCACCTCGCCCGGACTGCCGTACAGCTCCAGGCGGGTGTGCAGATCGCCCGTGAAGTCGGGGACGTCGATCTGGTCGAACTCCGTGACCGCGTCGACGCCGACGGTCGCGGAGTACGGCGCCAGACCGTCGATCTTCACCAGCCCCGCGCGGCCGTTGGTGACGCGGACGTTCCAGTGCGTGAACCGGGCGCCGAAGAGGGGGCCCGCGCTCGCGTCACCGCCGTGGCGGCCGTTGTTGTTCACGGTGATGTCGGTGCGGACATTGGCGAAGGGCAGACCGCGATGGCTGTCGAAGGTGCCCATCCGCATGTCACCGCGCGACCAGACGTTGTACGACGACAGCCCCTCGACGTTGATGCCGTGCAGCTGGGTGTTGGCTTGCGCGGGGCTGGTGCGCTCCTCGATCGTGAAGTCCTCCACGAGGTTGTCGTGCGAGCCCTCGCGGCAGAAGTAGGGGTGGTGGGAGCCGCGGCCCGCGACCCGCGTCCGGCGCAGGGTGCACGCGGAGGCGGCCACCAGGCCGAACCCGTTGTCGACATGTCGCACCGTCACGTCGTCCACCCAGCAGTCGTACGCGCACTGCAGCACGACGCCGTTGCGGCCCTTGTCCAGCAGATGCGGCTGCTGGGGGGTCAGCGCCGCCTCCAGGGTCAGGCCCTCGACCCCCGAGCCGGTCAACTCGGTCACATGCGTGGTCAGTTGTGGCGTCCACTCCGGGCGTAGGTCGAGTGGGAGCGGGCGTTCGAGGGTGACCTTGCGGCCGTGTAGGCGGGCGATGCGGACGGGCCACTCGTAGGGGACGTACGAGGTCAGTTTCGTCTTGTCGTCCCAGTAGTAGGCCTCCGTTCCGGGGCCACCGCCGCACATGTGCTCGAGGAGGGTGTGGTCCGCGTCGTCGGAGAGCCGCAGGAGGACCAGGGCACCGGGACGCAGCGACGACGCGTCGGCGACCGTCACCGTCCACGAGCCCTGCCGTGCCGGGGCGACCGTCGTGAGGGGCCGCCACTCGTCGCGCCGGTTGCCCGTCCAGCCCTCGAAGGGCCATGCCTTGGCCCGGATCGCGGCGACGAGGGACTCCCAACGGGCCCGGGGAGCCAGCCAGATGAGACCCCCGGCCCAGGACCAGGACGACTTGTCCCCGCCGTAGCGGGAGCCGTAGACCCCGATCAGCTCGGTGAGGTTCTTCGTCGCGTACAACGTCGTACGACCGCTGTCGGCGCCCTTCAGGACCACGTTCGAGTGGTCCAGCCGGATGACGTCGTCGATGAGGAACGTGCCCGGCGGGATGGTGACCGTGCCACCGCCGGCCTTTCCGGCAGCGGCGATGGCACGGTTGATCGCGGGGGCGGAGTCGGTCCTGCCGTCCGCCACAGCACCGAACCGGCGAACGTCGGCGACGACGGGGCGGCGGGGGAAGTGCGCCGCCCCGCCGCGGCAGCCGGCCCTGCCGACGTACGGGATCTGCGGGTGGGTGAAGGGGGTGCGGTGGAACTCCCGCCACAGTGACGGGACTTCGGTCGCGTTGGCGGCCGGTGCGGTGACGGTGGCGGCTGCCACGGCGACAGCACTTCCCAGCAGGCTTCGCCTGGTCATGCCCATGACATTCGGATGGCCCTGGGGGCCCGTGTGCACATTGCTCATGTCCGTTCGCCCTTCCCATGTGCCTTTCATGGATGTGAACGACGTTCAGAAGTGCGTTGGCCGGTGAGCATGCCACGAGGTTCATCGGGGCGAAAGAGGTTGCGCAGAGGTTAATCGACCACGTCCATGAACGGACGCCAACGACGAACCCCGCCGGCAGGAAGTCTGCCGGCGGGGTTCGGTTGCTGCGCGATGCCTGGGCCTACCGTCGGCTCTTTCCGACGGTGACGGTCCCGCTGATCTTCGAACCGGTGAGGTTGTCGTAGACGACGTCACCGCCGGACTTCTTCCAGATCCTGATGCGGAAGGTGTCCGGGGCATCGGTGGCGGTGACGCGGAAGGCATACCCGGCCTTGCCGCCCAGCGTGCCGGATCCCTGGTAGACGGCCTGAGAGCCGGTCACCACGAGCCAGTCGGAGCTGGTCGAACGGAACTTCAGCCAGGCCGGGCCGAAGTCGAAGGAGACCTTGCCGAGGGGCGCGACGGCTCCGGGTGTGTAGGCCGCCCCGAAGGAGAAGACGGCCTTGCCCGTCAGGCCCGGCTTGGCGGGGTAGGCGCCGGCCGGGGAATTGAACAGGCCGGCACCGAGCGCGGGCCCGGCCGCACGGTCGTAGACGATCAGCTCGGGCAGCGTCCTGCTGTCGGAGGCGCCATCGTCGTCGGTGACGGTGATCACCGGACGGCGGATCCCGGCCTTGGCGTACGTGTGCTCGGCCCGGCAGCCGGAGGCGGTGACCTTGCCGGACTGCGGCGCGCTCCCGTCCTTCCAGTCGACCTTGCAGGTGTGGGTGTCACTCCTGCCCGGGTCGGTGAACGCGGCCGTGACGACCGTGCTCTTTCCGGCCGGCACCGGGGACTTCGGACCCGTGGCCGAGACGATCGCCGGCGCCGCGTTGGCCACCTTGACCGTCACCGTGTCACTGCTGCGCCCGCCGGTCAGGGTGAGCGTGTAGGTGCCGTTGTCGGTGCAGGTGACCGTCGTGGCCGCAGCCCCGGGGGCGGCGACGGTGCAGGGTGCTCCCGCTGAGACGGTCCACTTCGGGCTGCCCGCACCGGAGATCGTGCCGTTCAGCGCGATCGCATCGCCTTCCTTTCCGCTCACATCGGCACCAGCGTGCACGATGCTCACCGGGTCGACGCCGGTCAGGGTGGGCACGACCTTCTTGATCAGGCCGTCCGAGCCGAACTCCATCTTGTCGATGGTCGTCTCGCGATGCATGCCGTCACCGCCGGGCATGGCGAACCGGTGATAGGCGATGTACCAGTCGTCGGTGCCAGGCACATGGACGACCGAGTGGTGGCCGGTGCCCTTGATGCCGAGGGAGAGGTCCTTCTCCAGGATCACGCCCTGCTTGGTCCAGGGGCCGGTGGGGGAGGCGCCGGTGGCGTAGGCCACGCGGTAGTTCTCGTCGCGGGTGTCGTTCTCCGACCACATCAGGTAGTAGGTGCTGTTGCGCTTGATGACGAACGAACCCTCGTTGTAGCCGCTGGGCGTGATGTCCTTCATCTTCGTGAGGTCGAGGGACGTCATGTCGGCGTTCAGCGGGGCCACGTAGGCGTGGCCGTTGCCCCAGTAGAGGTACGACTGCCCGTCGTCGTCCGTGAACACGGCCGGGTCGATCATCTGGCCGCTGAACTGGCCCGCCTTGAGCAGCGGTTGGCCCAGCGCGTCCTTGAACGGACCGGTCGGCGAGTCGGACACCGCGACACCGATGTTGGCGTCGGCACAGAAGTAGAAGTAGTACTTCCCGTCCTTCTCGGCGATCGTCGGCGCCCAGGCCCTGCTGTCCGCCCACGAGATGTCGGGGCCGAGGTCGAGGATGACGCCGTGGTCCTTCCAGTGGACCAGGTCGGTGGACGAGTACGCCTTGAACTGCGTACCGCTCCAGCCCTCGAAGCCGTCGGTGGTCGGGTAGATGTAGAAGGTGTCGCCGAAGCGGACGATGTTCGGGTCGGCGTTGAGCCCCGGCAGGACCGGACTCCTCATGATGAGCGCCGACACGGTCCAGGTGCGCTTCTTGCCGTCGGAGCCCGTCACCTCGTACGTCACCGGCTTGCTGAAGTCCTGCACGCTCCCGGAGGCGGGGCTGATCGCCGCGCCGTGGGCCAGGGTGAACTCCGGTGCCAGCGCGGTGAGATCGGTGCCCTCCTTCATCGGCAGGGTGACCTTGCTGTCCGCGTTGTCGACGATGGCGTCGACCTTGAGCGCCGGGTGCGTCGCCTTGGCGATGCCCGCGGTGTTGCCGCTGAGCTCCATGACCTCCGCGGCGGACAGGGCCCGGTCGTAGATGCGGAAGTCGTCGACCTCGCCGCCGAAGGCCGGGTCGCCGTCGTACAGGGACCGGCCGATGTAGCCGCTGTAGTCCTTGTTCGCGTCGTACAGCTCGGACGGCTTGATGGTGGTGGTCGTGCGGGCCGCCTCGACGCCGTCGACATAGAGGACCATCGTGCCGGTCGTCCCGTCGAGGGTGACGGTGACGTGCCGCCACTCGCCGGGCGTGAGCTGCGAGCCCGCCGTCAGCTTGGACTCCGCCGACCAACTCGCCTTGCTGATGGCCGAGTAGAGGCTGTTGCCGCCGTTGGACGGCGTGGCGAACAGGTACTTGTTGCTGTCGGGGCCGAGCCCGAACAGCCACTGGAAGCTGCTGCCGCCCTTCCACTTGGCGTATGTCGACACGGTCACGCTGTCGGCGTTCTTCAGCACACCGTTCGGGATCTTCACATACGGCGAGCCGGAGTCGCCGGACATCTTGAACGAGCCGCCGTCCACACCGGTGCCGAAATCGGGCGTGCCGACGTAGGTGCCGTGGTAGCCGTGTCCGCTCACGTCACGGGCGATGTTGCCGCCGCTCTCGTCGAAGCCGTAGTGCAGCAGCAGGTCGGCCGGGACGTCGGGGCCCTCCTGCGAGACGGTGACCTCGGCCTGGACCGGGATCGCCGCGCCGTCGGGCAGGCTGCCGGTGACCGTGAAGGTGCCCGCCCGGTCGTACTTCGACGCCGGGACGTCGTCCCAGGTGACCGCGACGGGACGCTTGACGCCGTCGGCGTAGGTGGCGATCACGGTGGCCGGCAGGACCGGCGCCTGGCCGATCCGCGTCTTCACGGAGATGCCCTCGACGCTCTCGACGAGCTGGTCCGGCTGGTACGAGCGCAGGAGCCGGTCGTACTCGGCCTGGGTGACCGGGAGGACGGTGCCGTGGCGCGGCCTGGCCGGCAGGTCGTAGTCGGTGACCGGGGTCCACTTGCCGGAATCGAGGTCGGTCGTCTCGAAGGGGATGTATCCGCGGCCCCCGAACTCGTCGAGGAACGCGTACCACTTCTCCTCGGTGTTCGACTTGAACACCAGCGGCCCCTCGGCGGCGCTCATCGCGCCCTTGCCGATGCCCTCCGCGACGGCGGTCCAGTCCGGGTTCAGGATCGAGTCGCTCTTCTCCTCGAAGATGAACTTGCTGTTGGGCGTCGAGGAGCTGTTGTTCCGCTCGTCCTTCGACAGGCGGTAGTAGGTGCCGTTGTTCTGGATCATCGTGGAGTCGATGACCGAGTAACCGCGGTCGATCCAGACCTTGGGCTCGCTGAAGGTGTAGAAGTCGCGGGTGGTCGCGTACATCATGCGGTTGTACGTGTCGCCGGAGTGCGCCGCGTTGTCGTACAGCTTCGACGCCCAGAAGACGACGTACTCGCCGAGCTTGCTGTCGTAGTACGCCTCGGGCGCCCAGGTGTTGCCCGCGCTGTCGGGCGAGACCTTGACCAGCCGCTGGTTCGTCCAGTGGACGAGGTCGGTGGACTCCCAGACCATGACGGACTTGCTGCCGGTGCGCTGCGAGGCGTCCCAGTCGCCGTTGCCGTAGATCCTCAGGTCGGTGGCGATCTGGTAGAACTTGTCGCCCTCGGGGGAGCGGATGATGAACGGGTCGCGCAGGCCCTTCTCGCCGAGCGTGGAGGTCAGGACCGGCTTGCCGTCGTTCAACTCCCGCCACTTCATGGGGTCGTCGCCCTTGCTGAGCGCGGCGTAGAGCTGCTCGCCGTCCGAGGTGCCCTCGCCGGTGAAGTAGCTGAACATGTAGCCCTTGAGGGCCTGTTTCGCGGGGAGTTCGGGAACCTTGGCGGCGAAGGCGCGGGTGGCCTTCGCGTCGCCCCTGGTGACGGTGGCGGTCAGCTTCACGGTGGCGTCGCCGTCGCCGTGTGCGGGGCGGTGGACCACGCCGTCGTCCGCGACGACGTCCTCGTCGGCGGAGGACCAGGAGACGGCGGTGCCGTAGTCACCGGTTGCCGGGAGGGTGAGGTTGCCGCGTACGTCGTCGATGTTGTGGACGGCGAGCGACTGGGCGGCCCGCTCGGCGGCCGTGGTGTCGTCGAAGTCCGGCAGGACCGTGACGTCGAAGCTCTTGGTGTCGGTCACGGAACCCTTCTTGAGGGTCGCCGTGAGCGTGGCGTGGCCGTCCGGCGCACCGGCGGCGGGGCGGGTCACCTTGCCGGAACCGCTCACCACGTCCGGGTTGTCGCTGGCCCAGGTGATGGAGGACCCGCCGGCCGTGCCGGTCTTCGGCAGGTCCAGGTCGGCCGTGACCGCGCTGGTGTCGCCCAGGCTGAGCGCGGCCTTGTCGGCAGCGATGCCCTCGGTGGCGAGCGGCAAGGTGAGCTGCTCGACCTCGGAGGCGGCGAGGGCTCGGTCGTAGACGCGGAAGTCGCGGATCCGGCCCTTGAACAGCTTGTCACCGGAGTAGACCGACTTGCCGATGTAGTTGGCGGTGGTGGTGCCGGAGCCGATGGCGCCGGGCGTGATGGTGACCGCCGTGTTGCGGCCCACCTCGACACCGTCCTCGTACAGGACACCGGTGGAGCCGGTCTGGGTGTAGGTCAGCTGCTTCCACACCGCGCGGGTGAGGTTGTGCGCGTCGGAGGGCTTCGTGGTCTGCTCGGTCGACCAGTTGCCGCTCGCGATCGAGGTGCGCAGGGAGTTGCCGGTGGCGAACAGGTACCCGTTGCCGGTGCCGCCGCTGGAGTTGCCGAAGCCGTAGAGGAAGTACGGCGTGCTCTGGGCGGAGTCGATCAGCACGTCCGTGGAGACGGTGATGGAGTCCATGCCCTTCATGACGTCGTCCGGCACCTTGATGTAGGTGTCGGAGCCGTTGAAGGCGAGGCCGTGCGCCGGGTCCGACCAGTCGGCGGTGCCGTTCACCATGCCGTCGCGGCCGTGGCCGGAGGCGTCGGTGACGGTAGTGCCCGAGGCGCCGTCCAGCTTGTACCAGAGGGCCAGTCCCTCGGTGACGTCCGCGGTGTCCGCCGCCTGGGCGGGGACCATGGGCGCGGCGAGGCCCAGGAACAGCGACGCGGCGGTCAGGGCGGCGAGGCGGCCCGCCCGGCGTCTCGCGCGGGTGCGCGGACGTGCTGGATACGTCATGTGGGGTTCCCTGCTGAGGCGTGGGGTGGCATGGCGGGGCCTCGGCGGTGGGCACCCTGCCGTTTCGGCTGTGTGACGTCGTGTTGCGAGAGTGTCAATCGGGCCGTACGGCGACGTCAATAGGTTTCGAACGATGTCCGACCAGTCGAACGACACGTTCTCCCCACATGTATGGGGGAGTTGGGGGCATGCGGGTTGTACCCAGCGTGACTACCTCAGACAATCGAAGGGACGGGCACCATGCTCGCCATCATCTCCGCGGTCCTGTTCTTCATCTCCTTTCTGATCAACGCTGCGGACATCTCGACCAATGACACCTTCAGTTCGACGAACATCATGCTGCTCGGCCTCATGGTGCTCGCGCTTCACCTGGCGGGCATCGGCAGCGGGTGGAGCGCACGGGGCCGCAGGTCCTGAGTCCTGTAACGGACGGGGCAGCCTCCAGCGGGGGCTGCCCCGTTCGGGCGTCCGGGGCCACGGTCAGGTGGGACGCCTCACCTTCCGAGCGGGGGGGCGTCACGATCCCCGCAACCAGGCCCGGGTGCCGAACGAGGCACACGCCCGTGAGGCCACCCCCGCCGCGGCGCGCAGGGCCTCGACGAAGGCGTACGGGGTCAAGTGCCCCTGACCGGCGAGGTGGTGGGTGAGCGCCCCATGCAGGACGTCACCCGCGCCCAGTGTGTCCGCGACCCGGACAACGGGCACCTCCACCGTGCCGGCGCCTTCGGGGCCCGCCCATTCGATGGGCCGCCCTCCGCGGCTCACCGCCGACCACACGACCCCGTGCTCGGTGAGGAACCGCAGGACGTCCGCCGGGGTGGTCGTGCCGGGCGGCCGGAAGTCGGCCGAGCAGACGGCCACGTCGATCCACGGCAGCAGCTTCTCCGTACCGGCCTTCCAACTGCCCCCGTCCAGAACGGTTCGCCGGCCGACGGTCCGCGCGACGCGAGCGGTCGCGGTAGCCAACTCCATGTGATGGCCGTCGAACTCGACGATGTCGCAGGCGGCCACCAGCGCGTCCAGGTCGTCGGGGGGCGTGAGCCGGAACCCTGTCGCGTTGGTCGAGGCGACGGCACGGTCTCCCGTCGACTCGGTGACCAGAATGGACGACACGGCGGGCGGCTCGGCCGAATCCGTCGCCAGGTCCCGCACGCGCACGCCCAGGTCCCGCAGCTCCGCCGCGACCGCGACTCCCAACGGATGCGAGCCGATGCCGGTCAGGAGCCCGGCCGCACCGCCCAGATGGCTGAAGGTCACGGCCGCGTTCGCCGCCGGACCGCCCGCGGCCACGACCTGCTGATGACTCGTCAGTTTCTCGTCAGGGCCCGGCACATGGTGCACCAGCTGAACGACGTCCAACGTGCACAGGCCGACGAACAGCCCCTCGGGACGTCGGCTGCTCGTCGGCCTGTGCATCGTGCGGCCACCTCTTCCCGCTCGCGGCCCTCAGCCCGCCGCCCTCTTCACCAGCTCACCGATCCGCTCCTCGTCCGCCGCGGTCAGCTTCGTGAGCGCGAAGGCGGTCGGCCACATCGTGCCCTCGTCGAGGTTCGCCTTGTCGTTGAAGCCAAAAGTCGCGTACCGCGCGTTGAACTTCTCCGCGCTCTGGAAGAAACAGACCACCTTGCCGTCCTTGGCGTAGGCGGGCATCCCGTACCAGAGCTTCGGCGCCAGACCGGGCGCGTTCTCCTTGACGACGGCGTGGATCCGTTCTGCCATGACCCGGTCCGTGTCCTGCATCTCGGCGATCTTCGCGACCACCGCGGCCTCGTCCTCCGCCGCCTTGTCGGCACGCGAGCTGCGGCGCGCCGACGCCTTGACCTCCTGGGCGCGCTCCTTCATCGCGGCGCGCTCCTCGGCGGTGAACGTCTCGGTCCTGCTGGTCGTCTTGCGCGTACCGGCCATAGCGGTTCCTCCTGCTCTACGGGTGGTCGGGCATATCTTCACGCGAGAACTGCCGTGGCGCTCATCCCCACGCGCCGGCGATCTGCCGGGTCGTGGCGTTGAGCCGGTTGAAGAGGTTGGTGACGCCGATCATGAGGACGATCGCGGCGAGCTGCTTCTCGTCGAAGTAGGTGGCGGCCGTGTCCCAGACCTCGTCGCTCACCGCGTCGGGACGGTCGGCGAGGCGCGTCGCCGCCTCGGCCAGCGCGAGCGCCGCCCGCTCCTCCTCCGTGAAGTAGGCGGCCTCCCGCCACGCGGCGACCGTGGCCAGCCGCTCGTCGCTCACTCCCGCCTTGCTGGCCGTCTTGGCGCCGCCGTCCACACACGCGCTGCATCCGTTGATCTGACTGACCCGCAGGTGCACCAGCTCCAGCGTCTGCCCGTCGACTCCACCGGAGTGCACGGCCTTGAGGAGCTGCTGGATGGGCTGCATCGCGTCGGACAGTACGACGGCGGGGTTCTGCATACGGGACTGCATCGGGATTCGCTCCTCTGTCGTACGGGGCTCCGCTGCGGCGGGGTGTGATTCCATCTCAGCCGAGAGGGCTTGTCAGGACGACGGCCGTGGGACACCGTGGGACGGCCGAAGCAGCCTTGAGCAGGCAGGATCCTGCCCGGACACGTTCTGCCGGGGCGGGACAGGGGGCGGGGGACAGTGGTTGAGCACGACAGGACAGGGGCCGTAGATCCGCGCGAGGAGCTCGCCGCCCGGCTACGGCTGCTCCAGGAGCTGTCCCGGCGGGGCGTGCGGGCCCTCGCGCGGGACGCGGGTCTGAGCTCCTCGTCCCTGTCCCGCTACCTCGGCGGCCAGACGGTCCCGCCGTGGCCCGCGGTGATCGCCCTGTGCCGGCTCGTGCAGCGCGATCCCCGCCCGTTGCGTCCCCTGTGGGAGCGGGCTTCCAATCCCCTGCCGGCACCACCGAAGACCAGCCGCCAGGTTCCCCCGCCCGCACCGCCCGCCGGTGTCCCGCGCCCGCCCCGCAACGACCTCCCGCGCGACGTGCCCGACTTCACCGGCCGCGAGGCCGAGCTCGCAGCCGTGCTCGACGGGGTGTCCGGCAGCGGGGTGATCGCCGTCGACGGCATGGCGGGCGTGGGCAAGACCTGCCTGGCCGTGCACGCGGCGCACCGGCTCGCCGCCGACTACCCGGACGCCCAGCTCTACCTGGACCTGCACGGCTTCACCGAGGGCCGCAGACCGCTCGACCCCGACCGGGCCCTGCGGACCCTGCTCGCCGCCCTCGACGTGCCCTCCGAGAAGGTCCCGCAGGACGGCGGTGTCGAGGAGCTGGCCGCCTGCTGGCGGTCCGAACTGGCCCACCGGCGGGCCGTCGTGGTCCTCGACAACGCCGCCGACGCCGACCAGGTCCGCCCACTGCTGCCCGGTGCCGGCCCCTCCGTCGCGCTCATCACGAGCCGCAACCGGCTGCTCGGCCTGGACGAGGTCCCGCCCGTGTCGCTGGACGTGCTGACCGAGCAGGAGAGCGCCGAACTGCTGGCCCGCGCCAGCGGCGAGACCGACGGCCACGTGGGGCG
>NZ_JBHVYZ010000092.1:0-25788 GCF_042880295.1 Streptomyces sp. NPDC058307
GACCCGTACGGCGTCCTGCGCGGGCATCGTCGACAGCACGGACAGGACGATCGGGTCACCGGCCCCGGTCCAGACGACCCCGACGTCGTTGTTGGTGCCGTAGGAGCCGCCGCCCGTCTTGTCGGCGATGGTCCACGTCTTCGGCAGACCGGCGTGGAAGCGGTCGACGCTGGTCGTGTTGTTGAGCAGCCAGTGTGTGAGCAGCTCCCGGTCCCGCCGGTTCAGCGCGTCGCCGAGGAGCAGCCTGCCGTAGGTGCGGCCGATGGCGTACGGGCTCGTCGTGTCCGTGCGCCGCCACGGCTCGGCGGTGTTGAGCTCGGGCTCCCAGCGGTCGAGGCGGGTGATCCGGTCGCCGAGGGAGCGGGCGAACCGGGTGATCGCGGTGGGGCCGCCGAGTTCGCGCAGGAGGAGGTTGCCGGCGGTGTTGTCGCTGTAGGTGATGGCCGCCTCGGCGAGCTCGGCGATCGTCATGCCCTCGGCGAGGTGTTCCCGGGTCTGGTCCGAGCCCGGGATCACCAGGTCGTCCGCGGTGTAGTGGACGCGACGGGCGAGCACCTCGCCGTCGCGGTCCAGGTCGCGCAGGACGGCGGCGGCCGCGAGGGCCTTGAACACGGAGCACATCGGGAAGCGCTCGTCGGCGCGGTACCGGACGGACCGCCTGGTCGTGAGGCGGTGCGCGAAGACGCCGATCCGGGCGTCGTAGCGCTCCTCCAGGGCGCGCAGCCGGGTGGCGACGTCGTCCCCGGCGGCGTACGCGCTCGTGCCGGTCAGGAGCGTGGCCGCACCGGCCGTACCGGCCAGAAGGGCGCGTCGGGACAGCTTTCCGGAGCCTAAGATCTTTCTCTCCTTCGCTCGGGGACAGAAGCCGATCTCTTCGATGATCGACGCCCTCGGTCATCCCTTGGTTGCACCGCCGTAGACCATCGGCCGACGGACAGGTCCGTCCGCGGCCGACACAGTGGCGGCATGGAGAAGACAACGGGGATCAACCGGGCACAGTTCCTGACGGGAGCGGCGGCGCTGGGGGCGGCGGCGGTGCTGCCGGCCGGCCGCGCGGAGGCGACCGGGCGCGGACTGGAACGCCACGGCGTCGTCTACACGGTCGGCGCGGGCGAGACGCCCGGCACCGCCTGGAGCGCCGCCCGGATGCGCGGGGACATCCGGGCCATCCGCGACGACCTGCACGCCGACACCGTCGACGTCACCGGCGACGGCGTCGAACGCCTCACCTCCACCGCCGCCGAGGCGGCCGAACGCGGGCTGCACGTCTGGCTCCAGCCGACCCTCGGGGACCTCCCGCAGCGGGACATCCTCGACCACCTGGCGGAGTGCGGCCGGTTCGCGGAGCGGTTGCGCCGGCACGGCGCGAGCGTCGAGCTCAGCGTGGGCTGCGAGTTCTGGCTGTTCGTGCCGGGGATCCTGCCGGGCGACACGGCCCTGGAGCGGATCGAGAACCTGAGGAACGGCACCTACGACCCGGTGAGGATGCGGCGCGAACTGGCCCGCTTCACCGCGAGGGCGGCCAAGGTGGGCCGCTCGGTCTTCCACGGCCGCCTGAGCTACGCCGCCGCTCAGGACGACGAGGTCGACTGGAACCTGTTCGACGTGGTCGGCATCGACTACTACTCCTACTTCGGTCAACCACGGGAATACGTACGAGAGTTGAGGCAGTACCTGCGCTGGGGCAAGCCCGTCGCCATCACCGAGTTCGGCACCTGCACCTTCGTCGGCGCTCCCGAGGCCGGCGGCATGGGCTGGGACATCGTCGACTACGACAAGGACCCGCCGGAGATCAAGGGGAACGTCGTCCGCAGCGAGCACACCCAGGCCGTCTACCTCACCCGACTCCTCGATGTCTTCGAGTCGATGGGCCTCTACGCCGCGATGGCCTTCGAGTTCCTCACGGCCGACGCCCCCCACCGCCCCGACGACCCGCTCCACGACCTCGACATGGCGAGCTACGGCATCGCCAAGGCGATCAAGGACCGCCCCGACGACCCGCGTTCGGACTGGCACTGGGAACCGAAGGAGGCGTTCCACGCGCTGGCCCGCCGGTACGGACGGTGCGGTCAGCGGCAGTAGAGGTCCTTCGCGGGCCGCTTGCCGGTGGCCAGGAAGCGGGAGACCGTGGCGTCGCCGCACGCCGTGCCGTTGTCCAGGTAGGCGTCATGGCCGGTGGAGTCGTTGGTGACCATGACGGCACGCCGGCCGAGCGCCTCGCGGAGCTTGAGAGCACCGCTGAGCGGGGTCGCCAGGTCCCGTTCGTTCTGCACCATCAGGATGTTGGACGGGCCGCGGTCGCCGACGTGCACCGGCGCCTCCCTCGGCTCCCACGGCCAGGCGGTGCACGACATGGCGTTCCTCGGCATGCCCCCGGTCAGCGGGAACTCGGCGCGGCTCCTGGCCACGCCCTCGCGGTAGAGCGCCGGGTCGCTCGGCCAGTCGACGTCGTTGCAGATGGTGGCGGCGCCGACCGCGGCGACGTTCTGGAGGACGGCCTCGGGCGGACCCGCCGGCGCGGGCGGCACCGCGCCCTTGCGGGCGGCCAGGATCAGCCGGGCCAGCGCCGGGTAGTCGTCGGGGTCGTAGAAGGAGTCGAGCATCGACTGGCGCAGGACGTTGCCGTTCAGCTCCTCGGGGTTGGCGCCCGGCCAGGGGATCGGCTCGCGGTCCAGGCGGGCGGCGAGATTCAGGAACAGGGGGCGGACCTCGGCGGCCGTGTCGGCGAGGCGGTCCGGGTTGCCGGGCGCGGAGGCCCATTCGGCGAACTTGGGGAAGTTGTCCTCGGCGCCCCGCTCGAACGCGGCGAGCCAGGCGCGCTCCCCCAGCACCGGGTCCGGGTTGTCGTTGCTGTCCAGGACGACCCGGTCGGTGCGCCGCGGGAACAGCTGGAGATAGGCGTCGGTGACATAGGTGCCCTACGACACGCCCCACACGGACACCTTGCGCTCGCCGAGCGCGGCGCGGACGCGGTCCAGGTCGCGGGCCTCGTTGAGGGTGCTGATGTGCTTGACGAGCTCGCCGCCGTTGCGGGCGCAGGCCTCGGCGACGCGCTTGCCCGCGGCCATGTTCGCGTCGACCGAGCCGTCCGGGGCGGGCCAGGGCAGCAGGGTCGTGCGGGCCAGGTCCCGGTGTTCGAGACCGCAGTCGACGGTCGTCGAGGGCGCCATCCCGCGCGGCGCGAACCCGATCAGGTCGTAGGCCTCGCGCACCTTCTTCGGCAGCTTCTGCCCCTTGCCCGAGGGGTCGTTCATGCTGTCGCCGCCGGGCCCGCCGGGGACGAGCAGCAGGGCCCCGCGCCGGGCGTCCGGGTTCTCGGCGGGGATACGGGAGACGGCGATCTCGATCTTCGGGCCGTCCGGGTCGGCGTAGTCCATGGGCACGGAAACGGTCGCGCACCGCTGGCGCGGATCGAGGCCGCCACCCTCGCACCCGGTCCACTGGGGACCGCCGACGGCGGCGGACGCGCTGAGCGGTGTCAGGGTGCCGAGGACGACACCGGAGGCGGCGGCGATCAGGGCGAGGCTCTTCGTCATCTGCTTCATGCCAGGAGCCTCGCGGATCATCGGCCGCCATCCCATCCGGCCAACTGCCGCATTCCCAGGGGGGTTTACCCCAGGGCGGCCGCTCGGCGGCGCCGGCTCGGCCCCCCGGATGCCGACCGTCCTCGCGGACACCGACGACCACGGTTCCCGCGTAGGCGAGAATGGGCTCATGAGTCTGTTCCGCTACGACGGCATCGCGCCGCACACCCGGTGCGGAGGCGTGCGATGAGTCTCTTCCGGGACGACGGGGTCGTGCTGCGGACGCAGAAGCTCGGGGAGGCGGACCGGATCATCACGCTGCTCACGCGCGGGCACGGGCGGGTGCGGGCCGTGGCCAGGGGGGTGCGGCGGACCAAGTCGAAGTTCGGGGCGCGCCTCGAGCCCTTCTCCCACGTGGACGTGCAGTTCTTCGCGCGGGGCAGCGAGCTGATCGGGCGCGGCCTGCCGCTGTGCACACAGAGCGAGACCATCGCGCCGTACGGTGGCGGGATCGTCTCCGACTACCCCCGGTACACCGCCGGGACGGCCATGCTGGAGACCGCCGAGCGGTTCACCGACCACGAGGGCGAGCCGGCCGTACAGCAGTACCTGCTGCTCGTCGGCGCCCTGCGCACCCTCGCCCGGGGCGAGCACGCGCCCCACCTCGTCCTCGACGCCTTCCTGCTGCGCTCCCTCGCCGTCAACGGCTACGCCCCAAGCTTCAGCGACTGCGCGCGATGCGGGATGGCCGGTCCGAACCGCTTCTTCTCCGTGGCCGCCGGCGGCTCGGTCTGCGTGGACTGCCGGGTGCCCGGCAGCGTCGTACCGTCGCCGCAGACCCTGGAACTGCTCGCCGCGCTGCTTACGGGAGACTGGGAGACCGCGGACGCGAGTGAGCCGCGGCACGTCCGGGAGGGCAGCGGGCTGGTGTCGGCCTACCTGCACTGGCACATGGAGCGCGGGCTGCGCTCCCTTCGGTACGTGGAAAAGACGTAGCACCCCACAGTCGTAGAGCACCACTGAGGAGACGAGAAGCACCATGGCCGTAAACGGGATCCTGGGGCGCCGACGGCGCGAGTACCGGGCGCCGGAGCCGCACCCCTCCGGTGCCCGCGCGCCGAAGCTTCCCGGTGAGCTGATCCCCGAGCATGTGGCGATCGTCATGGACGGGAACGGGCGGTGGGCCAAGGAGCGCGGGCTGCCCAGGACGGAAGGGCACAAGGTCGGCGCCGAGCGGGTCCTCGACGTCCTCCAGGGCGCGATCGAGGCCGGCGTGAAGAACATCTCGCTGTACGCCTTCTCCACCGAGAACTGGAAGCGCTCGCCCGACGAGGTCCGCTTCCTCATGAACTTCAACCGCGACTTCATCCGCAAGACCCGTGACCAGCTCGACGAGCTGGGCATTCGCGTCCGCTGGGTGGGCCGGATGCCCAAGCTGTGGAAGTCCGTCGCCAAGGAGCTCCAGGTCGCCCAGGAGCAGACCAAGGGGAACGACAAGCTCACCCTGTACTTCTGCATGAACTACGGCGGCCGGGCCGAGATCGCTGACGCCGCGCAGGCCCTCGCCGAGGACGTGAAGGCGGGCCGCCTCGACCCCTCCAAGGTCAATGAGAAGACCCTCGCGAAGTACCTGTACTACCCGGACATGCCCGACGTGGACCTGTTCCTGCGCCCCAGCGGCGAACAGCGCACCTCCAACTACCTGCTCTGGCAGAGCGCGTACGCCGAGATGGTCTTCCAGGACGTCCTGTGGCCCGACTTCGACCGCCGCGACCTGTGGCGGGCGTGCGTCGAGTTCGCCTCCCGGGACCGCCGCTTCGGCGGAGCCGTCCCGAACGAGGAGCTCCTCAAGATGGAGGAAGCGATGAAGGGCGACCCGGAGGCCTGAGCCTGCGAACCGCCCCTCGTCGCTCACGGCATCAGCTCGTCGTCACCGCCGTGTCGTCGATCACGAAGCTGGTCTGGAGCGAGGTGTCCTCGACGCCCGTGAACTTCAGGGTGACCGTCTGCCCCCCGAAGGCCGACAGGCTGAAGGACTTCTGGACGTACCCGGTAGCCGCGTTCAGGTTGGAGTACGTGGCCAGGGTCGTCGACCCGGCGGTCACCGTCAGCTTGTCGTACTGCGTGCTGGTGCTGGTTTCCGCGGTGTCGACGTGCAGGTAGAAGGTGAACGTCGTCCCCGTGCAGCCGCTCGGGATCGTCACCGACTGGGAGAGCGTGTCGGTGTGGGTGGAGCCGTAGCCGTCCAGCCACGCCTTGTACGAGCCGGTGCGGGCGGCCTGGCTGCTGGAGTTGGTGATCACTCCGCTGCTCGTGGTCCAGGTCGTGCTGCCCGACTCGAAGCCCTGGTTGCCGAGCAGCTGGGCGGAGGTGCAGCTGCCGCCGCCCGACGCGCTCACGGTCCAGGTGAAGGCCGCGGTACCGGTGGCTCCGGTGCTGTCGGTCACCGTGACCGTGGTGCTGTAGCTCCCGGCCGTGGTCGGGGTCCCGGAGATCAGCCCCGTGGAGCTGATCGACAGACCGGTCGGCAGTCCGGTCGCGGCGTAGGTCAGTGAGCCGCTGTTGGTGGAACTGGCCGAGATCTGAAGGCTTACGGCCGTCCCGACCGTGGTGGACTGGCTGCCCGGGTTGGTCACCGTCACGCCGGTCGACGGCACGGTGATGTGGCTGCCGACGTTGATGCCCGCGAAGGCGTTGCCGACCCCGGCGTACTGCGCGGAGCTGGTGCCGTAGAGGGCGGCGGCCGCGTTCAGGGCGGCGGTGCGGGCTCCGGCGTAGTTGGTGCTGGACGTCATGTACGTCGTCAGCGCCTTGTACCAGATCTGCAGGGCGGCGGCCCGGCCGATCCCGGCGACGGCGACACCGTCCGAGGTGGGGCTGTTGTAGGTCACGCCGTTGATGGTCTTGGTGCCGCTGCCCTCGGAGAGCAGGTAGAACATGTGGTTCGCGGGTCCGGACGAGTAGTGCACGTCGAGGTTGCCGACCCCCGAGTACCAGCTGTCCGCCGAGCCGCCGTCCTTGCTCGGCTTGTCCATGTACCGCAGCGGCGTGCCGTCGCCGTTGATGTCGATCTTCTCGCCGATGAGGTAGTCGCCGACGTCGGTGGAGTTGTTGGCGTAGAACTCCACGCCGGTGCCGAAGATGTCGGAGGTGGCTTCGTTGAGGCCCCCCGACTCACCGGTGTAGTTGAGCCCCGCCGTGTTGGAGGTGACCCCGTGGCTCATCTCGTGACCGGCCACGTCCAGCGAGGTCAGCGCGTGGGTGTTGCTGGTGCCGTCGCCGTACGTCATGCAGAAGCAGGAGTCGTCCCAGAAGGCGTTGACGTACGCCGAGCTGTAGTGGACGCGGCTGTAGGCGGCGACCCCGTCGTTCTTGATGCCGCTGCGGCCGAAGGTGTTCTTGTAGAAGTCCCAGGTGGTCTGGGCCCCGTAGTGGGCGTCGACCCCGGCGGTCTGGGTGTTGGAGCCGGAGCCGGTGCCCCAGACGTCGTCCGTGTCGGTCATCAGGGTGCCGGTGCCCGACGTGCCGTTGTTGAGGCTGTACGTCTTGTGGCCGCCGCGCGCGGTGTCGTACAGCTGGTACGTCGAACCGGAGAGCGTGGTGCCCAGGGTGACCGTGCCGCTGTACTGGCTGTTGCCGGTGCCGGTCTCGATGCCCTCGAAGCGGGTGAGTTCGGCGCCGGTGGTGGCGTCGGTGATGACGTGCAGCTTGCTGGGCGTGCCGTCGTCCTGGAAGCCGGAGACCACCGTCTCCCAGGCGAGCTTCGGGGTGCCCGAGCCCGCCCAGATCACCTTGCGGGCGCCCTGCGCGGCGGGCTTGTCGGCGTCGAGCGCCTTGGCCGTCCTGAGGGCCTTGGTCTCGGCGGCCGCCTTGCCGAAGGTGGCGGTCGTGGACCTGACCGAGACGGTACGGCGGTTGTTGTTGAAGGTCGTGCTGAGCGTGCCCGTCGCCTGTGCGGCCGGGGGCGTGTGCACGACCAGGTCGCCGCCGAGGACGGGCAGACCGTCGTAGGTGCGCTCGTAGCGGGTGTGCAGGGTGCCGTCGTTGTCCTTGACGACGTCCTTGACGACCAGTTTCTCCTTGGCGCCGAGGCCGAGGGAGTCGGCGGTCGCCGCGGCCCTGCCGGACGCGCTCTTGATCAGCGCGGTGCGCTGGGCCGGGGAGAGTTTGGCTTCCTGGCCTCCGGTGCGCAGGGAGCCGGGGTGGGGGGAGGCGGGCCCGGCGGCGGCCGGGACCGTCTGGACGCCTACGGCGAGGAGGGACGCGGCGGCCACCAGGGACGCGGCGACGGCTGATCTTCGTGGGGAGGGTCTCACTCGTACTCCTACTGCTACGACGGGGTGGAGGTGCCGTGCGGGAACTGCGTGAGAGCTGGGGGGAGCGTGGCACTGTTGACCCGTCCATGTCATGCAAAGAAGGCCGAGTCAAGGGTTAACCCTCGACTCGGCTGTGAGAACCCTGTGGGGTCAGGCCTGGGCGGCCGCGCAGTCCGCGCAGGTGCCGAAGATCTCCACGGTGTGCGCCACATTGACGTATCCGTGCTCGGCGGCGATGGCGTCGGCCCACTTCTCGACGGCCGGGCCCTCGACCTCCACGGCCTTGCCGCAGAGCCGGCAGACCAGGTGGTGATGGTGGTCGCCGCTGGAGCAGCGGCGGTAGACGGACTCGCCGTCGGAGGTGCGCAGGACGTCGACCTCGCCCGCGTCGGCGAGGTTCTGGAGGGTGCGGTAGACCGTGGTCAGACCGACGGCGTCACCCTTGTGCTTGAGCATGTCGTGCAGTTCCTGCGCGCTGCGGAACTCGTCGACCTCGTCGAGGGCCGCCGCCACGGCGGCCCGCTGCCGGGTGGCGCGGCCCTTCACGGGCGGTCCTGCGGTCGTCACGGGTTCCTCCTTCGTTCGGCACCTGCCGGGCCATTGTGCCAGTCCGGCCTGTGCCCGGTCAGACGCCGACCGTGCCGTCCGCCTGGCGACTGGCCGGAATCGCGCACTCGGCGGGGTCCGGGGCGGGCTGCGCGGCGGCGGCCGCCCGGGCCCGTCGCCTGGCCAGCGGGGTCGCGAGGGCCGTCAGCACGATGAAGGCCCCGATGGTCAGCAGCACGATCGTCGCACCCGGCGGCACGTCCTGGTAGTACGAGGTCACGGTGCCGCCGATCGTCACCGTCACGCCGATCGCCACCGCGATCGCGAAGGTGGCCGCGAAGCTGCGGGTGAGCTGCTGCGCCGCCGCCACCGGCACCACCATCAGCGCGCTGACCAGCAGCAGTCCGACGACCCGCATCGCGACGGTCACCGTCACCGCGGCCGTGACCGCCGTCAGCAGGTTGAGGGCCCGCACGGGCAGACCGGTGACCCGCGCGAACTCCTCGTCCTGGCTGACCGCGAAGAGCTGCCGGCGCAGTCCCAGGGTGACGAGCACCACGAACGCGGCCAGCACACAGATCGCCGTCACGTCCGACTCGGAGACCGTGGACAGCGAACCGAACAGGTACGACGTGAGGTTGGCGTTGGAGCCGCCGGGCGCGAGGTTGATGAACATCACGCCGCCGGCCATACCGCCGTAGAAGAGCATCGCGAGGGCGATGTCGCCCCGGGTCCTGCCGTACCAGCGGATCAGCTCCATGAGGATCGCGCCGAGGACCGAGACCAGGGTCGCCATCCACACCGGCGACCAGGAGAGCAGGAAGCCGAGACCGACGCCGGTCATCGCGACATGGCCGATGCCGTCGCCCATGAGGGCCTGGCGGCGCTGGACGAGGTAGATGCCGACGGCGGGGGCGGTGATGCCGACCAGGACGGCGGCGAGCAGGGCCCGCTGCATGAAGGCGTAGTCGAGGAAGTCCATCAGCTCAGCAGTCCCGTACGGATCGGCTCGTGGTCGTGGGGGTGGACGTGGTCGTGGCCGGGCAGGGCGTGCTGGCCGACCGCGCGCGGAGGCGGGCCGTCGTGCTGGACACAGCCGTCGCGCAGGACGACCGCCCGGTCGATCAGGGGCTCCAGCGGGCCCAGTTCGTGCAGCACGAGCAGGACCGTGGTGCCCTGGGCGACCTGCTCCCCGAGCGTGTGCGCCAGCACCTCCTGGCTGGCCAGGTCCACGCCCGCCATCGGCTCGTCCATGATCAGCAGTTCGGGTTCGGCGGCGAGCGCGCGGGCGATCAGGACGCGCTGGTGCTGGCCGCCGGAGAGGGCGTTCACGGAGTCCTTCGCCCGGTCCGCCATGCCGACCAGCTCCAGCGCCCGGCGTACGGCCTCCTTGTCGGCCTTGCGGAGCACGCCGAAGCGGGCGCGGGACAGGCGCCCGGAGGAGACGATCTCGGTGACGGTCGCGGGGACGCCGCCCGCGGCGGTGGTGCGCTGCGGGACGTACCCGATGCGCGCCCAGTCCCTGAAGCGCCCGCGCGGGGTGCCGAAGAGCTCGATCTCCCCTGCGGACGAAGGCACTTGGCCGATGATGGTGCGGATCGCGGTGGACTTGCCCGAGCCGTTGGCGCCGAGCAGCGCGACGACCTCACCGCGGTGCACGGTGAGGTCGATGCCGCGCAGGACGGGCCGCGAGCCCAGGTCGGCGCGGACTCCGCGCAGCGCGATGACGGGCTCGCTCATGCCGTCCTCCGGTGTCATTTCGCTCCCAGGGCGCTCTGCAGCGCCTTGAGGTTGGCTTCCTGTACCGCGAAGTAGTCCTTGCCGCGGGACTTCTTGGTGATGCCCTCGATCGGGTCGAGGACGTCCGTCTTCAGCCCGGCGTCGGAGGCGATGGTCTTCGCGGTCTTGTCGCTGACGAGCGTCTCGTAGAACACGGTCGTGACGCCGTCGGCCTTCGCCATCTTCTCAAGGTCCTTGACGCGGTCGGCGCTGGGCTCCGACTCCGGGTCGAGGCCGTTGATGGCCTCCTCGGTGAGGCCGTAGCGCTCGGCGAGGTAGCCGAAGGCGGCGTGGGTGGTGATGAAGACCTTGGTGCCGGTGTTCTCGAGCCCGGTCTCGAACTGCGTGTTCAGGGCGCCGAGCTTCTTCACGAGCGCCGCGGTGTTGGCCTTGTAGTCGGCCGCGTGGTCCGGGTCGGCCTTCTCGAAGGCCTTGCCGACGCCCTCGGCGACCTGGGCGTAGCGCACCGGGTCGAGCCAGATGTGGGGGTCGAGGCCGTTCAGTTCGTCGTCGGCGTGGTCGTCGTGCTCGGCCGCGTGGCCGCCGACCTCGTTGCCGTGCTTCTCCAGCGAGGTGAGGGAGGAGGCGTCGATCTTGGTCCTGACCTCGGACTGGGCGACCGCGTCGTCGACGGAGGGCTGGAGGTTCTTGAGGTAGAGCACCGCGTCGGACTCCTGGAGCCGCGCGGTCTGCTGGGCGCTGATCTCCAGGTCGTGCGGCTCCTGGCCGGGCTCGGTCAGACTGGTGACGCTCACATGGTCCCCGCCGATCTGCTCGGCGAGGAAGGCCATCGGATAGAAGGACGCGACGACGTCGAACCTGCCGGTGTCGCCGACGGCGGCGCTGTCGGTGGAGCACGCGGAGAGGGCGGCGAGGGCACCGGCGGCAGCGACCACGGGTATGAGGCGACGTCGTACGTTCATGACAGTCATTTTCATCAAATATGGAAACCGTTGTCAACAAAGTCCGGGCCGCGAACCGATTTGATACGAGGGGTGGCCGCGCCGGTAACCTGAGGCATTCGCTGCCGTCCCGTAATGAAGAGAGCACCGTGGCCGCCGACAAGATCGACACCATCGTCAGCCTGAGCAAGCGCCGTGGCTTCGTATTCCCCTGCAGTGAGATCTACGGCGGTCAGAAGGCCGCCTGGGACTACGGACCGCTGGGTGTCGAGCTCAAGGAGAACCTGAAGCGTCAGTGGTGGCGCTACATGGTGACGTCGCGCGAGGACGTGGTCGGTCTCGACTCGTCCGTGATCCTGGCCCCCGAGGTCTGGGTCGCGTCCGGTCACGTGGCCACTTTCTCGGACCCGTTGACCGAGTGCACCTCCTGCCACAAGCGGTTCCGCGCGGACCACCTGGAGGAGGCCTACGAGGCCAAGAAGGGGCACGCCCCGGAGAACGGCCTCGCCGACGTGAACTGCCCCAACTGCGGCAACAAGGGCCAGTTCACCGAGCCCAAGCAGTTCTCGGGGCTGCTCTCCACCCACCTCGGCCCGACCCAGGACACCGGCTCCGTGGCCTACCTGCGTCCCGAGACCGCGCAGGGAATCTTCACCAACTTCGCCCAGGTGCAGGTCGCTTCGCGCAAGAAGCCGCCGTTCGGCATCGCGCAGATGGGCAAGTCCTTCCGCAACGAGATCACGCCCGGCAACTTCATCTTCCGCACCCGCGAGTTCGAGCAGATGGAGATGGAGTTCTTCGTCAAGCCGGGCGAGGACGAGAAGTGGCAGGAGTACTGGATGGAGCAGCGCTGGAACTGGTACACCGGCCTCGGTCTCCGCGAGGAGAACATGCGCTGGTACGACCACCCGGCGGAGAAGCTCTCCCACTACTCCAAGCGCACCGCCGACATCGAGTACCGCTTCCAGTTCGGCGGCAACGAGTGGGGTGAGCTGGAGGGTGTGGCCAACCGCACCGACTACGACCTCACCGCCCACTCCAAGGCCTCCGGCCAGGACCTCTTCTACTACGACCAGGAGGCCGGCGAGCGCTGGACGCCGTACGTCATCGAGCCCGCTGCCGGTGTCGGCCGCGCGATGCTGGCGTTCCTGCTCGACGCCTACGTCGAGGACGAGGCGCCCAACGCCAAGGGCAAGCTGGAGAAGCGCACGGTGCTGCGCCTCGACCACCGCCTGGCCCCGGTGAAGGTCGCGGTGCTCCCGCTGTCCCGCAACCCCGAGCTGTCCCCGAAGGCCAAGGGCCTCGCCCAGACGCTGCGGCAGAACTGGAACATCGAGTTCGACGACGCCGGCGCGATCGGCCGCCGCTACCGGCGCCAGGACGAGATCGGTACGCCGTACTGCGTGACGGTCGACTTCGACACCCTCGAGGACAACGCGGTGACGGTCCGCGAGCGGGACTCCATGAAGCAGGAGCGCGTCTCCCTCGACCAGATCGAGGGCTACCTGGCGAGCCGGCTGATCGGCTGCTAGGTCCACCCGGCTGTTCTTTGGCCCCCGATACAGGCCCCGCTCTGGCCCTGTATCGGGGGCTGTTCCCTGTCCAGGCTGGGCCCATGAGCCTCGCCTTTCTCCTCACCATCCTTGTTGTCGTCGCCACTCCCGGGACCGGGGTCGTCTACACCCTCGCCGCCGGGCTCGCTCGCGGCCGGCGCGCGAGTGTCGTCGCCGCGTTCGCCTGCACCCTCGGGATCGTGCCGCACGTCCTGGCCACGGTCACCGGGCTCGCCGCGCTGCTGAACGCCAGTGCCGTGGCGTTCCACGCGGTCAAGTACGCCGGGGTCGCCTACCTCCTGTACATGGCCTGGGCGACCGTGCGGGACAAGGAGGTGATCGACGTCGACCAGGACGGCGCGCCCCGGTCCGCGGGCCGCGTGATCGTCAAAGGGGTGCTGATCAACCTCCTCAACCCGAAGCTGACGATCTTCTTCTTCGCGTTCCTGCCCCAGTTCGTGAGCCCGGCCCAGCCGCATGCCGTGCCGCGCATGCTGGCGCTGAGCGGGATCTTCATGCTGGCGACCTTCGTGGTCTTCGCCGGGTACGGGGTGCTCGCCGCCTCGGTCCGCAGTCATGTGGTCTCGCGGCCCCGGGTGATGGCCTGGCTGCGGCGGAGTTTCGCGGGGTCCTTCGTGCTGCTCGGAGCCAAGCTGGCCACGACTGACGGTGAACACGCATGACGAATGACAGCTGACAGATATTGAAATCTGTCAGCTGTCATGGCAGGGTGGACGGCATGACGATGCGAACCCGAACCCTCGGCACCACCGGCCCCCAGGTCTCCGCCCTCGGCCTCGGCTGCATGGGCATGTCCGGCATGTACGGCGAGGCGGACCGCGCCGAGTCGATCGCCACCATCCACGCCGCCCTGGAGGCCGGTGTCACCCTGCTGGACACCGGCGACTTCTACGGCATGGGCCACAACGAACTGCTGATCAGCGAGGCACTGCGCACCGCTCCCGCCGCCCTGCGCGAGAACGCGCTGGTGAGTGTGAAGTTCGGCGCCCAGCGCGACCCGGACGGCGCGTGGCACGGCTACGACGCCCGCCCGGCCGCCGTGAAGACCTGGGCCGCGTACTCCCTCCAGCGCCTCGGCGTCGACCACATCGACATCTACCGCCCGGCCCGGCTCGACCCGCAGGTGCCGATCGAGGAGACCGTCGGCGCGATCGCGGAACTCGTCGAAAAGGGGTACGTCCGCCACATCGGACTGAGCGAGGTCGGCCCCGAGACCATCCGCCGGGCCGCCGCCACCGCCCCGATCGCCGACCTCCAGATCGAGTACGCGCTCATCTCCCGGGGTCCCGAGCGGGAGATCCTTCCGGTCCTACGCGAGCTGGGCATCTCGGTCACCGCGTACGGAGTGCTCTCCCGCGGGCTGATCTCCGGCCACCTCACGGCAGGGCGGTCACTGGCCGCCGACGACTTCCGCGCCCACTCGCCCCGCTTCCAGGGCGAGAACCTCCAGCACAACCTCGCCCTGGTCGAGTCCCTGCGCAAGATCGCCGAGCAGAAGGGCGTCACGGTCGCGCAGATCGCCATCGCCTGGGTGGCCTCCCGGGGCGACGACATCGTGCCGCTGGTCGGCGCGCGGACCCGCGAGCGGCTCGGCGAGGCGCTGGGCGCCCTGGACGTGACCCTGGACGCCGCCGACCTCGCCGCCATCGAGGACGCCGTACCGGCGGACGCGGCGGCCGGCGAGCGCTACCCGACGCACCAGATGGCCATGCTCGACAGCGAGCGATGAGCGGCGAGCGGCGAGCGATGAGCGGCGAGCGATGAGCGGCGAACGATGAACACCGTGCCAGGTACCGTCTAGCCATGCCCCCGACCACCGAGATCCTGACCGCCGAGCGCATCCTCGAAGCCACCGAGGAGGTGCTGCGCCGCCACGGCCCGGCCAAGGCCACCGTGGTCGACGTGGCACGCGCGCTCGGCGTCAGCCATGGCAGCGTCTACCGGCACTTCCGGACGAAGGCGGCGCTGCGGGAGGCCGTGACGAAGCGGTGGCTGGACCGGGCGACGGGCGTCCTGGCCGCGATCACCGACGCGGACCGTGACCCGGAGGCCCGGCTGCGGGACTGGCTCGCCGCGCTCTTCGAGGTCAAGCGCCGCAAGGCGGGCGACGATCCGGAACTGTTCGCCACGTACACGGTCCTGACCGGCGAGAACGTCGAGGCGGTGATCGAGCACCTCACCGAGCTCACCGACCAGCTGACCCGAATCGTCCAGGACGGCATCGCCGCGGGCACCTTCACCGTCACCGCCGCGGCCACCACCGCCCGGGCCGTCTTCCAGGGCACGGCCCTCTTCCACGACCCCGGCTATGCCCATGAGTGGGAGAAGCCGGGCGCCGAAGAGGAGTTCACGGCGCTGGTGGACCTGCTGGTACGGGGCCTCAAGGCCTGACCGCCGCCGCCCTCTTCACGTCTTCGACGGGTCCACCGTCGCCTGGTGGGCCTCCGCCAGATGTTCCTCCGCCTTCAGCCAGGGCAGGAACTGGGCCCCCTTGCGCCAACCGCAGGTGTCACAGCTGATCGTGCGTTGCGCGCCCTTGCGCTGCACCTGGACGACGTGTTCGCGGCCGTGCCGGTCCCAGCGGCTGACCTTGCTCGTGCCGTTCTGCACCATGTGCCTCGCCTCCGGCTAGGAGTGTGCAGCAAGAACAACATCAACAGCAGTGTCAACAGCAGTATCTTCACGGGGCGTTCGCCAGGACCGAGCGCCGTCGGCAGGCCGGTCAGGCGATCGTCCGGGGCAGCCGCAGGCTCAGTACGCCGGTCAGCGCCACGCCCCCCAACTGGACGAGGAGCGTCGTCACCAGGGCGTCCCGCATCCCCATGCCCGGCACCAGGGCCAGGAAGAGACTGCCCAGCGTGGCCACGCCCAGGTCATCGAACACCGCGGCCGCCGCAAGGAGTTCATGAACCGCTACGTCGGCCATGTCAGCGTCGACCACACCGACCTCTGGCTCGGCCCCGACACCGGCCCGCGCATGGTGACCTACGCCCCGGCGGACGAGGAGTCCCGGCGGCGACTGGAGAGACTGCACGCGAGCGCCTTGGAGAGGGCCCCCGCCCGCACGGCGTGAGCGAGATCTCAGCGCGCCCTCTCCTACGACGCCGACCTCGTCGTATGCGACGGGTGCATGCAAGATGCGGCTGACGTATTGGCCGGGGTGCGCACCGGCTCGGTGTACTGCCTTGCGTTGATCACGGCCGCGCGACGGGCGCGGCCCGGCCATGGGGAGGCAGCACGTGCCCGGGAAGTTCCGCCCAGTCCACATCCTCGTCCTGGGCGCCTTCGCGCTGGGCCTCGACGCCTACGTCATGGCCGGACTGCTGCCCAGGGTCGCCGCCGATCTGCACACCAGTGAGTCGGCGGCCGGGCAGATGGTGACCCTGTTCACCCTCTGCTACGCCCTCGCCGCACCCGTGTTCGCGACGGCTCTGGCAGGACGGCCCGCCAAGACCGTCCTGAGCGCGGCGCTGCTGCTGTTCACCGCCGCCAACGCGCTGACCGCCGTCGCCGGCAGCCTGGCCGTGCTGCTCGTCGCCCGGGCCCTCGCGGGCGTCGGCGCGGGCGTCTACTCACCCATGGCCGCCGCCACCGCGGCCTCCCTCGCCGGTGAGGAACGGCGCGGCCGGGCCCTCGCCCTGGTCATGGGCGGGATGAGCATCGGCACGGTGATCGGCGTACCGGTGGGTGTCCTGCTCGCCGACCACGTCGGCTGGCGCGGCACGCTCTGGCTGATCACCGGCCTCGGCGCCGTGGCCATCGCCGGGATCATTCTCGCCCTGCCCCGCCTGGAGGCCACTCCACCGCCGCCCCTGCGTGAACGGGCCCGCATCCTCGCCCGGCGCCCCGTGGCCGCGATCGCCGGGGTGTCCCTCATCGCCGGGGTCACCAGCCTCGGCCTGTACACCTACCTCGCGCCCTTCCTCACCGACGCCGGCGGCATCGACTCGACGCTCGGCGCGATGTGGGCGTGGGGCCTGGGCGGCGTGGCCGGAAGCCTGCTGATCGGGCGGATCGTCGACCGCACGGGACGGCCCTACGCCGTCGTCACCGTCGTCCTGCTCCTGCTGTGCCTCTCCCACCTGCTCCTGCCGGTCACGGCCCGGGCCACCTGGGCACTGGCCGTGCCGCTGGTCGTATGGGGCGCCGCCGGGTGGGCGCTCCAGGTGCCCCAGCAGCACCAGCTCATCGCCGCCCGCCCCGACCAGGCGCCCGTCGCCGTCTCCCTCAACAGCTCGGCCGTCTACCTCGGCAGCGCACTCGGCTCCGCCCTGGGCGGGGTCACCCTCGCCGCCGGAGTGGCCCCCGCGGACCTGCCGTACTGGACGGCCGCGCTCGTGGCCGTCGGGCTGGTGCTGCACCTCTCCCTGGTCCGCATGCCCCGGTCCGCCGACGCGGCTCAGGAATCCGGCCGGAACGCGCGGACGCCGAAATCGGTCACCGCGGGTGAGTAGTACCGTCGTGACAATGGACGTAGGACTGCAACAGCTGCGCTGTTTCCTCACTTTGGCGGAGGAACAGCACTTCACCTGGGCCGCGGAACGGCTCGGCATCCCCCAGCCCACGCTCAGCCGCACCATCCGCAGGCTGGAGGACCACGTCGGCCGCCGACTGCTCGAGCGGACCACCCGCCACCCCCGGCTGACCCCGGACGGCGAGCGCCTCCGCGCCGAGCTCCAGGTCCTGCTGCCCCGCCTCGAAGCGGCCCTGCGTCCCGTCCCGCAGGAGGAGCCCCTCAGCCTCGGCTACACCTGGGGCTTCCCCCGGCGTCGCGGTCGCGACGCCATCGACCTCGTCGAACGCCGGCACCACATCCTGGTCCAGCCGGTACGCCGGGACGAGCGGCTGGCCGGTGTCCACACCGGGGCGGTGGACGCCGCGCTGCTGTGGGGCCCGGTCGAGGACCCCCGCCTGAACACCATGGAGATCGCCCGCGAGGAGCGGGTCGCCGCGGTGTCGGTCCGCTCGACCCTCGCCACTCGTTCCCGGGTCGGCTGGCGGGACCTCGGCCGCCGCTGCCTCGTCCTCAACACGGTCAGCGGCACGCTGGCGCCCGGCGACTGGCCCGCCGACGCCCGGCCCGAGATCGGTGCCGAGGCCGCCAACCTGGACGAGTACCTGCACGCCGTCGCCGCCCGCCGGGGCGTGGGCGTCCTCCCGGCATCGGTCGCCGCCCAGCATCCCGACCCCGACGTCCTGTACCTCCCCCTCACCGGGGCCCCGCCCGCGGTCCTGCACTACGTCTTTCCGCGCACCAACCCGCATCCCCACGCGGAGAACCTCGCCGAGGCGCTGCGGGACGCCGAGCGGCCGGTGCTCCAGAGCGCCTGAGCGGTCGTCGCCGGAGTTGTCGCCGGTGGGGATGAGTGTCCGGAGTGCGGGAACCCGGTCGGTCGCAAGGAAAGACCCCCCACAGGCGAGGCGAGTCATGGCCGAGCAGAAGTCGTCGCAGCAGACAGCAGAGTCAGGATCACCGGCACCGGCACAGGGGCTTCCGCAGCCGCTGCGGGCGGCCGTGTCGGTACTGGGGAAGGTGCCCGGGGCCGGGACGGTGGGCCGGGTGGCGGAGGGAGCACTGGACCGGGTCGGCGCGGTGTCGCCGCGCGGCCGACGGCTCGCGGTGTACGCCGGGGCCGGGGTCCTCGGTGTCGCGGGCATCGTCGAGTGGCCCGTCGCGGTCACCGGGGCGGCGGTGGCGTGGCTGACCCAGCCGAAGCCGGGGGAGCGGACGGAGCCGGAGGACGCCGACCCGCCCACCCCCCGGGTCCTGGCGTCGTCGCACGGCACACCGCGAACGACCACACCGGGCAGGCAGCCGGTCTCCTCCCCGGACACGCCCTCCGACCGGCTCCCCCCGCACGAGACGGCGGCGGAGCCGCCAGGCCGACGCGGCCCCGGAGGCTCCACCGCAGCCCGTACCCGCTCCGGCGACTGAGGACGAGTCGATGAACCGAGGACTCACGACGGCCGCCGCGGGCCTCGTCCTGGCCGGCCCCCGCCTGCTCGCCAGGGGTACGCCCGCCGCGGTCGGCGTGGCCGCGGGCGCGGTGGCCGGAACGGCCCGGGCCGGCGTACGCACCGCGGACTTCGCGGCCCGCGCGACGAGGGCCGCCCGAGCGGCGCTGCCCGGGGCGCCCCAGCACTGGCGAGCGGGCCAACGGGTGCATGTGCCGCTGCGCACGGAGGCGGACGCGGAGCGCGGAGAACAGGGCGCCGCCACCGAACCAGCCACCGAACACCGCGCCCGCCGCCTCGCCGTCGCGCTCGCCGAGCACCCCGACGTCGCTCTCGCCTACTGGGACCAGGGCCTCGGGCGGCTCGTCGTGACCGCGGTGGAGGGAGTGGCCACCGAGCGGGTCACGGAGCGGGTCTCGGCGCTCGCCGAGCGGTACGGGCTGGTCGCGGCCGGCCAGGACGTCGAGGAGCTCGCCCACCCCGGTGACCCCGGCTCCGTACGCACCGCCGCCCTGGCGCTCGCCGCCGACGCCGTCGGGGTCGCCGCCGCGTTCACCGGATCCGCGCTGCGGCTGCCCGCCTCACCGCGGCCGGTGACCGCGGTCGCGACCCTGCTGCGGGAGAACCCCCGCTTCAGGGGCTGGCTGCGCGGGCGGCTCGGGAGCGCCCGCACGGACGTGGCGCTGGCCGTCGTGAACGCCGCCGTGCACGGCGCGGGCCAGAGCCCCACCTCCCTGCTGCTCGACGGAACCCTGCGCACCTGCCAGCTGACGGAGGCGGTCGCACGGACAGCCACCTTCGAAGCCGTCCACGACGACCTGTGCGTCCCCGACCGGGACAGCCTGCCCGCCGACCTGGCCCTGCGTCCGCCCCCGCGCCCCTCACCCGCCCAGGAGTACGCGGGCCACGCCGCGGCCGGCAGCATCGCCGGCGCCGTCGCCGCGCTCCTGGTCAAGCACGACGTGACCGAGGCCGCGGAGGCCGTCCTCGCGGGCTCCCCCAAGGCCGCCCGCTACGGCCCCGCCGCCTTCCACGCCGTACTGAGCACGGCCCTGTCCCGCTCCGGCGTCCTGGTGCGCGACCCGGACCGGCTGCGGCAGCTGGAGACCGTCGGGACCGTCCTGCTGCACCCGAGCGCCCTGCGCACCCCGGGCGCGGGCGCCGACCCCTGGGCCGAGCCCGTGCTTGACGCGGCCCGGCGCGCCGGACTCCGGGTCGTCGTCGTGGACGACCCCGCACTGTCCGACTTCACCGGCCTCGCCGACCAAGTCGTGGACGCCGGGCGGCCGTTGAGGGACGTCGTCGACCAACTACGCGACGGTGGTGACGAAAGCGGTGGAGTTCTCACCATCGCCCGCCCCCAGGACGCCGACGTCGTCGCCGGACTCCTCCGCGGTGACGTGGCCGTCTCGCTCACCGACGGCGGCTGCGCGGTCGCCTGGGGCGCCGACGTGCTCGCCCCGCACGGACTGCCCGACGTCTGGCGGCTGTTGACCGCCGTACCGGCGGCCCGCGCGGTCGGCCGCCGCTCCCAGACCCTGGCCCGCTCGGGCGCCGCCCTGTCCGGACTCCTCGTCGCCGTCGGCGAGTCGGGCCGCGGCCGGCGCCGTACGCCACTCCCCGGCCTCCGGCACGCACCCGTCGACGCCGCCGCGGCCGCCGCCCTCTTCACCGGCACCCGCGCCGCCCTCCGGGTGGCGACCGCGAGCCTGCCGCACCCGCGTCCCCGGGTGGCCTGGCACGCCCTGGACCCGGACGACGTACGCGACCGCCTCGAACAGGAGGCACCCCCGGAGCCGACGCTCGTCGAGCAGACGACCGCACGGGTCCGCACCGCCGCCGACACCGTCGTACGACTGCCCGTGCTGGCCCCGGTCAGGTGGTCGGCGCAGCTCGCCCGGGCCGTGCGCGGGGAGCTGGACGACCCGCTCACCCCCGTCCTGGCGGTCGGCTCGGCCGCGTCCGCGATCCTCGGGTCCGCGATGGACGCCCTGCTGGTGGTCGGCGCCCTCGACCTGAACGCGCTCGTCGGCGGCCTGCAACGGCTGCGCGCCGAGCGGGCCCTGTCCGGGCTGCTCGCCCAGCAGAAGCAGAAGGCACGGGTCGCGGAGGAGGACGCGGAACCGCGTGTCGTCGACGCCGCCAAGCTGAGCCCGGGGGACGTCATCGAGCTCACCCTGGACGACGTCGTGCCCGCCGACGCCCGGCTGCTGTGGGAGGACGGCCTGGAGGTCGACGAATCCGCGCTGACCGGCGAGTCCCTCCCGGTGGACAAGTGCACCGACCCGAGCCCGCGCGCCCCCGTCGCCGAACGGCACTGCATGGTCTTCGAGGGGACGACCGTGGTGGCCGGAAACGCCCGCGCGGTCGTCGTGGACACCGGCGACCGCACCGAGGCCGCCCGCGCCGTCACCCTCGCCGCCCGTACCCCGGCCGCGGCCGGGGTCCAGGCCCGGCTCCAGGAACTCACCCGCAAGGCACTGCCGTTGACGATGGCGGGCGGTGCCGCGGTCACCGGGCTCGCCCTGGTGCGCGGCACGCCCCTGCGGCAGGCGGTCAGCGGCGGGGTCGCGGTCGCGGTGGCCGCCGTACCGGAAGGGCTGCCGCTGGTGGCCACGGTCGCGCAGCTGGCGGCCGCCCGCCGGCTCAGCGCGCACGGCGTCCTGGTCCGCGCCCCACGCACCCTGGAGGCGCTGGGCCGCATGGACACCATCTGCTTCGACAAGACCGGCACCCTCACCGAGAACCGGCTGCGCCTGGTCCGGGTCGCCGACGCGGACGGCACGGTCCACACCGCCGACCAGCCCGGCGCGGACGGCCCGCTGCGGATCGCGGCCCGCGCCTGCCCCCAGCTCGACGGCGACTCCGAGAAGCGCCCGGCCCACGCCACCGACGAGGCCGTCCTGGACGCGGCGGCCCCCGACGAGGAATGGACCCAGCTGGAGGGCCTGCCCTTCGAGGCCGGCCGCGGTTACGCCGCCGCCGTCGGACACCCAGGAGACGGCTCCCCGGTCCTGGTGCTCAAGGGCGCCCCGGAGACCGTCCTGCCCGCCTGCGCCGACCTGCCCGCCGACGCCTCGGACCTGGCCCACTCCCTGGCGGCCGACGGCCTGCGCGTCCTGGCGGTGGCCCGGCGCCCGCTCGGAGGCAACGGCGACAGCGACGGTGACGAGAAGGCCGTACTCGAAGAACCCTTGCAGGACCTGGAGTTCGTGGGTCTCCTCGCCCTCGCCGACGTCGCCCGGGAGACCTCCCCGGCCCTCGTGCGCGGGCTGCGCGAGGCCGGCGTACGGCCCGTCGTGCTGACCGGCGACCACCCGCAGACCGCCCACGCCATCGCCACCGACCTGGGCTGGCCGGAGGACGCCACGATCGTCACCGGCGACGAACTGGCCGCCGCCGACCGCTCGGCCCGCTCCCGGATGCTGCGCGACGCCGATGTCGTGGCCCGGGTCGCGCCGGAGCAGAAACTCCAGGTCGTCGAGGCCCTCAGGGACGCTGGCCGGGTCGTCGGCATGGTCGGCGACGGCGCCAACGACGCCGCCGCCATCCGCGCCGCCGACATCGGCGTCGGCATCAGCGCCCGCGGCTCGGCCGCCGCCCGCAACGCCGCCGACCTCGTCCTGACCGGCGACGACCTCACCGTCCTGATCGAGGCCGTCCGCGAGGGCCGCGCCCTGTGGCACAGCGTCGCCGACGCCATCGCCATCCTGATCGGCGGCAACGCGGGCGAGGTGGGCTTCGGCATCCTCGGCACCCTCCTGTCGGGCGCCGCGCCCCTGTCCACCCGCCAGATGCTCCTGGTGAACCTCTTCACCGACCTGTTCCCGGCGATGGCCGTGGCGGTGACGCCGACGGAGAAACCGACGGAGGACGAGCCCTCGGTCGACACGATCCTGGGCGCCGCTCTGACCCGGCAGATCCGCGACCGCGCGATCACCACCTGCCTGGGCGCCACCGTGGCCTGGCTCATCGGCCGCTTCACCCCGGGCACGGCCCGCCGCTCGACGACCATGGCACTGTGCGCGGTGGTGGGCACCCAGCTCGCCCAGACCTGGGCGGACCGCCGGGAGAGCCCTCTGGTCCGCGTGACGTCATTGGGCTCGGCGGCGGTGTTGGTGGCCTTGGTGGAGACGCCAGGCGTGAGCCAGTTGTTCGGCTGCACACCACTGGGGCCGTTGGCGTGGGCGGGAGTGGCGGCGGCGATCGTGCTGGCGCTGGCGGGACAGAGGTTTGTACCTGCTGTGGAGCGAACGGTACGAGATCGGTTGCGCTGAGGGTGACTGACCCAGGGGCGCGGGGCTGTATCGATGTGCGGCTACCGCCGCGTGGGTGCGACAAGCCCCCACCGGCCGTCAGCCGCCGACCTACGCGCTGACTCCCGCCGCCTCGCGAACCTCAACCGACTCCAGCCGCTCAGCCGTCCGCTCAGCAGAACGCCGGGCCCACGGCCCAGTGGTCACCGCCCCCAGAACCAGCACCGCGACCCCGCACCCGGCCAGGATCCACCACCCCGGCACGGCAGCAGACACGAACTTCTCCCGGTACGACGACGAGCTCACCCCCGAGGCCAGCACCGCCCCGATCACCGCGACGCCCAGCGTCTGCCCGAGCTGGCGGCTCGTGGACGCGACCGCGGCGGCGACCCCGGCCTGGGCCCGCGGCATCCCCGACACCGCCGTGTTCGTGATCGGCGCGTTGACGAACCCGAACCCGATCCCGAACAACAGGTACCCGAGAAGCAGCGTCACGTCGGAGGTCTCCGCGTCGAAGGCCGCGAAGAGCACCCCGCTCACCGTCATGGCGATTCCCGCGACCACCAACGGCAGCCGTGGCCCCCGGCTCCCCACGAGCCGTCCGGCCAGCGGCGCGCACAGGAACATCGGCACCGCCATCGGCAGCATCCACAGACCGGCGTGCAGCGCGTCCAGCCCCCGTACGTTCTGCAGGTACAGCGTCGACAGGAACAGGAACCCGCCGAGACCCGCGAACGCGCTGATCGCGATCACCGTCGCCCCACTGAAGGGTGCGGACCGGAAGAACCGCAGGTCGATGAGGGGCTCGTCGCGCCGGGGCTCGTACCAGAGGAGCCCTGCCAGCGCGAGGACGGCGACGACGGCGAAGGGCAGGACGTACGAGAACCCCGAGGACGGCGCCTCGATGATCGCGTACGTCAGCGAGCCGAACAGCGCGATCACCAGGAGCTGTCCGACCGGGTCGGGGCGGCGGGCCCTGGGCGCCCGGGACTCGGGGACGTACCGCAGGGTGAGCAGCAGCGCCGCGAGCCCCACCGGCAGGTTGACCCAGAAGATCGAGCGCCAGCCGACCGAGTCCACGAGCACCCCGCCCACCAGCGGGCCCGCGGCCATGGAGATGCCGACGACCGCGCCCCACACGCCGATCGCCCGCGCCCGCTCGCGCGGGTCGGTGAAGGTGTTGGTGATGATCGACATCGCGACCGGGTTGAGCATCGAACCGCCGACCGCCTGCACCATACGGAAGGCGATCAGCGCCTGAAGGTTCGGCGCGGCCGAGCACAGCGCGGAGCCGATCGTGAAGACGATCAGGCCCGCCATGAAGACGCGCTTGCGGCCGATCCGGTCACCTGTGGAGCCGGCCAGCATCAGCAGCGAGGCGAGGACGAGGGTGTACGCGTCGATCGTCCACTGGAGGCCCGCCGTGCTCGCGTCCAGGCCGCGCTGCATGGCGGGCAGGGCGACGTTGAGGGCGGTGGTGTCGAGGCTCACGATCAGCAGGCTCATGCAGCAGATCGCGAGGACCAGCATCCGGCGGCGGTGGCTGAGCTCGGGCATGCGTTTCATCGTACGCCGGTATCAATAGTGCGTCTAACTAATGGTCGGTACATGGTCGATGTACGGGGCGTTCGCGCGGTGCGTGACAATGGGGGAATGTCCATGACCGCGCTCACCGAGAAGACGCCCCTGCGGACGCCCCTGCGGATCGGCCCGCACACCGCCCAGCCGCCTGTGGTTCTGGCCCCCATGGCCGGGATCACGAACGCTCCCTTCCGCACCCTGTGCCGGGAGTTCAGCGGGGGCAAGGGGCTGTTCGTCAGCGAGATGATCACGACCCGGGCGCTGGTCGAGCGCAACGAGAAGACCATGCAGCTGATCCACTTCGACGCGAGCGAGAAGCCTCGCTCGATCCAGCTGTACGGCGTCGACCCCGCGACCGTCGGCAAGGCCGTCCGCATGATCGCGGAGGAGGGTCTCGCCGACCACATCGACCTGAACTTCGGGTGCCCGGTGCCGAAGGTGACGCGCAAGGGCGGCGGCTCGGCGCTGCCCTTCAAGCGGCCGCTGCTCCGGGCGATCCTGCGGGAGGCCGTGAGCGGGGCGGGGGATCTGCCGGTCACGATGAAGATGCGCAAGGGGATCGACGACGATCACCTCACGTATCTGGACGCGGGGCGGATCGCGGTCGAGGAGGGCGTGACGGCGATCGCCCTGCACGGCCGTACCGCCGCCCAGCACTACGGCGGCACGGCGGACTGGGACGCGATCGCCCGTCTGAAGGACCACGTGCCGGAGATTCCCGTGCTCGGCAACGGGGACATCTGGTCGGCGTCGGACGCGCTGCGGATGGTGGCGTCCACCGGCTGCGACGGGGTCGTCGTGGGGCGGGGGTGTCTGGGGCGGCCGTGGCTGTTCGCGGACCTGGTGGCGGCGTTCGAGGGGCGTACGGACGACATCGCGCGGCCTTCGTTGCGGGAGGTGGCGGATGTCATGGTCCGGCACGCGACGCTGCTGGGGGAGTGGATCGGGGACGAGGCCCGCGGGGTCATCGACTTCCGCAAGCACGTGGCCTGGTACCTGAAGGGTTTCGCGGTCGGCAGCGAGATGCGCAAGCGGCTGGCGATCACGTCGTCGCTGTCGGAACTGCGGTCCGGTCTGGACGAGCTGGACCTCGACCAGCCGTGGCCTGCCGGGGCGGACGGCCCGCGCGGCCGTACGTCCGGCAACAACCGGGTGGTGCTGCCGGACGGTTGGCTGAAGGACCCGTACGACTGTGCGGCGGGGGTCGGGGAGGACGCGGAGCTGGATACCTCCGGCGGTTGAGCGTCTTTGTCTGCAGCTTGGTGGGGGCGGGCGTTTTTGCGCAGTTCCCCGCGCCCCTGAACGCCTGCGGCGGCCCGTTGAGGTCCGGTGGGGGCGGGTGTAGCGCGTGCGCT
>NZ_JBHVYZ010000093.1:0-25442 GCF_042880295.1 Streptomyces sp. NPDC058307
CACACGCTATTTTGGTGTGTCTGGTGGGCGCGTTTTTGTTTAAACGACACCGCCGGGTGCCGCTGGTGGTGCGGGACCCCACGGACTGACTGGTAGTCAGTCCGTGGCGACGGAAGCCTGCGGCGACCGGGCCCTCGGAGGCATCCGGTGGGCCCCCACGCGTCCGAGGCGGTCGCCGGGAGCCGGCTGATCGCCGGCTGGACGCCGGGCCCGACGATGTGGCCCGACATGTGCACCCGCATCCCACGCTGTCGGAGGCGGTGGCCGAGGCGTTCCTGACGTCGGCCGGGCGGGGACCGCACCAGAAGTGATGCCGGTGCCGCCACCGGGGGCGCAGGTGCGCGCGGACCCCGTCTGCACCCACGGCTTCACCGGCTGCCGGCAAATGCCTCCGGGCGCCCCCGGAGGCTCCCCCACGGTGTGCTTGACAGCTCAACCGGACCGTGGGGTACTGCGGATTGCGAGGCCGGTCGGACGTGTCGGGGGTGAGTCTCCTGCCGGAGCTGCGCTACCCCACGGTGACCGAACTGGTCCGGTCCGCGCGGGCGTTGGCCGCACTGTGGCCCGGCGTCTGCCGGCTGAGGCAGGTGGGTGTCTCGCGCGCGGGCAGGCCCCTGCATGTGCTGTCGGTCGGGCAGGCCAGCAGAGCCGTGCTGGTGGTCGCGGGCGCCCACTCCAACGAACCGGCCGGCGGCCCCGCGGCTCTGGCGGTTGCCCGGCGGGTGCTGGCCGAGGAGGAGTTGAGGTCGGACACGTCCTGGCACTTCCTGCTGTGCGCGGATCCCGACGGGGCGAGCCTCCACGTCACCCCGGCGCCGCGCAGTCTCTTCGACTACCACCTCGGCTTCTTCCGGCCGGCCGGGCCGGAGCAGCCGGAGTGGGCACCCGCGATGCTGCCGCCGGACCGGCTGCCGCCGGAGACCCGCGCACTGACCGGAGTGATCGACGAACTGCGGCCCTACGTCCAGGTGAGCCTCCACGGCACCGATCTGGGCGGCAGCTGGGTGCAGTTGACGAAGGACGTCCCGGGTGTCGCCGAGCCGTTCGCCAAGTCCGCGGCTCAGCTGCACATCCCGGTGGAGACCGGTGCCTCGGACGCGGCGGGCTGGCCGGCGTCCGGACCCGGGGTGCATGTGATGCCGGCGCCGGGCGCGGGGGCGGCGTACCCGAGCATGCCGGACGACGCGCGGCTCAGCACCTGGTACCACGCGCACCGCTACGGCGGTCTGACCGCGGTGGTCGAGGTGCCGATGTGGGCGAGCGACCTGGTGGACGATCCGGCCCCGCATCCGGCGCCGGCGGCGGCGATGCGGCGGCTGGCGGGCCGGCTGCTGTGTGAGGCGCGGGCGGTGGACCATGTGCTGGCGGAGGCGCTGCCGCGTCTGGAGGGCGTCGACGGGCCGCTGCTGCGGGCCGCCGCCTGGGGTCTGGAGCTGGTGCCGGGGCTGGCCGCGGACTGGATCCACACCCGGCCCGCGGACGACTCGAAGGCGTACATCGGCAGCGTGGACGCGTTCTCCCGTCGGCTGCCGCTGCGGGCCGCGGCCATGCTGCTGCGGGTCCTGCGGGAGGCCGACGACCGCGCGGCCCCGCGTCTCGAACGGCTCGTCAAGGCGTGGAGCGATTCCTTCGCGGAACGTTTCGGGGCCCGCTGGGTGCCGTTGGAGCACCAGGTCGAGCATCAGGCCCGCACGGTCGTGGCGGTGGCGCGGCACGCGCGTGTGCGGGCGGATTGAGCCCGCCCCGCCCCCTCCCCACCCCACACGCGCGTGGGCGTCAGCCGTCCAGTGCGAAGACCGCCCCGGTCCGCGCCCTCATCACACAACCGTTCGAGAAGGTCCGGCGGTACTCGACCGGTCGGCCGTTCCACTCTCCGTCGGCCTGGACGGTGACCGGCGCGTAGAGCATCGGGCAGTAGACGTCGGCGGGCGGAAGGGCGTCGACGTCACCGCCGACGGAGTCCAGCTGGGCGCAGGCCTCGGCGGCACGGCCGTGGCCCTGGGGCGGGTCGCACAGCAGGAGGGTGCCGCGGGTGTCACTGGAGCGGCCGTCACCCGTGGTCACCATGAGGTAGAGATGGTCGCCGGCAGCGGAGGACCCGGCCGTCGCGGGGGCCGCGGCGGCCAGGAGCAGGGCGGTGGCCGCCGTCAGGCCCACGTGTGCCGCTCGCCGTGCCGCTGTCGCTGTCGCTGTGCTCGTGTGCGTCATTCCCGATGCATCGGCACGGCGGCCTCGGAACCCCAGCCCGGCTCACCCGAACGGGAGCACGCGGGCGCGTGCCGCACGGCGAGGTCGAAGGCGGCGAGCACGACCCGGGACTGGTACTCGATCTGGCGCGGCACCGGGATCCAGCGGGCACCGCAGCCGTCGCGGTAGTCGGCGCACCACAGGTCGATGAGCCGGTCCAGTTCCGGCAGCGCACCGGCCGGGTCGGCGCCCGCGCGGGTCACGAGCTGGTGCAGGAGCCCGGCCGTGCGCAGGGCGAGGCGCCGTCCGGCGATGCGCAGCGCGGCCAGGTGACCGGTGCTGAGCGGGGGCAGCGGGCGGCCGCCGTCGGTGACGTCGGGGTCCCAGGCGTCGGCGAGGCCGGGGCAGACCAGTAAATAGTCCTCGACCGGGGCGAGCAGCCGGGCCGCGTCCGGGGCGGCCGAGACATGCGGGCGGATCCGCGCCAGGACGTCCTTGAGGAGCCGTGCGTCGCGGCGCAGCGTATGGCTGATGGTACGCAGCACGGCGGCCGCGTCGGCGGGTGTGCTGCCGTCCTCGACGGCGGCCACGCCCCACATGGGCGCCTCGACGACGGCGGTCACGGTGCCGTGCCGGTGCGGGTGGTACCAGGTCGACTCGACGGCTGCCTCGGTGATGGCGGCGGCCAGGTCGCCGCGGCGGGGCGGCGGGATCCGGTAGACGGCGGGGCCCAGACACGGCCAGTAGAGGGTGTCGTACGGTCCCAGCTCGCGCGGGATGCGCAGCCGGGCCGCGGTGTGGGCGACGCGCCGGGCGAGGCCGGGCAGGTCGCGGGTGAGCTCGACGAAGCCGCCGCCGACGTCGACCCCGTGCAGGGAGCACTGCAGGAAGGGCCGCAGTTCGTCCTGGAGGGCGAGGAGGGTGCGGGTCTCCGGCAGTGCGGCGGCGTCCGCGCCGTCGGGCAGCCACTCCGGCTGTTCCCCGAAGCCGGGCCGGAAGAAGTTGCGGAAGTAGCGGCCGAGTGAGTACGGGCCGCGCAGCCAGCCCTCGTTGCGGCGCAGGCCGTCGGGGTCGAGGCAGAGCAGCAGGTTCCAGGTGGCGTCGGCCTCGACGGTGAGCCGGGGGTCGGCCAGCACGCGCTCGGCCAGTCTGAGGACGGTGCCGCCGCCCACGGGCTCGTTGGCGTGCGGTCCTGCGACGACGAGGGCCTGGCGGCTGCCGTGGCCGACGGAGAGCAGCCACAGGGGGTTGCCCGCGCGGGAGGTGCCGGCGCGGCGCAGTCGGGTGTCCGCGGGATGACGGGCGACGAGCGCTGCTGCCCGTGCGCCGAGATCGTCGACGGTCGGGTAGCGGAGGAGGGGCGGCAGGGCACACCTCCACAATGTGGTGCCGTCGGTTCACCTGGTGTGCACGGTGTACGCACAGTCAGTCACGACTTGAGGGGTACGTCAACACCGTGCGGCGGAAAGGGTTTTGGGCCGCGACCGCAGGTAAAGCCCAGGCCAGAGGTGAGGTAGGGCTCAGTTGACCGCGAGCCGGAAGGCCATCCGGCCGAACCCGACCTGATCGCCCTCGCGGACGACGGCGGCGCCGATGACCCGCCGGCCGTTGACCGTGGTGCCGTTCGTGGAGCCGAGGTCGCGCAGGACCCACATGCCGCCCTGACGGCTGAGTTCGGCGTGGACGCGGGAGACCGTCTCGTGGGTCAGCCGCAGACCGTTCGCCGGGTCGCGGCCGATGCGCAGCGCGTGACCGCTGCCGGGGTGCGGCAGCAGCAGCTTGGGCAGGCGCTCGGCCTGCCACGCCCTGCGCAGCCGCACGGTGAAGCCGGAGACGGCCTCGACGGTGCCGAACACCAGCCGGGAGACGCGGCTCTCCTGGGGCAGGTCCGCGGTGAGCACGGCGAGTTCGTCGGACCGGCGCGCGACGAGGGCCAGTTCCATGCGGCGCACGAACGTGTCGTGCGACAGCCGGCCCATGGCGACGCCGTCACGGAGCACCTTCAGCACCTTGTCGCGCTCCGCGTCGGACAGCCGCGCGGGGTACGTGTTGAACTCGAAGGACGACGTCACGTTGGTGATTGTCGGGCAGTGAACCCCGGGTGTCCAGAAAACGAGACAACGGCCGCCACCGGTGCGCACCTGACGACACCTGCCGCAAAGGGGAAGATCTCACGGCGGATTGATCGCGTTTGAAACACGGCGGACGGGCTACATCACGAGGAGCAGACGAAGGGGAACGGTCCGTGCAGTTCGAGGTGTGGGCACCGCAGGCCGACCGTGTGACGCTCCATTGCGAGGGCGCCACGCGCGCGTTGGAGCGCGATCAGGAGCGCTCGGGATGGTGGTGGGGCGAGGCGGACGCCGGGGACGGCACCCGGTACGGCTTCGCGCTGGACGACGGCCCGGTGCTGCCCGACCCGCGCTCGCGCCGTCAGCCGGACGGCCCGGACGGACTCAGCGCCGTCGTCGAGCACGAGCGGTACGCCTGGCGTACGCGGTGGACGGGCCGTCCACTGCCGGGAGCGGTCCTCTACGAGCTGCACGTGGGAACCTACACACCCGAGGGCACCCTGGACGCGGCCGCCGCCCGCCTCGACCACCTCGTCGAACTCGGCGTCACCCACGTCGAGCTGATGCCCCTGTGTCCCTTCCCGGGACGGCACGGCTGGGGCTACGAGGGCGTCTCCCTGTGGGCGGTGCACGAGCCCTACGGCGGTCCCGAGGCCCTGAAGCGTTTCGTCGACCGGGCGCACGAGGTGGGCCTCGGGGTCGTCCTGGACGTGGTGCACAACCACCTGGGCCCGTCGGGCAACTACCTGCCCGCCTTCGGGCCGTACTTCACGGACACCCACCACACGCCCTGGGGCTCCGCGGTCAACCTGGACGCCCCCGGCTCCGACGAGGTGCGCGCCTATCTGCTGGGCAGCGCGCTGTCCTGGCTGCGGGACTACCGGATCGACGGACTGCGCCTGGACGCGGTGCACGCGCTCGCCGACACGCGCGCGTGCCACTTCCTGGAGGAGCTGTCGACGGCTGTCGACAACCTGGGCGCCGAACTGGGACGCCCGCTGTTCCTCGTCGCCGAGTCCGACCTCAACGACCCGCGGCTCATCACGCCCCGCGCCCAGGGCGGTCTCGGGCTGCACGCGCAGTGGAACGACGACTTCCACCACGCCCTGCACACCGCGCTGACCGGTGAGTCCCAGGGCTACTACGCCGACTTCGCCCGCGCACCCCTGGCCTCGCTCGCCAAGACCCTCACCGGCGGCTACTTCCACGACGGCACCTACTCCAGCTTCCGCGGCCGCGGCCACGGGCGTCCGCTGGACCGTACCCGCGCGGCGGCGCACCGGCTGCTCGGCTACTCCCAGACCCACGACCAGGTCGGCAACCGCGCCCAGGGCGACCGGCTGGCGGCCTCTCTCTCCCCCGGTCTGGTGGCCTGTGCGGCGGCGCTCGTGCTGACCGCGCCCTTCACGCCCATGCTGTTCATGGGTGAGGAATGGGCGGCGAGCACGCCCTGGCAGTTCTTCACCGACCACACCGATCCCGAGCTCGCCGAGGCCGTACGGCGGGGCAGGCGGCGGGAGTTCGCGGAGCACGGCTGGGCCGAGGAGGACGTACCCGACCCGCAGGACCCGGCGACCCGCGACCGCTCGTGCCTCGACTGGTCCGAGCTCGACCGCGAGCCCCACGCGCGTGTGCTGGCCTGGTACCGCCGGCTCCTCGCGCTGCGCCACGAGCACCCGGACCTCACCGACCCCGACCTCGCCGACACCAAGGTCGCCTACGAAGCGGACCAGCATTGGCTCGCCTTCCGCCGCGGGGACGTCCGGGTTGCCGTGAACCTCGCGAAGTCGCCGGCGGCCATCCCGCTGGGTCCCCGCGAGGCCAGCGTCCTGGCGGCCTGGGAGCCGGTGGAAGCGCCGGGCGCGGACGGGGTGCTGCATGTGCCCGGGGAGTCGTGCGTGGTGCTGCTGCAGGCGTGACCTTCGGGGCTCCTTGACGAGGAGCGTGCGGAGCGTCCGCCTACAGCTCCGCGTCGTCCGTCTCCTCGTCCCGCAGCTCGGTGACGCGTTCCAGCAGGATCGCCTCCCAGGCCCGCCGCAGCCGGGTGCGCAGGAGGGGCAGGGGCTCGGCGGCGCGCCCGTCCAGGCCTGCCGCGAGGTGGATCACGGTGTCGCAGCGGGCGAGCCACAGCCCGCGCAGACAGGGCCGGGCGCCGTACCCGGCGAGAGTGGCGGCGCGGACGGCGGCGGGCGAGCCGACGGCGAGCGCGAGACCCGCGATGTCCTCGGCGGGATCGCCGACGACCGTCTCGGTCCAGTCGAGGACGCCGCGCACCCGGCCATCGGCACTGATCACGAGGTGTTCGCCGGTCAGCGCGTGGTGCACGAGGACCGCGCCGCCCGGCTGCGCGGCGAGCTGGACCGCGGCCGGCGAGGTGAGCTGCTGGAGCCGGGCCGGGTCGAACTCGTCGGCCGCGCGAAGGCGTTCGGCGGCCCGGCCGGCCTCCCGGCGCAGCGCCTCCAGGGAGCGCGGGGCGACGCGCGGGACACCGAGCGCCTCGGCCTGCCGTACCGGCACCTCGCGCAGCCCGGTGAGCAGGCCGGCCAGGTCGGCCTCGCCGACGGCGGACACGTCGTGCTCCTCCGCCGAGCCGCCGGGCACCCTGGTGTCGAGCGTGTAGGCCAGCCCGGGCGCCCACTCACCCTGCGCCACGCTCGTCGGCACCGCGACCGGCAGGTGCGGGCGGACCAGGTCGCGCAGCCGCAGCTCTCGGCGTCGGCGGGTGGCGGCCTCGCGGTCGCCGGCGAGACGCAGGACGTGCCGGGCGCCGACCCACCAGGTGGCGGGCCCACCCTCGGCGACCGGCCGGATCTCGGGTCCGCCCGTGTCCGGTGTGCCGTCCTTGAGCAGGGAACGGACCAGCCGGCGGACCGTGTCCGCGGTGGGTGTCGGTGCCTGGGTCATGGTCGCGCCGTAGTCGCTCGAGGGGTGGAGGGCTCCTGGGGGCTCGGTCATTCCACTATGACCATCTCGCGGGTGGTGTCGTTGAGCCTGCGGCCGCCGTCCTCGGTGACCGTGACGATGTCCTCGATGCGTACCCCGAAACGGCCCGGCAGATAGACGCCGGGCTCCACGGAGAAGCACATGCCCGCCACGAGGGGCTGTTCCTCGCCCTCGATCATGTACGGCGGTTCGTGCGTGGTGACGCCGATGCCGTGCCCGGTGCGGTGGATGAAGTACTCGCCGTACCCGGCGTCGGCGATGACCGCGCGGGCGGCCCGGTCCACCTCCTGGCAGGGCACGCCGGGCCGTACCGCGCGGAAGCCCGCCTCCTGTGCCGCGCGCACGAGGTCGTGCACCCGGCGTTCCTCGTCGGTGGGTTCGCCGACGTGGACCGTGCGGGAGGTGTCGGAGCCGTAGCCGTCCTTGAGGCCGCCGAAGTCGAGGACGACCATGTCGCCGCGTTCGATGACCCGGTCCCCCACCTCGTGGTGCGGGTTGGCGCCGTTCGGTCCCGAGGCGACGATGGTGAAGTCGACCTGGGAGTGGCCGAAGCGGCGCAGCAGGCCGGCGAGGTCGGCGGCCACCTCCGACTCCCTGCGGCCGCCGAAGGGAACCTTGCGGATCTCCTCGAACGTCGCGTCGGCGGCCGCTCCCGCGGCGGCCAGCAGCTCCAGTTCCGCCGCGTCCTTGACGGCGCGGAGCATCGGCAGGGCGTCGGTGAGGGAGGCGTACGACGTGCCGGGCAGGGCCTTCTGGAGGCCCAGCAGGTGCATGGCCCAGGCGTTGTCGCTGATGCCGAACCGGCCGCCGGCGTCCAGGAGGGCGGCGGTGGCGGCGTAGGGGTCCTTGCCGTCGGTCCAGTCCCGCAGGGTCAGGGCGCTCGCGCCGACGGCCTTGGCGGCGTCCGGGGCCTCCAGGGTGGGCACGACGAGGACGGGGTCCTGTCCGGGCGCGAGGACCAGCAGGGTGAGCCGCTCGGTGACGGCGGTGGGCGCGTAGCCGGTGAGCCACACCAGGTCCGGGCCGGGGGCCACGAGGAGTCCGGCGAGCCCGGCCTCGGCGGCCGACCGTGCCGCGCGCTCCATGCGGGCCCTGTAGTCGTCGGCGGCGAAGGGCGCTGCGGTGCCGGTCATCCGGGCCTCCTGGGGTGGGTGAGGGTCGTTGGGCAGCATCCTGCCCGGACGGCGAGGGGCGCGCGAGCCGGTCGACACGTCTTTCGGACGGAGGGGGCGGAAGTCCGGCCCTCGCGTCAGCTCTCCAGGGCCATGCGGACGCCGAGGAGCAGCAGGACGCCCCCGGAGACCTGCTCCAGGCGCCGGCGCACGCCCGCGCGGGACAGCACGGTCCGCAACCGGCCGACGAACCACACGTACAGGCTGTAGTAGCCGATCTCGTAGACCGCCCAGAACGCGGCGAGCCCCACCATGGTGGGCAGGTGCGGGGCGCCCTCGGGCACGAACTGCGGCAGGAAGGACATCGCGAAGACGGCCGCCTTGGGGTTGGCGAGATTGAGGAACAGTCCCGCGCGGTAGGCGGCCCAGCCGGTCCTGCCGGGGCTCTCCCAGCCGCCGCCGTCGGCCGCCACCTTGGCGCGGCGCGCCTGCCGCAGCGCCTGGACGCCGAAGGCGACGAGCACGACGGCACCGGCGATCCGCGTCACGTCGTAGGCGATCTCGGAGGCCGTCAGCAGCGCGGTCAGGCCGAGCGCGGCGACGACGCCCCAGACGAACACGCCGGTCTCGTTGCCGAGGACGGTCAGGAAGCCGGAGCGTCGGCTGTGCAGCGACTGCTTGATGATCAGCACGGTGCTCGGTCCGGGTGACGCGGCGATGAGGGTGCAGGCCCCCAGGAAGGCGATGAGCGTGGTGGGCATGGGCTCATCGTGACGCCGGTAGCCGGATCGGACCAGTGGTTTCCGCTCGCGACCCCCCACTACGGGACGACCGGCGGCATCACGCCGGACCGCCTGGCACCGGGCGGTCCTGCGCCGGAGTGCAGGACGTCAGCTCATGTGACGACTCCCGGTACGGCCGTCAGCTGCTGGTAGCCGCCGCTGCGGTGGCGGACGGTCAGCACGACCTCGCGGCCGGTTCGGGCGTCCGCGACGGCGCGCGCGAGGTCGTCGGCCGTGTCGATGCGGGTCCGGCCGAAGGCGAGGAGTACGTCGCCGCGGACCAGGCCCGCCGCGTAGGCCGGGCCGGGGACGTGGACGCCGACCACCAGCGCGCCCGCCTTCTCGGCGTCCACGGCCTCCAGGCCGAGGGTCGCGACGGCGGGCGCGGGCGAGGAGGCCGTCGTCGGCGCCGCGGACGACGGGGAGGGGCCCGGGTGCGCCGAGGCGGACAGGCCACCCGGATAAGGGCCTGCCTGCCGTCGGAGTTCGGCCAGTCTGCTCATGCCGATCACCGTGGCACCGACCGACCCGAGGCCCACCCCCGACAGCACGAGCACGGCCGCGACGAGCAGACCGAACAACAGGGTCGTTAGCCGACGTCCGCGCCGGCGCACGGCGTGCGGGCGCCGGGCGGGCCCCGGCTTTCTGCCACCGCCCGGCTCCCGACCGGGCATCGGCTTGGGGCGCAACGCAGTCTGTTCCATGATCGCCTCCGGCTGGATCACCACCGGTTGGTGACTACCCGGCGTACCGGTGCGCGACGAGCCACGAACGAGTGAGACTGACGGGGAGTCAGGAGCGGGAAGCGGCCGGAACCAGCAGGTCGACGAAGTCCGCCGCCGCTCCGCTCGGCGCACCCGCGTACACCAGTTCCGTCCGGTGCACGACCCGCGGATGGTCGACCGGCACGGCGACCGTGCCCGGCACGCCGGTGGCCGCCGACCGAGGCAGCAGGACCAGGCCGTGTCCGGCGGCGGCGAGGCCGGTCAGGACGCTCACGTCGGTGCCCTCGTAGCGCAGGGCGGGCCGGAAGCCCGGGCCGCCGTGCGCGGCGCGGAGGCGGGTCAGCGGGAGCGCGGTGTCGGGGGCGTCGACCCAGCGGGCGTCGGCGAGGTCCCCGAGGCGCAGTCCGGCGCGCCGGGCAGATGGGTATCCGGCAGCAGGACGCACACGGGCTCCTCTCCGACGCCCCGCGCGGTGAGCGGGGCCACGTCGGGCAGGCGCAGCGGGTCGGGTCGCTGGGGGCGACGAGGCCGTCGGTCAGGCCCAGGTCCGCCGTGCCGTTGGCCACGGCAACGAGGACGGCGTCACGGAAGGGACCGAGCGGCCGGGACGCCCCTGGTGGTGGGGACGTCCCTGGCGGTCGGGGTCTCCGTTGTCAGACTGCCGAGGGGAGGGCCGGCGGACGGTCCGGGAGGAAGCCGTGGGTGCGGGCGGCCAGGTGTTCGGGCTTGTAGCGGTCGACCGTGCGGTGCCAGTTCAGGATGCCTGCCATCCAGTGCTGGAGGTCGGTCACATAGCCGCGCATGACCTCGCGTGCCTCCTCCGAGAGCCCGAAGTCGTCGTAGACGACCGGCAGTTCGTGCGCGGCGACATGTTCGAACTGCTGCATGCGCTGGGTCATCAGGTCGTGGACGACACGCAGCGCGGCCGGGTAGTCGACGCCGAAGAAGTTCTGCACGACGAGGATCGAGTTGTGGATCTCGCCCTCGTACTCGATCTCCTTCTGGTAGGAGAAGACGTCGTTGACCAGGCACGCGTAGTCGACGGCGGCGTTCTCCAGGGAGTGCACGGGGCCGCTGCGGTAGATCTCCGGCGGGACGGCGGGGCCGTGGCCCATCCGGCACAGGCTCATGGTGAGGTCGGCGCCGAAGGTGGCGCGCCGCATCTCCAGGTAGTCGACCGGGTCCGGGATGCGGTGCAGGATCTGGTTGCCCAGCTCCCAGACCCAGCTCTCGGTCATCACGTTCACGGCGTCCTTGAGGGTGCGCCGCTGGTCGGGGGTCATCTCGGCCGTGGTGCGGGCCCACAGGTCGATCAGGCCGCGCTCCATGGCGTTGACGGGGACGAGGACCTGCTCGCCGTCGAGGGGCATGCAGTCCGACAGCCGCTGGGTGGTCAGGCGGGCGGCGGCGAGGTCGCGGCGGCCGCCGTAGACGAGCGGGTAGTAGTCGTCGCCGTAGGTTCCCCAGGCCAGCCAGTGCGAGCTGAGGTCGAGGGCTTCCGGGCTCGCGTCCGGGTCGATGCCCGCGGAGCACAGCGGGAGGTCGGCCGCGGCGAGCTTGTCCTCGTCCCAGACGCCCTCCTGGAGCATGCCCATGCGGTGCGCCCACTCGACGAGGCGGGGGCGGGCACCGGGCAGGTGGGGGCTGAGTTCGTTCTGGAACGGCATGTAGAAGTCGGGCAGCAGCGACGGGCCGACCTTCTGGAACGGCACGTGCGTGTGGGCGCGCAGCCGCTCGGCGCCGGCCGCGGCGAGCAGGGCGCCGACGTCGGCGGCCGAGGTGCCGGGGCCCGTCAGGGCCTGCCAGGGCGAGGTGGTGTCGGCACGGGCGTTCATGTAGCGGCTGGAGCGCATGTGCCATTCGTGGCCGCCGGACTGCCAGTCCTGGAGGCCCTGCGTGTACCGGGCGACGGCGGTCACCTCGCCCGGCGACAGACCGTTCTCCAGGGCGACCGCGGGGACCTCGGTGAAGGCGGTGTGCTCGAACTGGTGGAGGCGGGACGTGAGGACGTCGTTGACGGTGTCGGCGGCCTCCTGGGTGGTGCAGCCGAAGAAGGTCTCCAGGACCAGGACGCCGTTGCTGAGCTCGCCCTCGTCCTCGACCTCGCGCTGGTAGGAGAACAGGTCGTTGCGCAGGTGGACGCCGTCGGAGAAGGTCTCCATCAGCACGCGCAGGGGGCGTGTTCCGGCGACGGACGCCGGCACCTCGGCCGTCGCGTACTCCACCAGACCTGCCGACCAGGGGGCGCCGCCGACCTTGCGGCGCATCTCGATGTACTCGACGGGGTTGGCGATTCGCCCCTCGTTGATGTTCGACAGCTCCCACAGCGACTCGTTGAGCAGGTGCTCGGTGGCGACGGCGAAGCGGCGGCGCCAGCCGGCGGACATCGCCGGCACGGTCCGCGTCCACAGGTCCGCCAGGCCCGCCTCGACCGGGTTCTCGGGCTCGGGCATCGGAGCCGACAGGTCCATCGGCATGAACAGGGGCAACCGGTCGAGGTAGGCCTTGCCGCCGGCGCGGTCCTGGGTGCGCTTGAAGGTCTCCAGGAAGTGGTCGTCGAAGAAGAACACCCACACGTACCAGTCGGTGATGAGCGAGAGGGCGGGGCCGTCGCAGTCGGGGTGTGTGTAGGCGCAGAGCAGGCCGTAGTCGTGCGCGTCGAGGTCGGACTGCTCCCAGATCCCGGACCCCTCCAGCATGCCCATCTCGCGCGCCCACACGGACGAGTGGGCGCGGGCCTCGTCGAGGTGCGGGTTCAGCCGCGCGGGATACGGCATGTAGAAGTGCGGGAGTTCGAAGGGCTGCTGCGTCATGAGCCGGGCCCTACCCATGGCCCTCCGCGGGCATCCGTCGCGGCACACATGATCACACCATCGCGTGAATCCGGGCGGAAGCCGGGAGTTCTCGGGGTGACTTGTGGCGTTGATCTCTACGCGCGCCTCACCCCGGTTCAGGACGTTCAGGACGTTCAGGTGCTCTGGGGGTCTTCGGGGTGCGTACGGCCCTCCCCACCTCCGCCCGCAGCGCGACGAACTCCGGCAGTCCCCGGGTGGCGATCTGGTCCCGCCGGCCCGGGAGGCGGACCGGCAGATCCAGGACGATCCGGGAGCCGGGGCCCGGAGAGAGGACGACGACGCGGTCGCCGACGTAGACGCTCTCGTCGATGTCGTGGGTGACGAACACGATGGTCGTGCCGTCGGTGCGGTGGACCTCGAGGAGCAGGTCCTCCAGGTCCTCGCGGGTCTGGGCGTCGAGGGAGCCGAAGGGCTCGTCCATCAGGAGGAGGGTGGGGCGGCAGACGAGGGCGCGGGCGATGGCGACGCGCTGCTGCATGCCGCCGGAGAGCTGCCAGGGGTGGCGGCGGGCGGCGCCGGACAGGCCTACGCGGTCGAGGATGCGGTCGGCCTCGGCCCGCCGTTCGGCCCGGGCGAGGCCGCGGCGGCGCAGGGGCAGGGCGACGTTGTCGCGGACCGTGAGCCAGGGGAAGAGGGAGCGGCCGTAGTCCTGGAAGACGACGGCCAGGCTGTCGGGGACGCCGGTGACCGGGGCGCCGTCGATGGTGATCGTGCCCTGGCGGGCGGGGAGCAGACCGGCAATGGTCCGCAGCAGGGTGGACTTCCCGCAGCCGGACGGGCCGACGACGCAGAGGAGTTGACCGGCGGGGACGGTGAGGGTGAGGTCGTGCAGTACCTGGTGGTCGCCGTAGTGCTGGCCGACCGCGGAGAGCTGGAGCATGCGGTCGGTCTCCTGTTCGTGGGAGCGGGTCGTGTGACTCAGGTGACTGGTGTGCCTCATGTGGCCCTCTCCCTGCCGATCAGCCGTCTCTCGACCGCGAGCAGGCCGGTGTTGAGCAGATGGCCGAGGGCGCCGAGCAGGACCAGGGCCGCCCATACGGTGAGCAGGTCCGAGCGGGTCTGGGCCTCGGTGAGTGTGAAGCCGATGCCGTTGGCGGTGCCCGGCAGCAGTTCCGAGAACACCATGAGGATGAGGGCGAGCGAAAGGCTCAGGCGCAGCCCGGCGAAGATGCGGGGCAGGGCGGAGGGCAGGACGAGGAACCACAGGCGTTCGGCGGTGTTCAGGCGCAGAACGGCGGCCACGTCGAGGCGCAGCGGGTCGGTGTTGCGGACGCCGGCCGCGGTGTTGATCAGCACGGGCCAGACGGCGCTGAAGGCGATCGAGGCGATCTGCATCGGGGTGCCGAAGGCGAAGACCACGACGAAGACGGGGACCAGTGCGGGGGGCGGGACGGCCCGGGCGAACTGGAGAACGGGGTTGACCAGTGCGTACGCCCGCCGCGAGCGGCCCACCACGACACCCAGCACGACTCCCGCGACGGCCGCCAGCGCGAACCCGGCGGCCATCCGGCCGAGGCTGGGCAGGATGTCGTCCACGGCGGCCTGGCTGAGGAAGAGGTGCCGGGCGGGCCCGTCGAACCACAGCTCGTGGATGTGGCGCGCGATGCGGTGCGGGGGCGGGAAGTAGACGCTGCGGCGCGCCCGGGTGGCCAACTCCCACACACCGACGGCGAGGAGGAGGACCAGCCGGCGCAGGAGCGTGGGGTGAGCGGCGACGGCTCGGAAGCGGGGTTCGGATGCCTTCGGTGACGGGGGCGGCTGGGGCTCGGGTGACTGGCGCGTCGAGGGCGGGGGCGGGTGCGGCGCGGGGGACGCCGGGGTCGGCGAGGACGGAGGGCACTGGCCGGAGGAGTGGCGCGTCGGGGGCGAGGGCGGGTGCGATTCAGGTGATTTCAGCATGGGCGGGGACGAAGGGCCCGAACCAGCCGACTCCCGCGTCGGAGGCGAGGACGGAGCCACCCCAGGTGACTCCACCATCGGCGGGCACGGAGAGCGCGAGCCAGCCGACTCCCCCACAGAGGGAGACGAAGGACCCGAGCCAGCCGACTCCCCCACCAACGGCGACACACGACCCGAACCAGCCGACTCCCCCACCAACGGCGACACACGACCCGAGCCAGACGGCTCCCCCGCCGACGGCGAAGGCGGGTACACCACAGGTTCTCCGCCGTCGCCGTCGCGGTCGCAGTCGCCGTCGTCCTCACCGACCACCAGTTCCGCCTCCCCCAGTGTCTCCCCCCGGCGCTCCTCACCCCCAGACGCATCCCTCGCGCTCATCGGGTCGCCCCCTCCCCCGGTCTCCCGATGTTCCGGGGTCCAGGGAAACAGCCGTCGCTCTCCCCACACCAGCACTCCGTTGATGACGAGCCCCAGAACGCCCGCCCACACCACACCCGCCAGCACATCCCTCGTGCCGTTCGTGGCCAGGCCCGCCTGGGCGATGAAGATGCCGAGGCCCTCACCGAAACCGGAGAGGATCTCCGTGGCGACGGCGAGGATGAGGGCGACGGCGGCGGAGATGCGGATGCCGGCGGCGATGAAGGGCGCCGTGGCCGGGAGTTCCGCGCGCAGGAGGACCGTGAGGCGGCCGAAGCCGAAGGCGCGCAGGGTGTCCTTGGCGAGGGGATCGGTCTCTCCCAGGCCGTACACGGTGTTGAAGAGGATGGGCCACACCGAGGCGTAGGTGATCAGCGCGACCTCGGTCCCGGTGCCGGAGCCCAGGAGCAGGGAGACCAGGGGGATCAGGGCGACGGACGGCAGGGGCCGCAGCACCTCCACGACGGCCCGGGCGGCCGCGTCGACGAGCGGCACGCTGCCGAGCAGCAGCCCGAGGGGCACGGCGATCGCGCAGGCGAGGCCGAGGCCCAGCGCCCAGGCGCGCAGGGTGACCCCGATCCCGTTCAGGAAGGCGGAGTCGCCCGCCAACTCGACGGCACGGGCGAGGACTTCGGAGGCCGGCGGCAGATAACCGCGGCGGACAAGCCCGGCCCGGCTCACCCCCTCGCACACGCCGAAAGCGAGCAGCACCCCGAGGACGCCGAGCCACAACTCCTGACGCCCCCTCAGCAGACGCATGGGCCCGGCTCCTTCACGCCCCGTGCCGACCAAATGTCGCCCCGATCCCCTCACTTCACCAGCAACGCCGAAGGATCGATCGGCTTCTTCAGCATCTTCTGCTTCTCCATCAGCGCCGTGAGCCGGGCGAGCTGCGTTCCGTCCATGGTCGCCGGATACACCGGCAGGTCGATCTTCGCCGCCTGCTCCTTGGTGACCTTGGTGTACGTCGGCAGTACTTCACGCACCAGGGAGGGATCCGCGTCGGCGAGCTTCACGGCCGCCTTCAGGGCCCGTTGGAACCGGGCGAGCGCGTCGGCGTTCTTTGCGGCGTATTTCTCCGTACTGATGTAACCACTGAGCGGGATCGACTCGACGGGCGCGGACGCCCCGTCCACCAGGACCCTCGCCCCCGACTCGTCCTGGATGGAGCTGTCGAAGGGCTCGACCGCGTGCACGGCGTCGACCTGTCCCTTGTCCAGGGCGGCACCCATCTGCGGGAAGGGGATCTGCCGGTAGACGGGCCGGCCGACGCCCTGTTTCGCCAGGATCTCGTTGAGGGTCAGCGACTGGACGTTGTTGAGGACGTTGACGGCGAGCTTCTTGCCCGCGAGGTCGGCGAGGGTCTTGATGTCCGAGTCCTTCGGCACCAGGACGTCCATCATGCGCGGCGCCGCCCTGATCGCCTCGGCGACGATGCGGATGTCGAGGGTGCCCTGGTCCTGGGCCTGGAAGTAGGTGACGTAGTTCGCGCTCGCGACCATGTCGATCTGCCCCTTGGACAGGGCGGGCAGCGCCTGGAGGCTCTGCTGGATCTGCTGGATGCGGACGTCGAGGCCTTCCTTCTCGAACAGGCCGCGGTTTTGCGCGATGTAGAGCATGGCGCTGTCGCTCAGGGGCAGCGCGGCCACCCTGACCGTCGTCCGCCCGCCGTCCGAGGACGTGGACGAGGAGTCCCCGTCGCCTCCGCAGCCCGTCAGTACCAGTACGAGGGCGGCCGCGGCGGCGGCCGCCCTTCCGCTTCCCGATCGCCAAGGTCGTAACGCCAGTCCCCACGTCATCCGGGCATGATGGCCGACCCGTTCACATGATCACTACACCAAGGTCAGCCGAAATCGTCAGTCTTCGGCGACCTGCGCAAGGATCTCCTCGGCGACCCAGCCGAGCGCGTCGGGCAGTGCCTCGGTGGCCACCGGCAGCCACAGGGAGCAGGCGGTGAGCCCGGCGTCGGCCAGCTGCCGGAGCTCCTCACGTACCCGCTCGGCGGACGGGTCCGCCCCGCCCAACGGGCGCCGACCGGGCGGTCGTACGGCCGCCTCGAAGCCCGGGGGTACGAGGATTTGACCCGCCGTCAGCTCCAGCGGCGTGGCCGGATCCCGCCCCGCCTCCTTGCCGAGCTTCGCCAATCGGCCCCGTACCTCGGCGAGTCCGGCCGCGTCGAGCCCGGAACCGTGCCACGCGTCGCCGTACCGCAGGGCCCGGCGCAGGGCCGCGTCGCTGTGGCCGCCCACCCACACCGGCGGTCCACCGGGTGTGCGCGGTCGCACCCCGAGCCGTACCTCGGTCTCCTCGCGCCACAACTTCCCTACGGCGTCCAGCTGTTCGTCGGCGCGGCGGCCTCGCCCGGCGAAGGGGACCCCGGCGGCGTCGAACTCCGCGGTGTCCCACCCGGTGCCGACTCCGAGCGTGAAGCGGCCGCCGGAGAGCCGGTCGAGCGTGGCGGTCTGGTGGGCGACGACGACCGGGTTGTACAGGGGCAGGATCAGGACGCTGGTCACCAGCCCGATCCGAGTGGTCGCGCCGGCCACGGCGGACAGCAGGACCACCGGGTCCGGGGTCACGCCCACCGCGCCGGCCAGCAGATGGCTGCTCGCGATGAGGTGGTCGAAGCCCAACTCCTCGGCGGTTCGGGCGGTTTCGAGGACGCCGTCGAGCTCGTCCTCGTGAGCGGGCCACAGACGGTGCGGTGCGACTCCGATGCGCATGCGGGGTGACTCCCGTGGGATGGGGGCGGGGGGCGGTACTCCTGGGCCAACACCGCGACAGCACCCGCTCATCCCCCGCCGGGCCACCGAGGCGCCCGGGCGGCTCGTTTTTCGCACTTCATCGGCGGGATCAAGTCCCTTCGGAACCACCTGACATGAGAACCTGGGGACGGGAGAGGGGTTCGGACGTAACCGTCGAGGTGTGTGCCGACAGGGGGGTCCTCGATGTTCGGCGGAGAGTTGTTCACCCAGACCGCGGCAGCCGCCGCGGGCACGATGGTCGGGCTGATGACCACGGATGCCTGGCACGCGGCTCGGCAGCGGATGGCGCGGTTCCTGCGGCGGGAGGACGTCGAGCGGCTGGACCGGGCGCGGGCGGCGCTCGACGCGGCACCGCCGGACCGGCAGGAGATCATGCTGCGGGAGCAGCGGCAGCAGTGGGACACCACCCTGCGCGATCTGCTGGCCCGGGATCCCGCGCTGTCCGGTCTGCTGGCCGAGTTCGTCCAGGAGTTCTCCGGCTTCGCGCGCCCGGTCTTCATCCAGGTCCAGCCGGCCCAGGCCCCGCTGGAGCCCGTCCGGGCCCCGGGGGCGCTGACCGTCGCGCCTCCTCTGGGCCGGCTCGACCGCCGGGTGCGGGGCCGTGAGCCATTGCTGGACACGCTCAAACAGCTGGTGGGCAAGCCGACTTCGGGTGTGCGGGTGCTGCACGGCATGGGCGGGAGCGGGAAGACGACGGTCGCCCTGGAGATCGCCGCCTACGCCGCCGCGCTGAACGTCGACGTGTGGTGGGTGACGGCGAAGAACCCCGCCACGCTGAGCGCCGGGATGCGCGAGGTGGTGGCCGCGCTCGGCACGCCCGCGGATCTCATCGACCGTGCCTGGTCAGGGCGGTCGAGCGCGACCGACCTGTTGTGGCGGCGGCTGTGCGACACCCCGAACCCGTGGCTGCTCGTGGTGGACAACGCCGATGAGCCCGAACACCTCGCGCCCTACGGCCGGCTGGCCGAGGGCAGGGGCTGGATCCGGCCCGCCGCGGAGCTGCCCGGCCTGGTGCTGATCACCAGCCGGGACAGCAGCCCGACGACCTGGGGCCCCTGGGCCACGCTGCACTCGGTCGACGCCCTGGAGGAGGCCGACGCCACCGAGGTGCTCTGGGACCTCGCCGGGGAGCGGGCCGGTTCCCGTGAGGACGCCCGGCTGCTGACCCGGCGGCTCGGCGGGCTGCCGCTGGCGCTGCGCATCGCGGGTTCGCATCTCGCGGCGGCCTCGGCGTTCCCCGCCTGGCCGGGGACCACGACCGTGCGGACGTACGCCGACTACCGCGTGGCCCTCGACGAGCGCTTCACCGAACTCCTCGACGAGCGTCCGCCCGGGCGGCAGGGCAGCAACTACTCCGTCCCGGTGACCGGTACCTGGGAGCTGTCGCTGGACCTCCTGGAGCGGCGGGGCATCGTCCACGCCCGGCCGCTGATGCGGCTGTTGTGCTGCCTGGGCGAGGCGCCGGTGCCGCTGGTCGGTCTGTTTCGGCCCGACCGGCTGGCGGACTCCTCGCTGCTGCCCGGTGTCACCCCCCAGGAACTGTTCACCGCGCTCACCTCGCTGGCCGACTTCGGTCTGGTCGAGCTGCACACCCCGCGCGGCGGCGACGACCACACGCGCACCCTGCTGATGCACCCCCTCGTCCGCGACGCCGGCCGGCTCCAGCGGGACCTCGCCGAGCACCTGCGGGAGTACGCGGCCGTCGTGGCCGACCTGGTCGTCTGCGCGACCGCCGAGCTCAGCGAGGACGACCCGCGCGACTGGCCGCGCTGGCGGCTGCTGCTCCCGCACTGCGACGCCCCGCTGGCCCTGATCGGCGATCCGTACGAGGCGGAGGACGACCTGGTCTCCAAGGCGCTGCGGGCGGCGGCGGCCGGGGCCCGGCATCTGATCCGGCGGGGCTGGCTGGACCGGGCCGAGGAGGTGCTCGGGGCGTGCGAGCCGGTGGTGCTCGCGTGCGGTCCGAGGGACCCCGACGCGCTCGAAGTACGGTCCGCGGCCGCCCACTTGCTCCAGTTGCGGGGTCGGCTCGCCGCTGCCGAGACGCTGGTGCGTTCGGTCCTGGAGGACACCCGGGCGCTGTTCGGTGACGGCTCCGGCGAGACCGCCGACGCCCGGTACGCCCTCGCGGAGCTGCTCTGTGACCGGGGCAGGCCGGCGGAGGCGGAGGTCGAGTACCGCTCGGTGCACGCGACGCGTCGTACCCTGCTCGGCGAACGCGACCCGCAGACGCTGGCCGCCCGCAAGGGCGTGGCCCGCATGTCACAGCAGCGCGGGCTGCTCGCGGAGGCCGAGGAGGAGCACCGCCTGCTGCTCGACGCCTACCGCGAGGCGCTCGGCGACCGCCACCCCGACACCCTGAGCGCCCGGCACGACACTGCCCAGGTGCTGCACGAACGCGGCATGTTCCGCCAGGCCGAGCAGGAGCTGCGGGAGACGCTCCAGGTGTGCGCGGACGTACTGGGCGAGCGCCACCCGGGCACTCTCGCCGTCCGCCACGACCTCGCCGACGTTCTGCGCGACCGCGGTCTGCTGGCCGAGGCCGAGCACGAGTTCCGTACCGTGCTCCGGCTGCGCGCCGACGCCTACGGCGAGGACCATCCCGAGACCGTGGCGGCCCGGCACGGCCTGGCCACCGTGCTGCGCGACCGGGGCTGGCCCGGTGACGCGGAGACCGAGTTCCGGGAGGTCTTCGAGGTCCGGCGCAGGCTGCTCGGCGACATGCACCCGCACACCCTGGTGGTCCGGCACAACCTGGCCGACCTTCTGATGGAGCGGGGCCAACTGGAGGCGGCGGAAGCGGAGTTCAGGGAGGTGTACGCGGCACGCCGGGAGGTGCTCGGCGAACACCACCTGCTGACCCTGTCGGTACGGCACGGTGCCGCGCACGTCCTGCATCTGCGCGGGCACGTCGAGCAGGCGGAGGCGGAGTACCGGACGGTGCTCGCGGACTGCGTGGAGACGCTGGGGCCCCGGCACCCGGGGACCCTGTCGGTACGGCACAACCTCGCCGGACTGCTCTGCCTGAAGGGCGAACTCACCGCTGCCGAGGCGGAGTTCACGGAGGTGCGGGACACCTGCCAGGAGGTCCTGGGGTTACGGCATCCACGGACGCTGGCCGCCCAGGAGGCCCTCGCGCGCCTGCGTTCCGAGGATCAGGCGCCCAGGGATCCGGACTCGGCGGCCACCGGCTCGTAGCCCGGGAAGTGTGCCGGGATCTGCGCCAGGTCCCACAGGGCGAGCGTCTTGTCGTCGTAGAAGTCGTCGGACTCGTCGTCGCCGATGACCTGGAGCGGTTCCGGCAGTCCGAAGGGGGCGAGGCGGAGGTTGATCGGCCGCCACCAGCCCGTGACGATGTCGGTGTTGGCGGCCGTCCGGGAGAAGGTCGTGGTGAGCAGATAGCGCGAGCCGCTCTCCCGGAACCGGGTCAGCGCCTCCACCACATGCTGGTACGAGAAGTGCACGAGTGCGTCCCGGCACACGATGAGATCGACGCGCGGCACGGGCTGGGCGGTGAAGTCGAGCAGCTGGAACTCCCGCTCCGGGCCGGGGTGTTCGGCACGGTTGGCCGCGACGAGTTCCGCGACGACGTCCCCGCCGAGGTAGGAGGCGCCGTGCAGTTCGACGTGCCGCATCCAGTTCAGGTCCCCGCACGGCGCGTCCAGCACCGAACGGACACCCAGGTCCTCGATGAGGGCGCCGAGTCGGGCGATCACCTGCTTCATGCGCTGCAGCTCGGAGCCCGGACCCGAGCGGGTCTCGTCGGAGCCCCAGCGGTTGGTGCGGTAGATGTCCGTGAACACGTCGTGCAGGTCTGCCTCGTCGGGGGCGTCCGTGACGTCGAGATAGCGCCGCGCGTCCACGTCGTAGACGGGCTCCCCAGGATTGCTCAGGTACCGCGGGGTCAATGACGTCCTCTTTCGCTGCCCGTCGGCGGGACGTAAGGCAGCCCACCGGTACAAGTCGGCAGCATAACGCTCCTCAGGGCCGGACCTGGATGAGCGCGTGGGTCCCGCTCGTCCGCCAGCGCCGCCCCTCCGCCTCGACCAGTGCGCGCTCCGTGCGCCCGTCGAGTCCGGTGATCACATCGGACTTCAGCGTCCGCAGGGCGGCGACCGGCCCCGGGAAGTAGGCGGTCACGTCGGCGAACGGCGTGGTCGGCGCCCACCACCGGTCGCCCACCAGGCGCCGGTAGTTGAGGTCACCCTTGAGGACGGTGAGTGCGGCCCCGGCGATCTCCGCACGCAGGTCGTCGGGCATGTCCGCGTAGGGCAGCGGAGCGCAGGAGTACGCGTGCGCGCGGACTTCGAGCCGCCCGTCGGCCATGGCGTCCCACAGCCACCGCCCGTACGCCGCGGCCTCCCCCGGCGCCCCCACGAGCCGGCGCAGCGCGTCGACCACGTCGGCGGTGGTCGCGTCGGAGACGTAGTAGGGGTACGGCTTCACATGCAGCACGGCCTTCTCGATGCGGCCGTGTGCGAGGAGGTGGGCCACGAGCAGCAGGTCGGGGATCAGCTCGCGTCCGGCGTTGTCGGCGATCAGGCAGAGAGTGCCTACGCCGTCAAGCAGCGACCGGAGCCGGTCGCTGTCGTCGGCGACCAGATCAGGCACGGCGTCCCGTCCCTCGGCCTCCCCGTCGGAGAGCCGGAATCCGAGGTCAGCTCGGTTCCCCCACAGCGACCCGTGCAACAGGGCCGTCTCCCGCTCCTCGACGGGCCGTCCGGCGAGTTCGTCCAGTGCCGCCAGCTCCTCGTCGGTCTCGCGGGAGTCGAGTTCGGCCAGCTTGGAGGGCCGGAAGGGGTCGATGCCGCGCCAGGGCCCGTCCCCGAAGTACCCGACGGCATCGAGAAGCCGCCGGTAGAAGTAGCTCTCGGACCACAGCCACGGCACGTCGAACCAGGACTTGCCGACGTGGTCGTCGATTCCCCACTCGCCCCACGCCCCGTCGGGCAGCGGTTCGATCACTCCCTTGGTGCAGTTGTCGAGCAGTGCGTCCAGCGCTCGGTGCTGCTCGGGCCCGTAGGGAAAGGCCTCCCGCACCTGCCCGATGATCGCGGGGTGCCGCTCGGCGAGCACACCGTGCGGAAAGGAGCCGGGGTCGTTGCCGAGGATGACGGCCGCGGAAGGAGACATGCCGGTGACTGTAGCCACCTCGGGGAGGCGGAGCCGCGTCGCTACGCGGCTCAGCCGCCCCTGCTCTCCTGCTCCAGCTGACCGACCAGAGCCAGATACCGCGCGCGGCGAGGAACCGGCACCAGCCCCCGGATCAGCACGTACCACATCTGCGCGAGCCGCCGTGGCTGCCGCCCCACCGGCTCCAGATGCCGCCCCACCACCCGGGTGCCGACGAAGAAACACACCAGCGAGTGCGCGATCGCGTCCACGTCGGTGTCCGGGTGGAGGTCGGACTCCTTGACCGCCCCCTGCAGCTTCCCCGTGGCCAGGTCCAGCCACTCCGTGAACGGATGCCGCAGCGGCGGCCGCGGCTCGACTCCCCCGGTGGCGAGCCTGAGTCCGGCCCGGAGCAACGGCCCCTCGACCGACAACCGCGCTATCCCGAAGGTGACGCGGACCAGCGCCTCCAGCGAGGTGTAACCCCGGGCCTCCACGTCCCCCGCCAGCTGCCGTGACGCCCGCGACTGGATCTCCATGATCGCGTGCGCGAGATCGTCCTTCGCCGCGAAGTGGAAGTAGAGCGCGCCTTTGGTGACGTGGGCGTGCGCGACGATGTCGCTGAGACTGGTCGATTCATAGCCGCGACGGTCGAACAGATCGGCGGCGGCGGTGATGATCGTCGCTCGGGTCTGTTCAGCGCGTAACTGCCTCGGCATCGACTGCACACTCCTACGGAAAAGAACGGGCCATGCCGTTTGTTTCTTACTCCCTGTACACGATATCTCACCGTGCGGCGACACCCACCAGGCACTCGAAGACCACCGACTCCCCTTGCAGCGCGATGACTTGTACGTCACCGTCGACCTCGTCGCTCACTTCCGTCCAGACCGGCTCGTCGAGCTCCACGTACTGGTGGAACGCGGCGTGGAACGACGCCGGCCACCGGCGCTCCCGCCCCCCGTGTGCCCGTACGGCCTGTTGGGCCGCCTCCAGCAGGAACATGCCGGGGATGTGGTCCAGGGGGTGGTCGAAGAAAACAGGATGTGCGGTATCGACCCGCAGCCACCAGCGGCCGGGGCGTGCGCCCGGCGAGAGGACGACATCGGCGGCGAGGGCCCGCCCCACCGTGTCAGCGGGCAGTGGCGGTGGCAGCGGCCCGGGCAGCCTCAGGGCACCGACATCGGCGGTCCGTCCGCCGCGCAGTCGGCGGTAGACGGACTCCTTCGTCCACGTCACGGCGATACTGCCGGTCGCGACCCGCTCACCGCCCAGGCGTACGACGGCGTCGTAGCGCAGGGCGGCCGGGCGGCCGACGCGGCGGCGGAGGTCCGCGACGGTGATGTCGACGACGGGTTCGGCGGGGGCGGCGCCGACGGCGAGGTGCTCCGGACGGGTGTCGATCCGCAGTTCCTGGAGGACGAACCGGTGTCCGAGCGGGACCTCGTACGCCGCGTGGGCGAGCAGCGCCCCGCACTGACGGAGCGTTTCTGCAACCAGCAGCGGCTCGTACGCCGAGCGGTCCGCCGACACGTGTAACTGGTGGGCACGCGGCCACTGGGCGGTGATCGTGAACCGGTCGGCGTCCGTCCTGGTCCAGCCGGTGAGGAGGATCTCGGCGACGGCCACCCGGTGCACGAACTCCCGGGGTACCGTCGCCGTCAGGGGCCCGGATCCGGCCCGGGCCCGCGTGAACTGCCGTAACTCTGGCATGTTTCCCCCGTTCCTCCGAAGCGATGACGGACGGTGAGGTGCCCGTGCCGGTGAGCGATAGAGTACGAGGGATTCCGGTCTGTTTTCAATGTGACCTGATCGAGACCGGACGAGATCCGAACTCGGCGCATGGGAGGGGTTCTTATGGCGAGACAGGAGCGCGCCATCAGGACACGCAAGACGATCGTGGAGGCCGCGGGCGCCGTCTTCGACGAGCACGGGTACGCCGCGAGCACCATCGCGATGGTGCTGGAGCGGGCCGAGGTCACCAAAGGTGCCCTGTATTTTCACTTCCCCTCCAAGGAGTCCCTGGCCCAGGCGGTGCTCGACGAGCAGTTGTCGCTGGGCGCTGTTCCGCCGCATCCGTGCAAGGTGCAGGAGATCGTCGACATGACGTTCGTGTTCGGGCAGCGGCTGCGGACCAACTCCCTTCTGAAGGGGAGTGTGCGGCTGACGGTGGACCAGTGCGCACCACCCGGTGTCGATCACACGGGTCCGTTCCGGCAGTGGAGCGAGCATCTGGTGGCGATGCTGCAAGCGGCCCGGGAACAGGGCGAGTTGCTGCCGACGGTGGAGCCCCGGAACACGGCGGATCTGCTGGTGGGGGCGTTCGCCGGGGTGCAGTTGATGTCACGGGCGCTCAACGGGCGGGAGGATCTCGGGCACCGGATCTCCGTGATGTGGGCCCATCTGCTGCCGAGCATCGCGGTGCCGGGGGTGCTGGCCGGCCTCGACAGCCGGCCCGACCGCGGGGCACGGGTGCTGGCGTCCGTCGCGAGCGGTGAACTGGTGGGCGCGGAGGTGTGAGCGGGCGCGGGCACCACGCGAGCGGGCCGGCCGGTGCGCCATCCGCACCGGCC
>NZ_JBHVYZ010000094.1:0-24827 GCF_042880295.1 Streptomyces sp. NPDC058307
CGCCCACGCCTACCGCGACTGGCTCCAAGCCGCTTGACAGGCAATAGGAGCATCAATGGCCGACGGAGCGCTACTTGAGACCGGTGGTGAATGGCGGGCAAGCCTGCTTCCGGAGCCGGCCGGTCAGCCTCGCAGGTCGGACAGGTCCTCGTCACTGAGACCAAGATCGTTCGCCGCGAGGTTCTCCTCCAGGTGTTCGAGAGAACCGGTACCCGGAATCGCCAGTGCCGTCGGCGAGGCCGCCAGCAGGGAGGCGATCGCGACCTGCGCTGTGGTCGCCCCCAGACGTGCTGCCACCTTGCCGAGCCGTTCGGCGTCGAGCGGGCCGCTGCCGACCCCGCCGCCGAGCGGGAAGTACGGCACGTACGCGATGCCCGCTTCCTCGCTCTCCGCCAGCAGCCCCCTGTCACCGGTGTGCCTGTTCTGCACCGCCGCGACGGGCGCGATCGCCCGGGCCTCGGCGAGCTGGGCGCCGTCGACGTTACTGACGCCCAGGTGTCGGATCAGCCCCTGCGCGCGGAGCTCGGCCAGGACCGCGAACCGTTCGGCGATCGACTCGCCCCCCGGCCCGGTCATCCCGCCGACCCGCAGATAGACCAGGTCGAGCCGGTCGAGACCCAGACAGCGCAGATCCGCCTCGACCAGCCCACGCAGCTGATCAGCCGTCGCCTGCCCGCTCGGCACACCGTTCGGACCGGGCAACGGCCCCACCTTCGTCGCGATGACCAGGTCGTCACGGTAAGGAGCCAATGCCCTGCGGATCAGCTCGTTGGCCCACACAGCGTCCCTGCCGTAGAAACCGGCCGTATCGATGTGGTTCACGCCCAGCTCCACGGCCCGGCGGAGCACCGCGATGCCCGTCTCGGGATCTCGCGCCGGACCGGCGAAGGTGCCCATCGCCAGGCGCATCGCGCCGAAGCCGAGCCGGTTGACCGTCAGGTCTCCGCCGAGGGAGAAAGTCTTGATCGTCACTGCCGCACGAGACCATCCTCATCGACCGGCGGGTGATGATCCTTGCCGGCCAGGAGACCCCCAACGGCCGCGAGTTCACCGTGACGACGTCACGGATCCTGGTCGACGGCGTTCACTCGCTGTTCCGGGCCCTCTGGGACGCCGCCGTCGATCTCGAAACCTATCTCCGCAGCGACGTCCCGCACCTCGACGCCGACGGCCGCATGGTCCTCAAAGCCCTCGCTTCGGGCCTCACCGACGCATCGGCAGCCAAACAGCTCGGCGTCTCACTGCGCACCTATCGGCGGCGTGTGGCCGAGCTGATGGCCGAACTCGAGGCCGACTCCCGCTTCCAGGCCGGGCTGCGTGCAGGCGAGCTGGGGCTGCCCCGCTGAAACCACAGCGATCGCGACCTGCGGGCGTCAGAGCTTCTCGGGCGTCCTGATCCCCAGCAGCGCCATGCCCCGGTGCAGGGTGCGGGCCGTGAGGTCGCACAGGAACAGGCGGTTCTCCACGATCTCCTGGGCCGGGCGGGGCCGGATCACCGGGCACTGGTCGTAGAACGTGGTGAACAGGGACGCCAGTTGGTACACGTACGCGGCGACCTTGTGGGGGGCGTACTCCGCCGTCGCCTCGAAGACCGTGGCGCCGAAGGCGTCCAGGTGAAGGGCCAACGCCCGTTCCGCCGGGGCCAGTTCGAGCTCCGGGTGCGGTGCGGGCGAGGCGTCCTCCGCCTTGCGTAGGATCGACCGGATACGGGCGTACGCGTACTGCAGGTACACGGACGTGTCGCCGTTCAGCGAGACCATCTGGTCCAGGTCGAACTTGTAGTCCCGGCTCGGCGACGTCGATAGGTCCGCGTACTTCACGGCGCCGATCCCGACGTACCGGCCGTTCTCGACGATCTCCTCCTCGGTCAGGCCCACCTTCTCGGCCTTCTCGCGGACCACGGCCGTGGCCCGCTCCACCGCCTCGTCCAGCAGGTCCTCAAGCCGTACCGTCTCGCCCTCACGCGTCTTGAACGGCTTGCCGTCCGCGCCCAGCACCGTGCCGTAGCCCATGTTGTGCGCGGTGACGCCCTCGGTCAGCCAGCCCGCGCGCCGGGCCGCCTCGAAGACCATCTTGAAGTGCAGGGACTGGCGTACGTCCACCACGTAGAGGAGCGTGGTCGCCCGGAGGTCGACGACCCGGTTCCTGATCGCCGTCAGGTCGCTCGCCGCGTAGCCGAAGCCGTCGTCCGCCTTCTGCACGATCAGCGGCACCGGCTGGTCGTCCTTGCCGCGGATCTCGTCGAAGAAGACGACCAGCGCGCCCTCGGAGCGGACCGCGACACCCATCTCCTCCAGGAGGCGGGCAGTCTCGGGCATGCCCTCGTTGTACGCCGACTCGCCGACGATCTCCTCGTCGCGGATCTCCATGTCCAGCTTCTCGAAGACGGAGTAGAAGTAGACCTTCGACTCGTCCACGAACTGCTGCCAGAGTTCGAGGGTCTCCTTGTCACCGGACTGCAGGGCGACGACCCGCTTCCGCGCCCGCTCCTTGAACTCCTCGTCGGAGTCGAAGAGCACACGGGACGCCTTGTACACCCGGTTCAGGTTCGACATGGCCTGCTCGCCGTCGACCTCGTCCGCAGGGGCCAGCTCGCCAGGGTTCTCGATCAGGTACTGGATGAGCATGCCGAACTGGGTGCCCCAGTCGCCGATGTGGTGCCGGCCGATCGTCTTCTCGCCGGTGAAGTCGAGCATGCCGCGCAGGGCGTCGCCGATCACCGCGGAGCGCAGATGGCCGACGTGCATCTCCTTCGCCACGTTCGGCTGGGCGTAGTCGATCACCGTGATGCCGGGCTCGTCCTTGAGCGGTACGCCGAGACGGTCGGTGTCCGCGTAGCGCGCGGCCAGGGTCTCGGTGATCGCCCGGTCGGTGATCGTGATGTTCAGGAAGCCCGGACCCGAGACCTCGACGTCCTTGATCACGTCACCGGTCTCGATCCGGGAGACGACCTGCGTCGCCAGGTCCCTCGGGTTCGCCTTGGCCTTCTTGGCGAGGGCGAGGATGCCGTTCGCCTGGAAGTCCGCCCGGTCGCTGCGTCGGAGCAGGGGGTCCGCGGAGGCCTCCGGCAAGGTGGCCGAGATCGCGGAGGTGAGCTGCTGGTTGACGGCGTCGCTGAGGGACGTGACCGGGGCCATGGGAGTGGGTGCCGTTCTCCTCGGGGGATCAGATAGACACGGTCAGTATCCCATGGGGGGTAAAGCGGTTTTCTCGCGCGCGGGACGGTCTGTGAGAATGAGGTGTCCATCAAGCCTTCAGTACTCCAGTACTTCAGTAAAAGAGGACGTGCCGATCGTGGCTCAGAGCACCGAGACCACCGACTGGGTCTCCCGTTTCGCGGATGAGGTCATCGAGGAGTCGGAGCGTCGGGCCCCCGGCAAACCCGTGGTCGTCGCCTCTGGGCTCTCCCCGTCCGGACCCATCCACCTGGGGAACCTCCGCGAGGTCATGACCCCCCACCTCGTCGCCGACGAGATCCGGCGCCGCGGCCACCAGGTGCGCCACCTCATCTCCTGGGACGACTACGACCGCTACCGCAAGGTGCCGGCCGGCGTCACCGGGGTCGACGAGTCGTGGGCCGAGCACATCGGCAAGCCCCTGACCTCCGTGCCCGCGCCGAAGGGGTCCGCCCACCCGAACTGGGCCGAGCACTTCAAGGCCGCCATGGTCGACGCGCTCGCCGAGCTCGGCGTCGAGTTCGACGGGATCAGCCAGACCGCGCAGTACACCTCGGGCGTCTACCGCGAGCAGATCCTGCACGCCATGGCGCACCGCGGGGACATCGACGCGATCCTCGACCAGTACCGGACCAAGAAGGCCCCGGCCGCCGCGAAGAAGCAGCAGAAGCCGCTCGACGAGGCCGAGGTCGAGGCCGCCGAAGGGTCCGGCGCGGCCGCCGAGGACGACGGCTCCTCCGGATCCGCCGGATACTTCCCGTACAAGCCCTACTGCGGCAACTGCGAGAAGGACCTCACCACCGTCACCTCCTACGACGACGCCACGACCGAGCTGTCGTACACCTGCAACGCCTGCGGGTTCTCCGAGACCGTCCGGCTCAACGAGTTCAACCGCGGCAAGCTCGTCTGGAAGGTCGACTGGCCCATGCGCTGGGCCTACGAGGGCGTCGTCTTCGAGCCCAGCGGCGTCGACCACTCCTCGCCCGGCTCCTCCTTCCAGGTCGGCGGACAGATCGTCGGGATCTTCGGCGGCAAGCAGCCCATCGGGCCGATGTACGCCTTCGTCGGCATCTCCGGGATGGCGAAGATGTCGTCGTCCAAGGGCGGCGTGCCCACACCGGGCGACGCCCTGAAGATCATGGAGCCGCAGCTGCTGCGCTGGCTCTACGCCCGCCGCAGGCCCAACCAGTCCTTCAAGATCGCCTTCGACCAGGAGATCCAGCGGCTCTACGACGAGTGGGACAAGCTGGACGCCAAGGTCGCCGACGGATCCGCGCTGCCCGGCGACGTCGCCGCGCACTCCCGCGCGGTCGGCACCGCGGGCGGGACGCTCCCGACCACCCCCCGGCCCCTGCCGTACCGGACCCTCGCCTCCGTCGCCGACATCACCGCCGGACACGCGGACCAGGCGCTGCGCATCCTCAGCGACCTCGACCCAGACAACCCGCTCTCCTCGCTGGACGAGGCCCGGCCCCGGTACGACAGGGCCGAAGCCTGGATCAACACCCAGGTGCCCGCCGACCAGCGGACCATCGTGCGCACCGAGCCCGACGCCGAACTGCTGAAGTCCCTCGACGAGGCCTCCCAGCAGTCGCTGCGGCTGCTCCTCGACGGGCTGGCCTCGCACTGGTCGCTCGACGGGCTGACCCACCTCGTGTACGGCGTGCCCAAGGTGCAGGCCGGATTCTCCGCGGACGCCACGCCCAAGGAACTGCCGGCCGAGATCAAGACCGCCCAGCGGACGTTCTTCGCCCTGCTCTACCAGCTGCTGGTCTCCCGGGACACCGGGCCCCGGCTGCCCACGCTGCTGCTGGCCGTGGGACAGGAGCGGGTCCGGGCGCTGCTCGGGGAGTAGACGGTACGGAAAAGGGGGCCCTTCGGTGAGGAGGGCCCCCTTTCGCGTGCCTTTCGCGTGTCTCAGGCGATGTGGTCTTCCTGGAGCTCCGCGGTGTGGCGGTTCGTGAAGCGGTTGACCATGCGCTCGGCCTCACGCTGGGGGAGTACCACGCCGTACGTCGCCTCCACGTCCCCCCGGAGCTGGCCGGGAGAGGGATAGCTGCCGTCTATCGACTTCTTGAAGACCTGGTAGAAGTCCTCCTCCGTCGGCTCCGGGGTGCCGCCGCCCTCACCCAGCTCCCTGGTACGTCCGTTGCTCACCGGGATTGGAAAGCTGCCCGTCTCCTCCATCGAGGGCTCCCTGGGGGGCTCCTCGTACTGGATCTGCTGCAGCTCGTACTGCTCGGCCTCCATCTGCTCCTCGTACCACCGCTCGTACTGCTCGGCGGGGTCGTAGTTGGGGTTGTAGCCGCCGTGGTACTCGATCTGCTGCGGGGCCTCGAACCAGGGGCTCAGGTCGGGCTCGGGTTCCGGCTGGACCTGCGGCTGCTGAGAGGTGCCGTTCAGCTCACGGCGCTGCTCGCCGGCGGGCGCGGCACGCTGCGGGTCGGGAACCGCCCCGGCGTCACGATCACCCGCGACCACGTCGACCGCAGGCACCGGCGGGAGCAGCACCGGCTCGATGCCCGCCGCCGCCAGGCCCGACGGAGCCGTCTTTGCCAGCGGAACCCCGTACCTGGCCAGCCGGAGCGGCATCAGGGACTCCACCGGAGCCTTACGACGCCAGGCCCGGCCGAAGCGGGAGTGCAGACGGGCCTGGTAGACAAGACGGTCCTGTTCGAGCTTGATGACCTGCTCGTAGGAGCGCAGCTCCCACAGCTTCATCCGACGCCACAGGAGAAAAGTCGGGATCGGGGACAGCAGCCAGCGGGTGAGGCGGACCCCCTCCATGTGCTTGTCCGCCGTGATGTCCGCGATCCGGCCGATCGCGTGCCGGGCGGCCTCCACCGACACCACGAACAGGATCGGGATCACCGCGTGCATGCCCACACCCAGCGGATCCGGCCAGGCCGCCGCGCCGTTGAAGGCGATCGTGGCGGCCGTCAGGAGCCACGCCGTCTGGCGCAGCAACGGGAACGGGATACGGATCCACGTCAGGAGCAGGTCCAGCGCTTCCCTGATGATTCAATGAGTTCAAGCGTCAATGGAGGGGTGCATGGGCTCGTGGTTCGTTGTGTGGGTGCCGGATCCGGAGCGGTGGGGTGTGCTGCCCGCGGAGGGGGTGCTGGGGGTCCGGGATCTGCCGCAGGCAGTGGCACGGATTGGGCTGCGGCCCGGCGATCCGGTGTTCGTCCGGCCGGACGGCGTGGTGGATACGGATCTGCTCGACTTCGTCCGCTCGAAGGATTTCCGGAGCCTGGAGCGCGAGACGAAGCGGAACTACGCGACTGACATCCGGCTGTTGCTGGAGTTCCTGTCCTCGCGGCGGGTGCCGTGGCGGAAGGCTACCGAGCAGGATCTGGCCGACTACCGGGACTGGCGGTGTGAGGCACCAGCGAATCCCGAGCGGATCAGCGGGGCCAAGTGGAACCGGGAGGCGGCGGCGTTCACGAAGCTGTTCACGTGGGGGAAGGTCCGGCCGTTGCCAGTGGACGTGTCGCGACGTGAGGACCGGGCGGCGGACTCTGTCAGCGCGCGGGTGTCGTGGCTGACGCCGCGGACCTGGGCACTGTGGTCAGACATCGGGCTGCGTGGTCACGACAGGACTGGGGTGCCGGTGCCGGGGTGGGACGCGCGGACGGAGTTGCGCAACACCGCCTTCGTGCAGCTGCTGCTCAGCTCTGGACTGCGGCGGCAAGAGGGCGGATCGCTGCTGACGTTCGAGCTGCCCACACAGCAGCTGAGGCACGGCCGGTACTGCCACGGCTCCATCGCCGGGGCGGTGACCAGGGCGAAGCGGGGGAGGACTTTCTACGCGTCGGTGGATGCGGTCGGGCAGGTCGAGGCCTACATCGAGTCGGAGCGGGCGTGGGCTGTACAGCGAGCCCAGGCAGAAGGCCGCTACGAGCGTCTGCCGGTGATGTGGCTGGTCACGAAGGTGAGTCGGGGACTGAAGCCTTCGGTGGAGTGGGTGGACCAGGACGGCGTTCTCGGCAGCCGGGAGCTGGGGCGGCTGGGGTGGCGAGAACGCCAGTGGCTGTTCCTGGACGGGGCTGCGGGGCCGGAGCCGGCCTGGCTATGGCTGTCCGAACAGGGCATGCCGATGGCGCCGGACCGCTGGAACGCCGTGTTCCGGTCCGCGAACCTGCGCTGCGAGGAAGTTCTGCTCACGCCGCAGGAGCGAGCGCTGGGAAGGGGATTTCGGCTGGCGGAGGTACGTGGCAGAAGCCCGTACGCGACCCCGCATTCCGCCAGGCACTCGTACGCGCTCTATATGTTGGTCGTGCTGAACGAGCTGATGGATAACCGCTACGGGCTCACGCGGAAGGATCGGCGGGACTTCGCGCTGCTCTTCGGCGACCCGTGGTGGCTGGTCAAGACGCTGCTGGGGCACGCGGACGTGGAGACGACGAAGCGGCACTACCTCGCGCCCGTAGCACACCTGCAACTGGAGTCGATTCTCGCCGCCGCCGAGACCGACGACGAGCCAGACCAAGAGCGCGGAAACCTGGACGACGTCTTCGCACGGCTCGCCCGAGAGTCGGCCGGAATCCAGGACATCGACACCCTCCTCAGGGAGGCCTCGTGAGCCGCCGAGGGCATCGGGCCGCGCTGCCTCCGGCCGAGCACCGCACCGAATCGCCACTGGGGCCGGATGGCTTGGTGGTGACGGTGATCAACAAGGCTGGGCTTACGAGGGAGTTCGACTTCGCGGAACTGCCGGTGCCCGATCGTTTGCAGCGTTCGCTGGCCCGGCTGTTCGCAGCGCAGTCGCGGGCCTGGACCAGCCATGAGACCGCCAAGACCTGCTGGTCCAGGGTGACGGTGTTCGCCACGTTCCTGTCCGAGCTCGAGAACACGCCGCAGGACCTGGACGAGGTGACTGTGGCCATCCTCAAGCGCTGGCGGACCCGACACGTCAGCACCACGACGGGCAAAGCGGTGCTGAGCACGATCCGATTGCTGCTGCGGCAGGATCCGCGGTTCACCGGTGGCCCCGTGACGGAAGAACTGTTGCGGCGTTTCCCGGCTGCGAAGCCCAGCAAGCAGTCCTACGAGGACGACGAGAGGAAGCGCGTCGTACTGGCCGCACAGCGGCAGTTCAGAGCGGCATGGCTGCGGATCGGTGAGAATACTCGCTTGCTCCGGGCGTGGCAGGCGGGCGAGCCGGTAAAAGGCAGCCGGGACTGGCGGCTCGGGGAAGTCCTGGACCACCTCGCGCGTACGGGGGATGTCCCGCGCAGCATCCTGCCGAGCGGCCAGCCCCATGTGGACCACCGCAGTCTGCTCGGCGGTGCCAGTCCTGAGAAGACCTGGGGACGGCTGTTCCTGTCTCGCATGGAACTGACGGCACTGGCTGTTCTCCTCACTGACCGGTTCGCCTGGAACCTGAAGGTCTACGACCGAATGCCGACGCCGACCGCCGCGCCCTCCGCGGGCGAGAAGGCTTCGATCACGTACCAGGTCCAGGTGGAGAAGCACCGTGCGGGCCGGGGGCGATGGTTCTCCACGGAGAACATCACCGACTCCGGCGCCGACTCCCCGGGACGGCTGATCACACAGGCGCTGGAGGCGACCGAACACGGGCGGGCTCTGGCGGCCCGCCTGGCACCAGGCACTGATCTGCTGATGGTCTCGCGCTTGTACGCCCCGTCGCGGGTCGCCCACCGGCATCAGGACACCGAGCGCCCACGCCCGGTAGGACCGTTGTCATTCGGCATCGCCTACAACGACGCGCAGCGCTGGCAGGAGGCACACGACCTCGGCGGTTCGCCGTTTCAGCGCGCACGCCGCACTACGGTGACCCGTGAGGGGCGTCCTCGGCAGCACACCCAGGACACCAACGAGCGCGTCTACGTACTGCCCGACGCACGTGTTCAGCGCGACTCACGAAGCGTCTTCGCGGACGGCGCGATGGAGGCTCTGGAGCAGGCCCGGGCGGAGGTCTTCCCGGGGCACCTCGTCGACGCGCCGAACCCCGCCCACGTACAGACGGTGACGGCGGACTGTGAGGATGAGAAGACGAGCCCCTGGCCGGCGCCAGGAGGCGGCTGCGGAGCCGACTTCATGCTCTGCCTCGCCTGCAAGAACGCCTACGTCCACCCCGGCCACCATCCACGTCTCGCGCTCCTACACCAGCAGCTCGAAAGCCTCCGTTCCGTCTTGGAGGACGGCGTCTGGAACGAGCAGTGGCAGGACCACCTCCTGCGGCTGGAAGACCTGCGCGACAAGGTTGGCGCCGCCGCCTGGGACGCGGCGCTGGCCCGCGCTGGCAGCGACGACCACACCCTTGTCCGGCTGCTGGTGAAGGGAGATCTCACCCCGTGACCGCCGCTCTCGCGCACGAGGACGACCCCTACGTTCTCCCGGTGCCCATGCCGGACAGCCCCGTAGTACTGCCTCGATGGATCAGTCCCGGCAACACCCATCCGAACTCCCACTACCGTGACCCTGTCTGGTCGCTGGCCCCGCTCATCGACAATCCCGGTGCCACGCTGATCACGATTCACTGGAAGAACTGCCCGGCCCCGTTGCAGGGGGAGATGAAGCGTGTCGTCTGGGCTCTGATCAACGGTGAGCGAAGGCCCACCTACCTCCGCAGCAAAGGGCTCTCGGCCCGGGGGCGGGTCTCGGCCTCGACCATGCTGCAGAAGTACTGCGAGTGGTTCCGGCTGGCCAACTGGCTACATCAGCACGGCATTACCCATCTCGCCGACTGCACGGCAGACATGTGGCGGGCCTATGCGAGCGAACGCCGAGACGAGGGCATCAGCCGGGTCCATGCCGAGATGGTCCTTGGCTATTTCACCGACTTGTGGGTGTACGACCAACTCAGTACGTGTCCCGCTGGCATCAGCCGCCCTCCGTGGGAGACCGAGGGCATCGACGACTTTCTCCCCGCTGCCGATGGGGCGGACAGTGCCGAGAACTCCACAGAGCCGCTCGACCCGCAGGTCATGGGACCGCTGTTGGTATGGGCGCTGCGGTTCGTCGACGACTTCGCTGACGACATCCTGGCAGCCTGGACCGAACAGCGCCGCCTGGTGGACGTGGCGGCGAACAACACCGCCACATCGGCGAGTCGGGCTGCGCTCAAGGAGTACCTGCTTCCATTGGTCGACAAGGGCGCTCCACTGCCTGCGGTCCATGTCAAGGGCAGGTTGTACCTGGCCCGCGACTACGTCGCCGCCCACACGGGCGCCACTCACACCCAGATCGAGAGACTCGTCAAACTTCATGGTCTGCAAGACCTCGTTGTTCAACGCCCGGCGCCCTGCCCGCTGGACGTCCCTATCGCCGGAAAGATCGACGGTAGGCCCTGGCGCGAGTACATCACCTTTGGCGAAGCCACCACGCTGATGCAGCACCTGGGCACCGCCGCCACCATCGTGATCGTCTACCTCACCGGCATGCGTCCACAGGAAGCCCAGGCCCTTCGCTCGGGCTGCTGCCCCGACTCCGAACCAGCCGACGACGGTACGCCGGGACGGCATCTCATCCGGAGCCGCCATTTCAAGAACGTCCTCGATGAAGACGGCAACCACGCCTCAGCCGGCGAGGTCCGTGGGGTTCCCTGGGTCGCGATCACCCCTGTCGTTCGGGCTATTCGGGTCCTGGAACGGATGGTTCCCGAGGGGGAACTTCTCCTCAGCGCCGCCCACCATGATGTTCACCGCCCCGGTGGCAGGCAGTTCCAAGGTGCGATCCGGAGAACCTCGCTGAACAGGCGGATCGAGGCATTCGTCGCCTGGGTGAACCGCGAGGCCGAGACTCAGGGGCTGCCCGACAAAGCCGTCCCTGAGGACCCGCACGGCGCGATCGGGATGTCCCGCTTCCGCCGCACCCTGGCTTGGCACGTCGCCCGTCGCCCCGGCGGGCTGATCGCCCTGGCCATCCAGTACGGTCACATGCGCACCGTCCTGGACACCCGGACCACCAGCGGCTACGCCTCCCGCAGTCGTCGCGGCCTGCACAGCGTCCTCGACGTCGAGACCGCCCTCGCGGCCGCCGAAACCGCCGTCCGCCTCCGCGACCGAGCCGCAGCCGGCGAGAAGATCTCCGGACCGGCCGCCCGCCGAGCCCTCACCGCAGCCGGGCATGCACCCCGGTTCGAGGGCCGTCTCGTCCCCAAGACCTTCGCCAGAAAGGCCACCAAATTTCTGGCCCGAGACGGAGTCGTGCTCTACGACAACCCCGACGCATTCCTGATCTGCGCGTTCAAGCATGACAACGCACTGTGCGAACCCGCCCCGGGCGCCACCGCCCCGCGTCAGTACGCCTGCACACCGGGCTGTGGCAACACCGTCCGCACCGACACTCACGCCCGCCAACTACGCCGACGAGCTGAGGAGATCGACCAACTTGCTGCCCGCGCCCCTGGCCCGGTTGCCAAGCGCTTGCGGGCCAACGCCGATCGGCTCCGAGAAACGGCCGACACTCACGACGCCACCGCCCAGTCCATCGAGGCCCTGACATGACTCAGCATCACCCTGACGAGCGCACCCGAATTCGGGAGGCCATGGACCGCCTCCTGACTGGACAGGCCACCGTCTCCAACGGCAGTCTCACCGTCGCCGCTCTCGCCGTCGAGGCCGGCGTTCACCGCATGGCCCTGATGAAGCGCCACGCCGACCTGAAGAACGAGTTCTACGAACGAGTCCGCGCCGAAACCCCGCAGGTCCCCGAGACCGAGAAACGGCTCCGCGAGACCGTCACCAAGCTCAGGCAGACCATCGCGAACAAAAACGCCGAGATCGAGGAGCTCCGCCAGCAGGTGACCCGCCTTACTCTCGCAAGCGCAGTCCTCACTCGGCAGCAGGAGGACTCCTCAGCACCGCTGAAATCGAACCCTGGCAATGTCGTTCCGTTCCGTTAATTGGAACACTGACGACCTCACCAGCTTGGTCTCCTTCTCGCCGGGCTCTGTGAAGCCCACCTTCTGGGCCAGCAGGTTTCGTGGATGGCATAGCGATAAGTTTCGGGTCGGTTACCGAAACGGTGGCTGGCGAATCAGAGATTTTGCTGGCGCGCCAGCCGTGGAACCTACTATTTCGGCTGAAACTTCCGCTGCTCGGCCAGCGTGAGGCTATCCGCAAGGTCTGGCCAGTCCATCTCCTTCATCAGGAGGCGTGCGGTGGCGACGAAAAGCTTGTGGCGAGCCGGGTCGTCCTCCAGCCTCTCGACCACTTGGGCAAGGACATGAGCAGTGCGCATGGCGTTTGTTTGTGCGTCCCCGGCTCGGCCGACGAAAGGCAGGATGTGCGTGTTGAACTCATCCCACACGATCGAATGGTGCCCTTCGCGATGGCGTTCGAGCCACCAGGCACGTGCTGTATCCGCGTCGGCGAGCACCTTGTCCCGCATGTATGCCACACGAGTCTCATGCAGATCATGTTGGAGCTGCTGATCGCGCAAGGCGTCTTCATATGCCTGGGCACGAGCTGCCGCTTCGGCTTCCAGCCGGAGGACGAGGTGTGCTTTGATCTCAATCGGCCACCTCGCATCCACCTGCCGCCAATCGGACAGCTCCAGCGCGAGCGCGCTCTCCGCCTCGTCAAGTTGCCCAGGCAGATATCCGCGGGTGATCTGCGAAGCCTTCTCCTCTAGCGCCATCCGTGCAGCCGAACGTACCAGGGCGCGTTTTTGACGCTGCTCGCCTGAAGCGAGGCGGCAGTGCAGCACACCGCTGACCGTATAGGCCACGCCCCAGAGCTTCGTTGGCCACGTAGTCGAAACGCGGTGACGAAGACGTCGGCGCAGCCCGAGGTACGCCATCATCAGCTTGATGCCTTCTCGCGTTCATGAGTCCTGATGATTACTCGTTCGAGGACTTCGCCCCAGAAGGAATCCTGGAAGTCACGGTCCTGTGCAAAGAATCGCTGCAGACCGCTTCGATAGATCTTGGGTTCGTACACATCGGCCATGAGATCGACTAGCAGCGCTGAGGGCAGCAGCCCGCTCTCGGCTGCGACTCCCCACCTGCCTAGCTGCTCATCTGCTGCGCTCTGGGACTCATCGTCCTGGAGTAGTTGCTGCCAGGCCCGTACGAAGCGCTGCCTGCCCGCAGCATCATCCGTCATGCTCAGAAGAAGCCGTGTCCCTTCGTCGGTGGCAGCCAGGGAGAGGAAAGCGACCAAAGCATGCCTTTTGGCGGGTTCCTCTGTCAGCCACGTCTCGAGAGCCTTGGCTACTTCGGCCGAGTTGATCTGGGTAAGCCGCCGGAACGCATCAACCATGGCGGAGGATGGGAACGGAGCGTGGACGGCTGCCCTGGCCAGTCGCGTCATTGCGATTGACGGCTGGCGGACGGCAAGTTCCCCTCCACAGATCTGCGTCACCAGATCCACCATCGCCGGCGACGGTTTACCGAGCATCCACCGGTACAGGCGTCCCCGGACATATTTGCCCAGAGTGGGGTCGAGTGCCGCAGATGTGAGAGCTTCCACTGCTAGCGGAAGGCGGCGCCCAGTCACCTCCTTGGCGACGCTGTCGATAATGCTGGTGTCGTGCACTTCCTTCGACAATTCAAGGAGTGCGGAAAGAGCGATGCGCGCGTCGTCCTCGGGTACGGCCTGCTGCGCGACGACCGACACAGCCCATGAACGCAACAGATCTCGTTGGGTCGGGAACTCATCCCAGAGATGCCTGAGGATGGCCGGTGCCAGATCGTGCTTGTCCAACTCGTGGAACGCCCGATCTCCATGCGGCCAAAGCGCGGCGGCCTTCAGACGGTGACTGGACGTGGCATCTGCCAGAATGTCCAGGGGTTTCCGCCCGAATTCGAGTTTTTCGAGAAGTGCATCGGCGGCATGAAGTACTGACCGCTTTCGGCCGCCGTTGATCAGCGCCCCCGCCCAGACGGTGGCACGGGTGGATACGAGCTCTGGCTCACCAGGTCCTTGCCTGGTCGGGGTGAGGAGTTTGTTGATGTGTGTGTTCCATCCCTGGAACTCCTCAACGACGGTGTTGTCGTTCTCTTTTGCCTCATAGACGATGCGAGCGAGTCGTCGGGCTTCCTGGGCAGGTGGATTGGAACGCCAGATGTCGTTGTACGCATCCTGGTCGAGCCAGGAGACTCGATCTTCTGCACCCATCTGTCGAAGTTCTTGGCGCACCAGAGGCTTAGCGTTCGGTGAAGAATGCTTGACAGTGATGTGGCGCGTCTCTTCAGACCATTCATTCGTCCACTCGTCAGGGGTGGTGAGAACGACGAGATAGCAAGACTTCTTTACGCCGTCGATGCCGTAATTGATCAGACCCTGACCGAATCGAGGTCCAGGCTGCTGCGGCATGCCTGAGAGGTCGAGAACGTAGCCGTGACCAGTTGCGGCTGGCAGCTTCGTAGCGTCGGGTTTCGACCACTCCGGCTCGAGGTCCACGAGGGTCAGCGGTAGCGATCCCACGGTAGTCAGGAGACGCAGCGCGGTGCTGCGCCGGCCCGTGCCCGGTGGCGCGCAGAGAATGACGACTCCGTGCTCCTTGATCAGGAACTGTGCCTGTTCCCAGCAGTCGGCGTCACGTGGCGGGATGAAACGATCATTGGTGCATGCAGCGAGATCCACTTGATGCACCGGCTGCTGCCGCACAAAATCGCCGCCGTAAAAGTGCTGGCTCTCCGCCTGGAATGCGGTGGCGTAGGGGGCCACGTTCTGCACATGAGAGCCCATGGCAGGCATGACCTGCGGGGGAGTCGCTGGTCCAGGAGTACCCCCCTCGATGCCCGGCTCTTCTGCTGGTGCCGCAGGTACTGGCAGCTCGTCGATCCTCTCGCTGTCCTCGCTGACGCGTGTGGGCGCAGGCACAGGGGCACCGTGAGCGGCCGGCGGAGAAAGCGTGCCTCCGTCGGTTGAAAGCATGCCTCCCTGCCCAGGCATGAGCTGGCTTTCGGGCCTTGCGTGGGGGACGGCCCACTCCCCGGATCCGCCGGCTGGCGTCGGGGCGGGTTTCCCCGGATACAGGACGCTGGTTGCCTCCGATTCCTCTTCCGGAGGGAAGGCGTTGCCTGAACGGCCCGTGAGGTTGAGCCGGTCGGCCCAGCGCCAGCGCGGTGTGGCAGTGGAGGATGGGTCCTCCTGGGCCGGTTCAGTCTGGTGCCCGAACCCATCGTCAGACGGCTTCGGGGGAGTACCAGGTGAGTTGTCAGGCTCACCAGCAGTGAATGGGTTGTCGGTCATCGCAGGCCTCCCACGCCGCCGTTGAAGTACTGGTGCTGGCCCTGGAAGTTCCCGTTGCCGTTCTGAACAAAGGATGGCGCGGAGGCAGGTTGTGAGTCCTCACGGCGTGTTCCCTGTGAGGGCGGGGCCGTACTGCTTTGCTCTGGGACTTCGAAAAGCGAACGATCGGCAAGTCCCCAATCGAGGCCGGGAACATGCAGCCAGGCAGGCTGGGCGAACTTCTTGGCCTTGGCGATGTTCTGCGCGAAGTCCTCGGCGACAGTGCTGCCTGTTTCGAGCCCGCTCTGAAAGACGTCCTCGTACACGCGTTGCGAGATGATCATCACCGTGTTTGCGCGCTTGGCCTTCGCGAGAAGATCCCGGAGGGTCTGGTCGTCGAGAAGGCGGTGAGTCTCGACCATGGGAACGCCCAGCCCGGAAGGGGGCAGCGGACCTACATGGACGCTGACGCGCAGTTGCAGCGGGCTCTTGCCGGGGTTCTGCCTTCTGTACTCGTGCAGAACATCACTGAGGGCTCCGGGGAAGCATCCCACCAGGGCCAGCAGCACCTCGGGGTCCAGACCTGCGACATACCCGTCACCCGTGTGCTGCGGGAAGGCCCGCTGTTCCCAGTGCGCGCTAAGGCCGGTGGCCGACAGGGCCTGCGCGAGCACTTGCTGGATGTCTGCGTTGATCTCCTGCATGCGTTTGCTGGTATGAGAGCTGAAGTCTCTGGCATCAACCGCAAGTACAGCCCGGTAGGGCCACAGGCGCTCCCATGAAGGTGCCATTGATGTGTCCTCCTCTTGTCGGGGTGGTAGAAGCCACTGTGGCGGTGAACGCGGCGGGGTACCGTCCAGCTTTGGACGGTGCGAAGGTGACGTGGGTCACGGTGAGGCTGGTGGGTGCTGTCACCCTTCGGACAGCTTGGTGAGGGCTGCGCTGTCCGTGACCACCAGACGCTCCCGGCCCAGCTCGAGGACACGGGCATCATGAAGCTCTCGTAAGACGGCCATCGCTGACGAGCGGCTCATCGAAGCCATCGCTGCCAACTCGTCTCGGGACATCCCGAGCCGGAGGACGACCGTCCCGTCGTCCGCACTCTCGCCGACTTCCGAAGCCAGATACTCAATCACCCGGGCCACCCGGGCCTGCGGCGACAGCCTCATCAACGCGGTGCGCAGCTGCTCGTTCTCGTGCATGCGCTGAACAGTGAGCCGATACACAGTCGGGTTGAGGCCGTGTCGGTCGATGTATCCCCGAAACGCGTGCGCGGGAAGGACGTATCCGACGCACTCGGAGACCGCCTTCACGGACGCCGATCGAGGCTTGTCGAGGAGTGCGCCGATCTCGCCCAAGACCTCGCCCTGGCCGCGCAGCGCTAGAGGTGTCTCCGTCCCGTCTCCCGCCAACCGGACGATCTTGACGATTCCGTCAGTCAGGGCGATGACGAAGTCAGGTGACTCTCCCTGGTGAAACAGCCATGTGGCTCGCGCGTAGCGGCGCCTCTGCCCTCGGTGCAGTAAGTCATTCCAGGCGGCATCCGATACCAAATGACGAAAATTCACTTCATCCCCCCGAGGCGTCGCTCACCCTATTGCGGCCGAGGCGCCAATCACCGCGCAACCCGTCACCGCTAGCAGCAGGGAGAGCTGTACTCGACGGTGCTTGGTCCAGGCGATCTCGCTCATGACGACGATCTGCCGTGACAGCGCGGACAACGCGGAGCCCGAGCGCAGAGCAGCTTCCAGGGTCTCCGGCTCGAAGTGGCGTAGATGCCCGAAGAACAGATAGTCGTCGTCCGGGCCAGGTCCTCTGCGCTCCAACCGCAGGTTGGGGGCCACCGCAGCGGCGGCCAGAAGCGCTCCGCAGAGAAGGATGCACCCACCCGTCCACAACAGCACATGGCCGGCCATGTTCCGTGCGCCGACTCCGCGGCCCGAGGCGGCCAGTACCCCGAGCAGGGCGAGCACCGTTGACTGGAGGCTGAGAGCGATGGACGCCTTTGTGTCCGCCTTGCCTGTCGAATCGGCCAATGCCGCCTGGATCTTCCAGGCCGTTTCCAGCGGGTCGGCGGCCACCCTGCCTCCTCCTGACTACTTCAGCTGAACTGCGGTGATCCGCCCCCAGGATCCGCTACGGACTCCCGCGGCACGTCCGTCACCGGGTGAGTTGGCTGAAAATGACCGCCCTCTTCGTTCTCTCCGGGCTTCTGCAGCTCACCAAGATGCTTTCCGGCTGGGAGACCCGGGCGGCACCGAGTTCGTCGCTACAGCCGTTCTCCCCACAGGGGCAATCAAACTGAACAGAAGAACTTGACAGGGAACAGCGCCAGCAGGACACAGATGCCCGCGTCGATACCGATCGGGAAGACGTAACTGAAGTTCCCGAAGCCCTTTTGAATGGCGAGTTCACGGACGGCCGCGTACGACCCCGCGAAGCCGATGCCGGCGATGATCACGGCGCCGAACACGACCACGCCTATGAGAATGCGATGCATTCGAGTCAGCTGCATGGGCGCGGACACCCGTACTCCCCTCCCAGTGCGTGTTGTTGCGCGCAACAGAGTGGCACATATGTGCTGCGCACGGATGGCCGGTACGTGCCGTCAGGCCTTCTTCAGCCCGACTTCGCGGCCGACTTGGACGGAGATGCCGACTTCGAGCCGGACTTCGACGCGGACTTCGACGCGGACTTCGAGGCGGACGCGGACGGGGACGCGGACTTCGACGGGGCCTTGGACGGGCCCTTCGAACCTGACGCGGACTCCGACGGGGCCGGGCTCGCCGCACCCTCGCCGTTCGCCGCCGACACCGCGGTCACCGCCTCCTTGGCCGCCCGCTCCGCCAGCTTCGCCAGGGCGTCCGTGCTCGGCGCCTTGTCACCGGCCAGACCCGCGCCGTTGTAGTCGACGGTCACGACGACGTTCTCCACGCGCGTGACCACCGTCTGCTGCTTGAAGGCGCCTTCCTTCTTCTTCAGGTCGTAACGCACCAGCGTCGCCGCGTCACCCGCCCCCGACACCGACTGCGACTTGGCGTTCTTCGCACCCGCCACCGACTGCGCGTCCTGGATCTGCTGCTCGTAGTACTTCTGCGCCTGCGCCTCACCCGTACCGCGCGAGGTGTCCGACTCGAAACGCAGCAGCGAGACATTCAGCCAGCGGAACTGAGAGCCCTTCACCCCGTTGTTGTCGAGGCTGCTCCACGAGCAACTGCCGCGCGTACCCGCCTCCGACGTGCCCTTCTTGCCGGCCTTCGGAGCCTCGGGCACCAGCGACTTCAGAGTCTTCGCGGACAGCACCCCGCACGACTCGGGAAGCGACTTGTACGCCGCCGCCTGCACCGTGGGCGCCGCGCTCGCGGAGGCCGACACCGTCGCACCGGCGCCCGCGGCCTTGTCACCACCGCTGCCGGAGCCGGAGTCGCCGGAGCCGGAGTCGGAGGAGCAGCCGGCGGCGATCAGCATCACCGGGACTGCGGCCGCGCAGACAAGGACGCGGTGAAGACGCTTCGCTCTCCCCCACTGCCCGAAAGACGTGGGAGGGGCCCCCAGAACACCCTGGTCACGCTCTGCTCGTCGCTGCATGGTTCCTTCACTCATGACGCTTGTGGTTCCTGCCGTCGGATCGGGTCCGAGGGGCCACGGTACGCGGTGAGGATGCCGTGCGGTCCAGCTTCGAACGCCTCGTGCGCACGGGTGAGGGGCATGTGAAGAGCACTCAGCCCGACAGCGACCCGGCCAGCTGAGAGGCCAGTTTCCGGGCGTTGTCCTGCATTTCCTTGCTGTCCGGGGTCGCACCGATCGTCGTCGGCTGCTCCTCGTACTCGATGGTCACGATCACGTTGGACGTGCGGAACGCCACAGTCACCTTGCGCTGCTGGGCCGTCGAACCCGAGTTGCTCAACACGTCGTCCAGGAACGCCTCGTCGCCCAGATCGTCCAGGACACGGGGCTGGAGATCCGACGGGGTCGCGGACGCCGAACCACTCGGACTCGCGGAACCACTCGCAGTGGCCGTCGGGGAAGCCGTGGCACTGGCGGTGCCGCTCTCCGCCACGTCGGACACCGCACTCGACGTCGCCGCCACCGGGAGATCGGCCTTCTCCTCGACCTGCGCGAACAGCTGCTGCGCCTGACTGTCGTCGCTGACCGCGTTGTCGTACGACACCACCCGCTCGAAGTCGACCGACAGGTACTCGGTGGCGTCCGTGGCCTCCACCTTCCAACGGCAGCCCACCTTGCGGTCCGTGTCGTAGGTGAGCGTCGCCTCGCCCGCGTACGCCTTGGCGCGCTGGTCCTCGTCGGCGATCTGCTGGATACCGGGCAGCAGCACGTCCAGACTGCTCTGGCCGACCACCCCGCAGGCCTCGGGCAGCGTGCGGTACTTGCCGGGCTGCGCTACGACGGAGGCGGTGCCGGTGTCGTCCGGGTTGGCGTTGTCCGTCGGACTGTCGCCGCCCGAGCTGCCGGTGCAGCCGGCCAGCAGCGCCGCGAGGAGGGCGGCGACGCCGGGTACGTAGGCCTTCCGCTGCACGGTGGGGCTCCTCTCGGAATGTCTCCGACTCGTGGGGATCTTCAGTGTCCCCGCAGGTTATTCGCTTGCCGCACGGGGGCGTCCCCAGCAGACAATGTCTATCGCACGCACTGCCGTGAACGCCGGTCCGTCATCCCATACGTCGACCTTGGCGCGGCTTTTGCGATTCAAGACTTCTGTTTGTTTTCCGGGGGAATGAGGACGATATGTCGTACGTGGAGATGCCGGGCGCCAAGGTCCCGATCCGCATGTGGACCGACCCGGCGACCGTCGAGGACGTGGCCCTGCAGCAGCTGCGCAACGTCGCGACGCTGCCGTGGATCAAGGGGCTGGCGGTGATGCCGGACGTGCACTACGGCAAGGGCGCGACGGTCGGGTCCGTGATCGCCATGCAGGGTGCGGTGTGCCCGGCGGCGGTGGGAGTGGACATCGGCTGCGGGATGTCGGCGGTGAAGACGTCCCTGACGGCGAACGACCTGCCGGGGGACCTGTCCCGGCTGCGCTCGAAGATCGAGCAGGCGATTCCGGTGGGGCGGGGGATGCATGACAGTCCGGTGGAGCCGGGGCGGCTGCATGGTTTCGGAACGGCTGGGTGGGATGGCTTCTGGGGGCGGTTCGATGGGATCGCCGAAGCGGTCAAATTCCGTCGAGATCGTGCGGAAAGGCAAATTGGGACACTTGGATCGGGCAACCACTTCACAGAAGTGTGCATAAGTGATCAGGGTGAGATCTGGCTCATGCTCCACTCCGGTTCCCGGAACATCGGCAAGGAGCTGGCCGAGCACCACATCGGCGTGGCCCAGAAGCTTCCGCACAACCAGGGGCTGATCGACCGGGACCTCGCGGTCTTCGTCGCGGACACCCCGCAGATGGCGGCCTACCAGAACGACCTCTACTGGGCTCAGGAGTACGCCAAGTACAACCGGTCGATCATGATGGCCCTCTTCAAGGACGTGATCCGCAAGGAGTTCAAGAAGGCCAAGGTGACCTTCGAGCCCGAGGTGAGCTGCCATCACAACTACGTGAGCCGCGAGCGTTACGAGGGCATGGACCTGCTTGTCACGCGCAAGGGGGCGATCAGCGCCCGGGCGGGCGAGTACGGCATCATCCCCGGTTCCATGGGGACGGGGTCGTACATCGTGAAGGGCCTCGGCAACGAGAAGGCCTTCAACTCGGCCTCGCACGGCGCCGGTCGGCGCATGAGCCGTAGCGCGGCCAAGCGGCGGTTCTCGACGCGCGACCTGGAGGAGCAGACGCGGGGCGTGGAGTGCCGTAAGGACTCCGGTGTCGTGGACGAGATCCCGGGCGCCTACAAGTCGATCGATCAGGTCATCGACCAGCAGCGGGACCTGGTGGAGGTCGTGGCGAAGCTGAAGCAGGTCGTGTGCGTGAAGGGGTGAGAGCTGCCGCTCACTTGGGGGCGTGCGTCACCGCGTAGATCATGACGAAGGGTCCTGCGGGTCTTTGCGGTCCCCGGTCACAGGTCCCTGTGGACCTTTGTGTTGGACGCCTGGGCTCGGGGGCGCAGGACCAGGAGGTCTACGTTGACGTGGCTGGGGCGGGTCACCGCCCAGGCGATGGTGTCGGCCACGTCGTCGGCGGTGAGGGGTTCCGCGACGCCCTGGTAGACCTTCTCCGCTTTCTCCTGGTCGCCGCCGAAGCGGGTCAGGGCGAACTCGTCGGTCTTGACCATGCCGGGCGCGATCTCGATCACGCGGACGGGACGGCCGACGATCTCCAGGCGGAGGGTCTCCGCCAGGACGTGGGCGCCGTGCTTGGCGGCGACGTAGCCCGCGCCGCCCTCGTAGGTGCCGTGGCCCGCCGTGGAGGAGACGACGACGACCGTGCCGTCGCCGCTCGCGTCGAGCTTGGGGAGCAGGGCCTGGGTGACGTTGAGGGTGCCGATGACGTTCGTCTCGTACATCGAGCGCCAGTCGGCGGGGTCGCCGGTGGCGACCGGGTCGGCTCCGAGGGCTCCGCCGGCGTTGTTCACGAGGACGCCGACCGTCTTGAAGGCGGAGGCGAACTCGTCGACCGCGGCCCGGTCCGTCACGTCCAGCTGGTAGGCCGTCGCCTGGTGGCCCGCCGTGTTGATCTCCTCCGCGAGCGCCTCGATGCGGTCCTTGCGGCGGGCGGTCAGGACGACGCGGTAGCCGGCCGCGGCGAGCTGCCGTGCGGTGGCCGCGCCGATTCCGCTGCTCGCCCCGGTGACGATCGCGATCCGGGACGCGGGGGACGGGGCGGCGGGGGCCATGGCTGCTCCTCGGGCGGGGGTGGGTGCGGGCTCCCGCCAGGATAGGTCGGCGATGGTCGGAGGCTGCGGGCGGTCCGGATCGCGGGCGGTCGGCGTGACGTCCTGAGTGCGGCCGGTCAGTCGCCCCGCGGGGCGTACATGATGACCGCCATGCCCGCGAGGCAGATGAGCGCGCCCGCGATGTCCCAGCGGTCGGGGCGGTAGCCGTCCGCCGCCATGCCCCACAGGATCGAGCCGGCCACGAAGATGCCGCCGTACGCGGCGAGGATGCGGCCGAAGTGCGCGTCGGGCTGGAAGGTGGCGACGAAGCCGTAGGCGCCGAGGGCGAGGATGCCGCCCGCGGTCCACATCCAGCCGCGGTGCTCCCGTACGCCCTGCCAGACCAGCCAGGCGCCGCCGATCTCGAAGAGGGCGGCCACGACGAAGAGGGCGACGGAGCGGGCTACGAGCATGTGGATCAGCTTCGCATGCCCGTCGGCAGGCCCCGGTGTCACCTGATGGAGGGCGCCTGTCGGCTGCCGTACGTGGGATACATCCCTGCGACCGCGGCGGTTCGGGCGGCTGGAGCGAGGAGTGGGTGGCATGCGGCGGGTGCTTGCGGTGTGGGGTGCGGCGCTGGTGGCGCTGGTGGCAGGTGGGGGTACGGCGGTCGCGGTCGGCGGGCCCGAGGCGGATCTGGCGTATCACGGGGCCGCGTCCCTGTCCGGTGGGCAGGTGGACGTGCGGTTCACGCCGCGCAATGACGGGCCTGCCGCCGTTCCGGACGCGACCGTACGGCTGCGGTGGTCGGAGCCTCTCGCGGACGCGCAGACGCTGCCGACGGGGTGTGCGCGGTCGGAGGAGCGGGTGGTGTCGTGCGCGGTGGGGGCGCTGGCGGCGGACGGGGTGGGGGAGCGGGTCGACCTGCGGGTGCGGTTGCGGGGGGTGCCGTCGGAGGTGCTGCTGGAGATCGACACGGTGGGGAACGGGGGGACGGTGAACGGCAACCGGGAGAACGACCGGCAGCGGGTGCTGGTGCTGGACAGTGGGGACGAGTACTACTTCTGACGGGTCAGGCCAGTGCCTGTGCCGCGGCCAGTGCCTGTGCCGCGGAGTAGCCCGGTCGCTTGTGCGTACGCCGTCGGCGGGACCCCTACCGTCGTTGTGAAGTCCCGGATCAGGTGGGCCTGGTCGGCGTAGCCCAGGTCGGCGGCGAGGGTGGCCCAGTCGACCTCGCTGCGGGTGCCGGCGAGCTCCAGGGCCTCGTGGATGCGGTAGCGGAGGATGACCCACTTCGGGCTCACGCCGACGTAGGCGGAGAAGAGGCGTTGCAGGGCCCGTACCGAGAGTCCCGCCGTGCGGGCGAAGTCGTCGACGCGGCGCACGGTTCGCTCGTCGTGGACGTGGTCGACGAGGGCCGTGGCGAGGTCGGCCTGCGGGTCGGGGGTGGCCGGGGCGAGGCGGAGGAGGAAGGCGTCGAGTGCGGCGACGCGGGCCTCGTCGGTGGCGGGGGTCACGACGGAGCCGGCGGTGTCCGTCGTGATCTGCGGGAACACGTCCCGGGCGGCGAGCACCTCGGCCGTCCAGTGGGACACCGGGTGCTCGGGGGCGTAGGGCCGGAAGCCGCCGGGGCGGAACTTCACTCCGCAGACCCGGCCCCTGCCGGTGAGCCTCCTGGTGTAGAGGCCGCCGGGGATGCCCGTCAGCTCGGCGTAGGGCGACCCCTCGTCCTGCTGGAAGGTGAGGTGGACGGAGGGGTGCGGCACGACGTGGGAGGCGTAGGGCTCGGGCAGGTCCCAGTCGATGAACCAGTACTGCTCGACGTACCGGCGCAGCGGTTCGGCGGGCTCGTGGCGGCGGAACCGCACCCGGGTCAGCAGCCCGGCCGGGTCGACGATCCCGCGGGTGTCGCGGCGGGGGGCGGCCATGAGGGGATCGTACGTCCGGGGGCGGGCGTCGCGTTTCTTCAAGAAGGGCGGTCGGCGGTCTTCGTACGGTCGGGGCATGGACACGAACGCGGCGAAGAAGACGTACGGCATCGGTGAACTGCTGGGGATGGCCCGGGAACGGGCGGTTCCGGTGTTCCGGGGGATTCCGGACGAGGCTCTCGGGGCTGCCACGCCCTGCGCGGAGTACGACGTGAAGGCGCTGGTCAACCATGTCTTCCAGGTGATCGTGCAGTTCCAGCGGCTGGCTGTGAAGGAGCCGTCGGACTTCGACGGGGCGGTCCCGGACCGGGTGAGCGAGGGCCCGGACTGGCGGGATCGGCTCGCGCAGGAGGCGGACCGGCTGGTGGCGGTCTGGTCGGCGCCCGGCGCCGAGGAGGGCACGACCGGGGCGATGGACATGCCGGCGCGGCTGGTCGGCTCGATGGCGCTGCTCGATCTGACCGTGCATGTGTGGGACCTGGCGCGGGCGACGGGACAGGAGTACGGGCCGGCCGACGAGGCGGTCGTGGCGGAGCTGACGGGCGCGGTGGCCCAACTGGCGCCCACAGCTCGGAAGATGGGGGTGTTCGGGGACCCGGTCCCGGTGGCCGAGGACGCGCCGGCGTTCGAGCGGCTGCTGGCGGGGACGGGGCGGGATCCGCGCTGGGGGTGAGGTGCGGGGTGGGGGCGGGGCTGCTGGTGGGGGTGGTGGCGGTTCGAGGCTGGGGTGGTGGGGCGGCGGCGAGGGAGGGTACGTACGGCCGGTACGCCCCCCGAGCGCCTCGCGCTGCTCGGGGGGCGTAC
>NZ_JBHVYZ010000095.1:0-24200 GCF_042880295.1 Streptomyces sp. NPDC058307
GCGAGATCCTGGAGCTGAAGACGACCATCAACACGATGGTCGACCAGCTGTCGTCGTTCGCCGCCGAGGTCACCCGCGTCGCCCGCGAGGTCGGCAGCGAGGGGCGGCTCGGCGGTCAGGCCGAGGTGGAGGGCGTCGAGGGCACCTGGAAGCGGCTCACGGAGAACGTCAACGAACTGGCCGGGAACCTCACCCGGCAGGTCCGCGCGATCGCCGAGGTGGCCAGCGCCGTCGCCGAGGGCGACCTGACGCGGTCGATCAACGTGGAGGCCTCCGGCGAGGTCGCCGAGCTCAAGGACAACATCAACTCCATGGTGGAGTCCCTGCGCGAGACCACCCGGGCCAACCAGGAGCAGGACTGGCTCAAGACCAACCTGGCCCGGATCTCCAGCCTGATGCAGGGCCACCGGGACCTGCCCGTGGTAGCCGAGCTCATCATGGACGAGCTCACGCCGCTGGTCGCTGCCCAGTACGGCGCCTTCTACCTGGCGGAGGACACCCAGCGCGGGCACGAACTGCGGCTGGTGGGCTCGTACGGCTATCCGGACGACGACGAGCGGCCCACCCGGATCCCGGTCGGGCGCTCGCTGGTCGGGCAGGCCGCGCGCAACCGCCGCAGTGTCACCGTGGAAGAGCTGCCCGACGGTTACGTCACCATCTCCTCGGGTCTCGGGCACGCCGCGCCCACCGCTCTGGTGGTGCTGCCGATCGTGGTCGAGGAGCAGGTCCTCGGGGTGATCGAACTGGCCTCCGTCAGCCGCTTCCGGCAGATCCACCAGGACTTCCTGACGCAGTTGATGCCGACCATCGGCGTCAACCTCAACACCATCGTCGCCAACGTCCGCACCGACGAGCTGCTCGACGAGTCCCAGCGGCTGACCGCCGAACTCCAGGCCCGCTCCGAGGAGTTGCAGGTCCAGCAGGACGAGCTCCAGCGCTCCAACGCCGAGCTGGAGGAGAAGGCCTCCCTGCTGGTTTCCCAGAACCGCGACATCGAGGCCAAGAACCTCCAGATCGAGCAGGCCCGGCAGGAACTGGAGACCCGCGCGCAGCAGTTGTCGCTGGCCTCCAAGTACAAGTCGGAGTTCCTGGCCAACATGAGCCACGAGCTGCGCACCCCGCTCAACAGCCTGCTGATCCTGGCCCAGTTGCTGGCCCAGAACCCCTCGCGCAACCTCACGCCGAAGCAGGTCGAGTACGCGGGCATCATCCACTCGGCGGGCTCGGACCTGCTCCAGCTGATCAACGACATCCTCGACCTGTCCAAGGTCGAGGCGGGCAAGATGGACGTCTCGCCCGAGCGGGTCCCGCTGCGTCAGCTCCTGGAGTACGTCGAGGCGACGTTCAGGCCGATGACGTCGCAGAAGAGCCTGGAGTTCACGGTGGCCACCGCCCCCGGCACCCCGGCCGATCTGCTCACCGACGACTCCCGGCTGCGTCAGATCCTGCGCAACCTGCTGTCGAACGCGGTGAAGTTCACCGAGCAGGGCGGTGTGGAGCTGCGGATCGAGCCCGCCGCGGACCGGGAGGTGCCGCCGGGTGTGCACCGCGGCGGTCCGGTGGTGGCATTCCGGGTCAAGGACACCGGTATCGGCATCCCGCAGCAGCAACTGGAGACGATCTTCGGGGCGTTCCAGCAGGCCGACGGGACGACCAGCCGCAAGTACGGCGGCACCGGGCTCGGTCTGTCCATCACCCGGGAGATCGCCCAACTGCTGGGCGGCGCGGTCACCGTGGACAGCACTCCCGGCCAGGGCAGCACCTTCACGCTGTTCCTGCCTGTCGCACGTGCCGACTTCGAGGAACTGATGGAGGGCGGCGGGCGTCCCGCGGAACACCCGCAGCACACCTTGGCCGCAGGGGAGTCGGCCGAGCCCCGGCAACTCGCCGCTCCCGCACACTCCCCCGAGCACCGCAGGCGCCGTCTGCTGGTCATCGAGGAGCGCCCGCGGGGTCTGCTCACGCTGGTCGCCGAGCGGGCCGTCGCGGACCTCGCGTACGACTCCGGCGATCCGCACGGGGGGATCGACATCATCACGGCGGTGGGGGCGCAGGAGGCGGCGAGCATGCTGGCCTCCGACCCCTGCCACTGCGTCGTCCTCGAACTCGGCATGCGGCACGACGAGGGTGCCGACTTCCTGGAGGCCATGCGCGGCGACTCGGCGCTGGCCAGCGTGCCGGTCCTCATCCACACCGGGCACCGGGTGAACCTCGGCCAGGAGCAGGGTCTGCGGGCCCTGGCGGGTGACCGGCCGCTGGACTTCCTGTCCAGCCTGGACGACCTGCGCGAGCGCATCACCCTGCACCTGTCGGCCGAGCAGCCCGGCGACGTGCTGTCGCTGGTGCGTTCCGAGGACCCCCAGCGGCCTGTGGCACAGGTGGTGGACGACTCCTTCGTCGGCCGGACGGTCCTCGTGGTCGACGACGACGCGCGCAACCTCTTCGCGCTCAGCGGGGTGCTGGAACTGCACGGCTTCCACGTTCTGCACGCGGACAACGGCCGCAAGGGCATCGAGATGCTGCTCGCCCACCCGGACATCTCGCTCGTCCTGATGGACGTGATGATGCCGGAGATGGACGGCTACGCCGCCACCGCGGAGATCCGTTCGATGCCGCAGTACGCGGAGCTGCCGATCATCGCGGTCACCGCGAAGGCCATGCCCGGCGACCAGGAGAAGAGCCTCGCGTCGGGTGCCAACGACTACGTCACCAAGCCCGTCGACACCGGCGACCTGATCGCCCGGGTCCGACGGTGGCTGCCGGGGTGAGCGCAGGCAGAGCCCACCAGCCGACCGCGTGACGTCCCAGCCGAGGAACAGGCCCCCCGTGAGTGATCTCCGCCAGCCGTCCGAGCCCCAGACCGCCCCTGAGCAGGACCAGCTTGCCGTCGACAGCAGCGACGGTGACGGTGAGCCCTCCCCCGTCGGCAGGCTGGCGGCGACCGTGGAGCGGCTGCGCCGGGAGGTGCGGGCGGCGCAGGCCGAGGCGGACGGACGGGCCCTGATCGAACTGGCCAAGGGCATCCTGGTCGAGCGGCTGGGCTGCGGTCCGGCGCAGGCCTCGAAGCAGCTCGCCGAGCTCACGGCGCAGGCGGGGGTGACACCGCTGGAGTTCGCCGTCGAGGTGATCAACCAGACCTCGCGCGACCGGATGTCGGAGGTGACCAGCGCCTTCCTCGCGGCGACCGCCTCCGCCGATCCGCCCGAAGCGCAGTCCTCTGCGGTACGGCTGCGTACCGCGGAGAGCGGCGTGCTGGCCGCCGACGACACCCAGGCCGTCGCCGACTCGCTGCTGGAGCACGCGCTCACCCCCCTGGGCGCGGAGGCGGTGGCCATCTGGGCCCTGGGGGCCGACGGGTCCCTGGCGCTGGCGGGCAGCGCCGGGTTCTCCACGGCCGAGGCCGGGCGTTGGCGCCATGTGCCGCCGGGCGTGACGACGGTGGCCCGGCGTGGGCTCTCGGAGCGCACGGGGGAGTGGATCCGCAGTCTGGCCCAGACCGGCCTGCCGTCCATCGGCCAGCACCACCTCCCCGACGGCGGCCGGGTCGCCCTGCCGGCCGGGACCGGGGGGCGCATCCACGGCGTACTGGAGATCGCCTGGTCCACACCGCTGGAGCCCCCTCCCCCGGCGATCGTCCGCCAGATCGAGGCCCTGGCCGAGCTGTGCGGGCACACCCTGGAGACGTACGCGCTCGAGCACCCCGACGGCGCCCCCGACCCGCGCCTCCCACCGGACGTCTCCGAGCTGATGGACCTGGCCGACGGGCTCCACGATCCCGCCCTGGTGCTGGTGCCGCACCTGGACCCCGACGGGCAGCTCGTCGACTTCCGCATCCAGCACGTCAACAGCCGCTTCCTCGACCCGGCCGGCCGCGGGGCGCCGTGAACGGCGCGCTGCTGCTGGAGGCGTACCCGATGGCCGCGGGCCACAGCGAGCTGTTCGAACGGATCGAGCGCGTCTACGCCACCGGCGAGCCCTTCCGCGCCCACCGCATGCGGCTCACCGCCCTGGTGGACGATGTCGCGCTCGCGGCGGTCGCCGACATCAACGTCAGCCGGCACGGCGGCAGCGTTCTGCTGATCTGGCGCATCGAGGACGAGACGGCCCGCCTGGCGAGCCTGCTCCAGCACGCCCAGCGCCTGGGCCGCATCGGCGGTTTCGAGGAGAACCTGCTGACGGGTGAGATCACCTGGAACGGCCAGCTCTACCACCTCTACGGCAGGCCCGCCTCCGACGCCCCCGTGCCGCTGGAGGACCTGACGGCCTACGCCCACCCCGACGACGCGGTCGCCATCGGCCGGTTCCTGCGCACCCTGCTCCACCAGCGCCGTCCCGCGTCCACCGCGTTCCGTCTGCAGCGCCCCGACGGGGTCACCCGCCACATCCGGGTCGTGGCCGAGCCGGTCCTGGACTCCGCCGGGCAGCCGTATGTCCTGCGCGGCGCCTACCAGGACATCTCCTCCCACCACTGGACCGAGGTCGCCCTCGCCGCCACCCGGGACCAGCTCGCCCACACCGAGCAGCAGGCCAGCGAACGCGACCGGCTGACGCTGCAGTTGCAGCACGCCATCATGCCCCCGACGCAGGCGCCGCTGGCGGTTCCGGGACTGGACGTGGCGGTGCGCTACCGGCCCGCGGAGACCCAGCACCTGGTCGGCGGCGACTGGTACGACGCGGTCGTGCTGCCGTCCCGGCTGGTGCTGCTGTGCGTCGGCGACGTCGCGGGACACGGCATAGAGGCGGCCACCAGCATGGTCGTCCTGCGCAACGCGTTGCGCGGCCTCGCCGTGACCGGTGCCGGGCCTGGCCAGCTGCTGTCCTGGCTCAACATGGTCGCCCACCATCTGACCGGCGCCGTCACCGCCACGGCGGTCTGCGGCCTGTACGACCCGGAGAACCACACCCTGCGCTGGGCGCGGGCCGGGCATCTGCCGCCGGTCCTGGTGCGCGGCTCGGACGCGGCGCCGCTGCCGCTGGTGACGGGGCTGCTGCTGGGTGCCGTACCGGAGGCGACGTATGAGGAGCACGAGGTCCAGCTGGCGGTCGACGACACTCTGCTGATGTACACGGACGGTCTGATCGAGCGCCGGGACCGGTCCGTGGAGGAGTCCCTGACACAGTTCCTGACGGTCGCTCGGGCCGTACCGCCCACGCTGGACCAGCAGTTGGACCGTCTGCTGACGCACAGCAAGTCGGACACGGACGACGACACCTGCATCGTGGGGATCCGGGTGGCCTGAGGCAGGAGCCGGGGCTTGTGTCCGGGCAGACGGGGAACGCGGTGCCCCAGACGATCGGGGAGCCGCAGCCATGCCACGTGTCAAGCAGTACGCCGTCGCCGCGTCCGGTCAGTGGACGGACGAGGAGGAGGGCCGCCGCCGGCTGCCGGCCGGAGAGGTCCACGCATGGGAGCCGGGCATGAACCAGACGGTCTGCCGGCTTTCGCTGAGCCGCTCCGAGCTGATCCGCTTCGCGCACGTCACCTGGTCCGACACCTTCCCGGAGTCCGGGGGCGCGGCCGACCGGGTGCGGCGCCTGTGTCCGCGCTGTGCCTCCGTGGCGGGACGTCGCGGCGGCGACGCACGGCCGCAGTGGCACCGCACCAACCCCAGGCCGTGAAGGGAGCCGGCGTGTCCGACAAGAGGAGTCTGCCGGAGCGGTTGGCGCGTGCCGCCGACGACGTGTTCGGCTGGAGCGAGCTGCGGCCGGGGCAGCTCACCGCGATGGAAGCGGTCATGCGGGGCCGGGACACCCTGGCCGTGATGCCCACCGGCGCCGGGAAGTCGGCGGTGTACCAGGTGCCCGGGCTGCTGCTTCCCGGGCCCACGGTGGTGGTCTCCCCGCTCATCGCCCTCCAGCGGGACCAGATCGCCGGTCTGCTCAGCCACGCCGACGCCCCGGAGGCCGTCGCGGTCAACTCCGCCCTGGCGGCCGGAGAGGCGGAGGCGGCCTGGGACGCGGTGCGGCACGGCGACGCCGAGTTCCTGTTCCTCTCCCCCGAGCAGCTCGCCAAGGACGAGGTGGTCGAACGCCTGGCCCGGGCCGCGCCCTCGCTGTTCGTCGTCGACGAGGCGCAGTGCGTCGCCGCCTGGGGCCACGACTTCCGTCCCGACTACCTCCGCCTGGCCCAGGCCGCCCAGCGGATGGGCAGGCCCCCGGTCCTCGCCCTGACCGCCACGGCCGCCCCGCCGGTGCGCGAGGAGATCGTCGAGCGGCTCGGCATGGAAGATCCGGAGCTGGTCGTCGCCGGTTTCGACCGGCCGAACATCGCGTTGGAGGTGCGCCGCTTCCTGGACGACACGGAAAAGCGCCGGGTGGTCCTGGAGCGTGCCGCGGCGGAGCCCAAGCCGGGCCTCGTCTACACCGCCACCCGCAAGGACGCCGAGGCCTACGCCGCCGACCTGGCCGAGCTGGGACTGTCGGCCGACGCCTACCACGCCGGGCTGACAGCCGGTGAGCGCTCCCGGGTCCACGATGCCTTCCTGGCCGGCGAGACCGACGTCGTGGTCGCCACCTCCGCCTTCGGCATGGGCATCGACAAGGAGGACGTGCGGTTCGTGCTGCACGCCTCCGTACCCGGTTCCCTCGACGCCTACTACCAGGAGATCGGCCGTGCGGGCCGTGACGGCGGGCCCGCGCTCGCCGTCCTGCACTACCGGTCGCAGGACAGCGGGCTGCAACGCCTCTTCGCCACGCGCGCGCCGGACGAGGACACCCTCGGCGCGGTCGCGGAGCGCCTCCACGAGCGCGACGCTCCCGCCGATCCCGACGACATCGCGAAGGAGACGGACCTCTCGCGCCGACGGGTGACGGCGGCCGTCAATCTCCTGGAACAGGCGGAGGCCGTGCGCACCGAGGACGACGGGCGGGTGCGCGCCGTCCCCGGGATCACGGCCGGGGAGGCGTCCGCACGTGCGGCGGAGGAGGCCCGGTCGCGCAGAAGGCTGGAGGAGTCGAGGCTGGCCATGATGCTGGGGTACGCCGAGACCACGGGCTGCCGGCGCCGCTTCCTGCTCGGCTACTTCGGGGAGCCCTACGACGCCCCGTGCGGGGCGTGCGACATGTGTGCGCCCGTTGTGCCCGCCCCGTCCGGGGACAGCGTCGTCGACGGGGTGGGCGACACGAGCCACGACTGCGACTCGCAGGCGCCCGACGTTTCCTATCCGGCGGGCACTCGGGTGCGGCACACGGAGTGGGGAGAGGGCACGGTGATGAGTGAGGAGGGCGACCGCATCACCGTGCTGTTCGAGTCCATGGGCTACCGCACGCTGTCCCTGGCGGCGATCGCCGGCAAGGGCCTCCTCACGGCAGACCCGCTCAGTGCCGGGCCACCACCCGCAACGTCTTGACCGAGGGATCGGCGGCGTCCGGGATCAGGACGCCGTGCTCGACGCCGCTGCGCAGGTAGTCGAGGACCTCGTCGGTGATGACCTCACCGGGAGCGATCGCCGGCACGCCCGGCGGGTAGGGGCTGATCATCTCCGCGGAGATCCGGCCGGCGGCACGCTCGGCGGGGACGTGGTCGACCTCGGCGAAGAAGGCCCCGCGCGGCAGCATCGCCTGCTCCAGCTCAAGCGCCGAGGGCTCGGGCAGACGTACCGGAGGCCTGCGTTCGATGGACTCGGCGCCCTCGGTGAGGGCGTGCAGGGCGTCCAGCAGCGCCTTCTCCGTCTCGTCGTCGTCGGCGTACGTGATCGACGCGCTGATCCGGCAGGTGTCGGAACCGCCCACATCCACGTGCCGCTCGGCCCGCAGCCATTCGGCGGCCTGCATGCCGCTGATCCCGAGCTTGCGTACGTCGATCACGATCTTCAGGGGGTCGAACTCGGCGGCGAGCCCTTCCTCCACGATCTCCTGCCCCATAGGCCGCAGTCCCGGCAGGTCCCCGGCCGCCAGCCGGATCCGTTCCGCGCGGCGCAGCGCGGCGTCCAGCAGGTCGTGGCCCTGCTCGACCATCTGACGGCGCCAGCCGTCAAGGGTCAGGTACACCAGCGACGAGGCACTGGTGGTGCCCAGCAGGTCCTCCCGCTGCTTGAGCGCTTCCGGCGAGACCCGGTCGTACTGGAGGTGGAAGACGGAGCTCTGCTCGATCGCCCCGCCCATCTTGTGGACGCTGGTGACCACCAGGTCCGCCTCGGCGTCCATGCCCCAGGCCGGCAGGTCGGGGTGGAAGGGCAGGTGGGCGCCCCAGGCCTCGTCGACGATGAGGGGCACGTCGAACTCGTGGCACACCCGCGCCACACCCCGGATGTCGGCGCAGGTCCCCCAGTCGGTGGGGGTGATCAGCAGCATGCCCTTGGCGTCCGGGTGCTCCTCGAGCCGACGGCGTACGTCGTCGGGCTCCGGCGGATGGGCGATGTGCCGGTCACGGTCGAACTTGGGGTGGACCCAGATCGGTTCGACGCCGTTGACGACGACCGCCGAGATCACGGACTTGTGCGCGTTGCGCGAGATCAGCAGCTTCTCCCCGGGCCCCGCCACGGCCAGCATCGCCGTCTTGACGGACAGGGAGCTGCCGCAGGTGGAGAAGAACGCCTGCTCGGCACCGACCGCGTCGGCCATCAGTTCCTGCGCCTGGCTGAGTACGCCCTGGGACTGGCGGCGGTCGTCCAGCCCGTTGAGGGACAGGACGTCCGAGCGGAACACGTCGAGTCCGACGATCTCGGCCACTCGCGGGTCCACGCCGCGGCCCTGCTTGTGGCCGGGCGGGCCGAAGACCATGTCTCCGCGACGCCGGAACTCCTGCAGCGCCTCCAGTACGGGCACCCGCGAGTGATCCATGGTTCCTCCCAAGTCCGTCCCGCCCCGTCCATGTCGAAGTGATAGGGCCTGTCGGTCTGAACACCGTGTTGACCGCTGGCGCCGTCCGAAACGCCCCGAACTGGCGTCCGGGGGTCAGGAGGGGTGCAGGTGCCGCTCCATCCAGTCCGCGGCGGCCCGGCGGAACAGGCGCCGGTTGTCCGCACGCAGGAAGTCGTGCCCCTCGTCCCGCAGGACAAGGAGTTCGGCGGGGACTCCGTGCTCACGCGCGGCCCGCACGAACTGTTCCGACTCCCCCGGCGGCACGTTGGTGTCGTGCTCGCCGTGCACGGCGAGCAGCGGAACCCGCAGCGCGTCGACACGGCTCATCGGTGACAGGGCGTGCAGCAGTTCGCGGTCGCGTTCGGGGTGGCCGTACTTGTGCGCCGCGGATTCCGCGATCCAGGGCTCGGTGCCGGCGAAGAAGGTCAGGAGGTCGGACATACCGCAGACCGCGACGCCGGTGCGGAACAGGTCCGGGTGCCAGACGAGGGAGGCGAAGGTCAGGTAGCCGCCGTACGAGCGCCCCATCACCGCAAGCCGGGTCGGGTCCGCGGGGCCCGCCGTGACGGCGTGCGCCGCGCAGTCCGCGACGTCGTCGAGTGCGGCGAAGCGGCCGGCGCCCAGGTCGGCGTCGACGAAGGACCGGCCGTGTCCGCCGGAACCGCGCACGTCGGGCGCGAAGACGTCCAGCCCGCGCCCGAGCAGCTCGTGGTACAGCGGGTCGAACACCGGGCGTTCCTGGTCCTCGGGGCCGCCGTGCAGGTGGATCACACAGGGCGCGGGCTCGTTCGGGGCGCGTCCCGGGGCGCGGTAGTACCAGCCGCTGAGGGGCAGGCCGTCCCGGGCGGTGAGGCGGGAGAGGACGGGGCGTACGGGTGGGCGGCCCGGCGGGACGGCGTCCTCGTCCCGGGAGGACCACGGGGTGCGCAGCAGGGACACGCCTTCGTGGGCCCACCACACGCCGGGGCGGCGTTGCGAGCCGGACAGGGCCAGCAGCAGGCGTCCGGCGCCGGCCGGCGCGATCCGCGTAACGACCTCGTGGGGCAGCGGCACCGGCCGCGCCGGTCCGGCGGTGTCCGCGGCGCCGTAGCCGGGGGCGGTCTCGACGACGTCGAGTTCGCAGGCGCCCCGCACGTTCCACGCGAGCACCGCCGTCCGGCCGTCGTGCGCCATCGCCAGCAGTTCGAGGTCGCAGTCCTCGCGCTCGGCGACGACGGTTCTGCCGAGCGGGGTGCCGTCGGCGTCCAGAGCGACGGCGAACAGGGCCGCGTACTCCCGGTCGGCGTCGCTGCGCAGCCACAGCGTCCGCCCGTCGGGCGAGAACCGGCCGATCCACTGGTCACCGTCGGCGACCGGCAGCGTGAAGGTCGTCGCCCCGTCGAAGAGACGCCGCACGAACGCCTCTCGCCGCCCGCGCGGCCCCCGGCGCAGCAGCGCGAGCCTGCCGTCGTGGCTGAGGTCGCACACCCGGAGGGTGGGGGCGTCCGGTTCCGTGGCGAGCAGCACGGGAGAGGCCAGCGCGTCCGGATCGATCAGGTAGGCGGACAGGCCCGCGCCCGGCCGGGTCGCCGGTGTCCCGCCCGGCCCCACGGCGTACGCGGTGGTGCCCAGGAGCGTCGCCCGGCCGTCCCGCGCGGTCCAGTGGGCCGGGGCGGCCTCCGGCGGCTGCCACAGTCCGTCCGCCCGGGCCCGGGCGGCGGCCGGTGCGGCGAGGGTGACGGCGACGGCCGAGCCGTCGTGGGCCCAACAGCCGAGGTAGGCGGAGCTGTCCGGGTCGTCACCGGCCAGCAGGCGACGACCGGTGCCGTCGGGGCGCACGCACAGCACGCGCGAGTGCTCTCCGCCGCCCGGTGCGGTGGTGTACGCGATCCAGCGGCCGTCGGGTGACCAGGACACCTCCTTCACGGGATCTGGCGAGGAGTCGAGCAGCCGGATGCCCTCCCCATCCACGGGCCCGGCCCACAGCTGGGGGACGCCGCCCCGGTCGCAGATGAAGGCCACCTGGGTGCCGTCGGGATCGGCGGAGGGATACCAGCAGCCGTGCGCGTGCAGCCGGGTCACAGCGTCCCGGGGCCCTTCCGCCTCGGGCAACGGCATGGGGGCGGGCGCCACGGCACGGTCGGGCTCCTGCACCGGTGGGGGCGCCGCGGTGTGGGCGGGCCCCTGCATAGGTGCGAGGTCTGCGAGGCGAGCAGGTCCCTGCACCGGTGCGGGGTCTGCGGGGTGGGCCAGCCCCTGCACCGACGCGGGGCCTGTGGGGCCGACAGAGCCGGGCGCCGCAGCGCCGGCAGGCTCCTGCGGCGATGCCGGCGCCACACCACGGGTAGACCCAGGCGCCGATCCGGGAGCCGCGGCACCGGGAGGCCCCTGTACCGACGCGGGCGCCGCACCACCGGCAGACCCCGGCACCGATCCCGGCACTGCGGCACTCGCAGGCCCCTGCGGCGAGGCAGGTCCCTGCGCCGATGCGGGCGTCGCGGCACGGGGGCCCCACGCCGGGGCGGGCGGCGCCGGGTGGGGTGGCCGGGTGGTGTGCTCGCCGGTCACGAGATGTCGTGCGTCTGCAGCCATATCTCCAGCAGCGCCACCTGCCACAGGGCGTTGGCGCCCCGTTTGGTCCGGTGCTCGTCGGGCGCCGCCAGGAGCTCCGTCACGTACGACTCCTGGAAGATCCCCCGCTTCTTCGCCTCGGGTGCCGCGAGCGCCTCCCTCACCCGGTCCAGGACGGGACCCGCCATGTGCCGGATGGCCGGGACCGGGAAGTACCCCTTGGGCCGGTCGACGATCTCCCGCGGCAGGAGTTTGCGGCCGGCTTCCTTCAGTACGCCCTTGCCGCCGTCGGCGAGTTTGAGTTCCGGAGGGCAGGCCGCGGCCAGTTCCACCAGCTCGTGGTCGAGGAAGGGCACGCGGGCCTCCAGTCCCCAGGCCATGGTCATGTTGTCGACCCGCTTCACCGGGTCGTCGACGAGCATGACGTGCGTGTCCAGTCGCAGCGCCGCGTCCAGGGCGGTCTGCGCGCCGGGGCGTGCCATGTGCTCCCTCACGAAGCAGCCCGACACGTCCTCCCGGGGCAGCATGTGCGGCTGGAGGATCCCCGCGAGATCGGCGTGCGGGCGGTCGAAGTACGTCTCGGCGTACCGCTGCGGCTCCTCCTCACGGGCGACCGCGGCCAGCTCCGGATACCAGTGGTACCCGGCGAACACCTCGTCGGCGCCCTGCCCGCTCTGCACGACCTTCACCTCCTTGGAGACCTGCTCGGACAGCAGGTGGAAGGCGACCACGTCGTGGCTGATCATCGGCTCGCTCATCGCTGCGACGGCGTCGTCCAGAGCGGTCGAGACCCGGTCCGAGGGCACCATCATCCGCCGGTGGTCCGTGCCGAACTCGCGGGCGACCAGGTCCGAGTAGCGGAACTCGTCGCCCTCCTCCCCGTCCTCCGCCTCGAAGCCCACGCTGAACGTCTTCAGGTCGCGCTGGCCCTCGTCGGCGAGCAGCGCCACGATCAGGCTGGAGTCCAGGCCGCCGGAGAGCAGCACGCCCACCGGCACGTCGGAGACCATCCGGCGGCGTACGGCCGTGCGCAGCGCCTCCAGCACCGCGTCACGCCACTCGTCGGGCCCCATGCCCGCGTACTCGTCCCGCCGGGTGTAGGACGGCTGCCAGTAGCGGTGGTCGCGGTGGCTGCCGTCCGGCTCGACGACCCGGACGGTGGCCGGCGGCAGTTTGCGCACGCCGTTGAGGACGGTGCGCGGCGGGGCGACCGTGGCATGCCAGCTCAGGTACTGGTGGACGGCCACCGGATCGATGGTGGTGTCCACGTCCCCGGCGGCCAGGAGAGCGGGCAGGGAGGAGGCGAACCGCAGCCGGTCCGGCGTCGGCGCCAGGTACAGCGGCTTGATGCCCAGCCGGTCGCGGCCCAGCACGACACGGCCGGTGCGGTGCTCGACGAGCGCGAAGGCGAACATGCCGTGGAAATGCTCCACACAGGCGGTTCCCCACTCCCGGTAGGCGTGGAGCACGACTTCCGTGTCGGACGTCGACTTGAAGCGGTGTCCGAGGCTGCCGAGCTCCTCGCGCAGCTCCTGGTAGTTGTAGACGCAGCCGTTGAAGACGCCGGTGATCTCGCCGTCGGCGTCGGTCATCGGCTGGGCGCCGGCGTCGGACAGGTCGATGATCTTCAGTCGTCGGTGCCCCAGCGCCACCGCGCCCCGTGTCCAGACGCCCTGGCCGTCCGGTCCGCGGGCGGCGAGCCGGTCGGTCATACGCTCGACGGCCGCGAGGTCGGGTCGCTCACCGTCGAAGCGGATCTCGCCGCTCAGACCGCACATGACGCGCCGCCCCCTTCCCAGGAGCCGTCGGCCACGAGCCGGGACGGGAACCCCGGGTCGCGCCTGCCGGTCGCGACCCGGGCGGAATTGCTGGACATGACGAAATCTCTCCTCGGGGTTGTCGGATGCTCGGGGTTGTCGGATGGGGGACGGGCCGACGGGACAGCCGGGCGCGCGCCGCGCGGGAGCCGGGTCAGGTGCCCAGGACCTCCGGTGCGCCGGAGCCTGCCCCGCCCGCGACGGAACGCGCGACGCTCCTGCGGCTGACGTGGGCCGGCCTGCGGTGTCGCCGCTCGCCGCGGGTCTCCGCGATCAGCAGGTCGGTGCAGGACAGCAGGTCCTCCTCCCGCGCAGTGCGGCGCATGCGCTCGGCGGCACTGCCGTCGGCCAGGGCCGCCTCGGCCAGATCCCTGACGGTCTGCCAGTCGCCGTTGGCCTCCAGCGCGGGACGCAACCGGGCCAGCAGTGCGCGTACGACGTCGGCGGCGGGCGCCTCCCGGTGGGTCCTCGGATCCACCAGGACACCCTCCAGGCCGGAGCGGGCGGCCCGCCAGGACGCGCCGCGCAGCCATTCGTGACGGCCGTCGCACGCCGCCGCACCGGCCGCGCGCAGCTCGACGGCCTCGGCCACCAGAGCGCGGAACAGGCCGGCGACGAGCACGACGGTCTCCACCCGCGGGCAGGCGTCGCAGATTCGGAGTTCCAGCGTCCGCAGGTGGGCGGAGGGACGGACGTCGTAGTAGATCATCCCGGGGTCGCTGATGACCCCGGCCCGGACGAGGTCGCCCACCGCGGCGTCGTAGTCGGCCGCGCTGCGGAAGCAGCCGACCGGGCCCGCGGTCGGCCAGCGCTGCCACAGCAGCGTGCGCCAGCTGGCGTAGCCGGTGTCGGATCCCTGCCAGAACGGTGAGCTGGCGGACAGCGCCAGCAGCACGGGCAGCCAGGGAGAGACCGCGCACATCACCCCGACGGCCGTGTCGCGGTCGGGTATGTCCACATGGACCTGGGCGCCGCAGATGAGCTGCTCGTCGGCGACCTGGCGGTACTCCTCGACCATGTGGCGGTAGCGCGCGCCGGCGGTGGGGTGCCCGGAGGCCGCGGGGGCGAGGGGAGCCGTGCCCGCGGCCACGACCGCCAGCCCCAGCGAGGAGGCGGCTTCGTCGAGCCGCCGTCTGGTTCTGGCGAGGTCGGTGTACAGGTCGGTCAGGGAGGCGTGCACGCCACTGTTCGACTCCACGGTGGACTGGTGCAGCTCCGTGGTGAAGGTGTCCCGGGAGAGCCGACGCAGGACCGCGTCGGCGCGCGGCACGAGCAGTCCGCTCTCCTTTTCCAGGATGTGGAACTCCTCCTCTACTCCGATGCGCATGGCCACAGTCGCTCCTTGAGGTGGTGCCGATGGTCCCGCCTGTCGCAGGGTGACCCCCAAGTGCCCAGAAGATCGACGGATAAGCACGGCTATGCGCGTTTGGCGAAGGTGGCCCACAGATGAGCGGGTTTCCCGGTCAGTCGTCGGTGGTCCTGCCGACCAGCGCGCCGTACGCCAGCTGCAGGGCGTCCGCCCCGGCCAGCGCGGCCAGCGCGCCCATCGCGGTACGTGTCGCGCGGGGCCACAGGAGCTGTCCGGCGGTCAGGGTCGACGCCACCCAGACGCTCATGCAGAACGGGCAGGTCATCAGCTCGCCGACGGTGTCCTTGCCGGTCTCGGGCTGCGCCTCCTCGTGCAGCTCGGCGGGGCCCTGCGGACCGACGTACCGCGTGAAGGGAGCACGCAGCGGGCTGGTCACCGACGCCTTGCTGATCAGCCGGCTGAGCCGGAAGGTGGCCACGGAGGTCAGGAGCACGTCCCAGGGTTCCGGCCGGTCGGGCAGGGGGCGCCCGCGCAGCCGTACCACCGTGGCCCAGCCCGCCGTGTACGTGCCGAACGCCGCCATGGCGGCGAGATAGCCACGCAGGGGCCGGTCGTGCGTGCCCGCGTAGTCACGGCCGGTACGGCGCAGGAACGCCTGTGCCCGTCGTCCGATACGGCTGTCAGTTGCTGTGCTCATGGCTCGCCTCACTCAGGTAGCGGCCCGGTTCCCCGCCGTCCGCGTTTTTCTCTTGATGGTTCTCTCCGTGGTGGCGCAGTCGCACCTCGACCTGTCCGTCGGTGACGCGTGTGTCGAAGACCGGCTGAGGGGCGATGGCCGGGCCCTGGACGTTCAGCCCGTCCGAGAGCCGGAAGACGCTGCCGTGCCAGGGACACCGCACGCATCCGTCGGACACCGTCCCTTCGGACAGCGGCCCCGACAGATGGCTGCACCGGTCGGCCAGCGCGTGGATCTCCCCGCCGGTCTCCCGCACCACCACGACCGGCACGTCGTCCACGCTGCGCCGCACGGGCCGGCCGGCCGGGAACTCGTCCACGGCGCCGATCCGGTGCCAGCGGTCGCTGACGACATGGGGTACGGCCTCGGCGTGGTTGGCGCCGGCGGCCTGCCGGTAGGCCAGGTGGCCGCCCAGCATGCCGCCGGCTCCCACTGCCGCGAGTCCCAGGAAGCCGAGGGTCCGGCCCGCGCGCCCACGCCCAGCGACGCGGCAGGCGAGGGAGGCCGTGTACAGGCCGACGGCCGTCGTGTTGGACACGGCGTGCACCAGCCCGACGCGCATCTGCGGGCGGCGCAGTTCCGCCCAGTCCACGGCCCCCGTCAGTGCGGCGGGGACGGCCGCGGCCAGGCCGACGCCCACCAGCAGGCCCGCCTCCCGGGGGCGGCCCTTGCGCAGGTCCAGGATCGCGGCGGACAGCCAGCTGCCGATCGGCACCTGCACCAGCAGCGGATGGACGGGATGCCCCAGCCACGTGCCGTGCAGCACGTCCCGGCCGCGCCCCAGGGGCAGGGACCGTATCCCCGCCCCGAGTGCGTCGATCAGCGGGTCCTGCCGCGGTTCCCGCTCCAGACGGTCGAGCAGCCGCAGGACCCGGTTCTGTCGTGTCCGTGGATGATGTCGTCGCACGCTCATGGGCAGCCGGGTCTCCCCCTGCACGTGCGGCAAACGACCGACGAGCAGCTCAGCCGCCCGGTCGGATGACCGCGCGGACGCAGCCGTCCGTCTTCTGCTTGAACAGGTCGTACGCCTGCGGCGCGTCGTCCAGGGACACCGTGTGGGTCGCCAGGTGCGCGGTGCTCAGGTCCCCGGCGGCCAGCCGGTCCAGCAGCATCGGGATGTAGCGCTGGCCGTGCTGCTGGGCGCCCCGTACGGTCAGCCCCTTGTTGATGACCGCGCCGAGCGGGAACTTGTCGACGGCCCCGGCGAAGACCCCCAGCACGAACACCGTGCCGCCCTTGCGGCAGGCGTGGATGGCCTGCCGTACGGCGGTGGGGCGGTCCGTCTGGAGCCGCAGCTGCTGCTTCACCTGGTCGTACAGATGGACCGGGCTGTCGCTGTGCGCCTCCATGCCGACCGCCTCGATGCACACGTCGGGACCACGTCCTCCGGTGCGCTCGCGCAGTTCCGCGCCGACGTCGGTGGCCGTGTAGTCGATGACCTCGCTGCCGATGAACCGCTCGGTCATCTCCAGGCGTTCCGGGATCCGGTCGATGGAGATCACCCGTTCCGCGCCCAGCAGTATCGCGGCACGCGCCGCCATCTGGCCGACGGCGCCGCACCCCCATACGGCCACGACGTCACCGGGCTTGACCCCGCCGAGGTCGGCGCCCATCCAGCCGGTCGGCACCGAGTCGGACACGAACAGCGCGCTGGTGTCGTCCACGCCCTCCGGGACCTTGAAGGCTCCGTAGTCCGCGAAGGGCACGCGGACGTACTCGGCGTGGCTGCCGCGCAGTCCGCCCATGGCGTGCGAGTAGCCGAAGATGCCGCCGGTGTCGGCACCGAAGAGGGCCTGGCCGATCCCGGGGTTGGTGTTGGTGTTGTCGCACAGCGACCACAGGTCATGGGTGCAGTACCAGCAGCGGCCGCAGCCGACGAAGGAGGAGACGACGACCCGGTCCCCCACGGCGTGCCGGCGCACCCCGTCCCCCACCTCGACGACCTCGCCGAGGAACTCGTGTCCGATGACGTCACCGGACCGCATGAAGGGGATGTAGCCGCCGATCAGATGCAGGTCGGAACCGCAGGTGGTGCCCGCGATCAGCCGCACGATCATGTCCTGGTCGTTGCGCAGGACCGGGTCCGGCACCTGCTCGACGGCGAGCTTGTTCACGCCTTCCCAGCACAGTGCCTTCACAGCACACCCTCCCCGTCGGCGCGTCGGCTGAACAGTCCGATGACCTTGCCGCCCGGGGTGTCATGGGTGGTCGGCTCGTCCGGGACCAGCACCTCGCCCGCCTCCAGCAGGGACTTGGCCTCCCGCAGAGCGCGGCGCAGGTCCTGGCGCGGGTCCTGGCCCGCGAGGCGCGCGGGCACGGACCGCGCGAGGTCCGACGGTGGTTGCTTGAGCCGCACGGCCAGTTCGGTGCCGCGGTCCGCGGGCGCCGGGCTGATCCGCGTCTCGATGCGTTCGCCGTACTCCTGGAGCGGGGGCGGCAGCTTGTCCGCCCGCAGGTCCTCCGGTGCGCAGTTGACCGTCACCGCCTGCCACCGGTTCGCGCTGCTCGGCGCCGAACCGGGTGTCCGTGCCCTCCGCACGGCAACGGCGGCTGCGGCGACTCCCGCAGCGGCCACCCAGAGGGACTTCCTGGGGATCATGGGCTCACCTTTCCGTCATGCGGCTCTGCATGCACCTGCCCGGGCACCCTGGTGGGTGCCCGGGCAGGTGAGTACCCGGAATCGGGGTGATCAGGACTTGGACATCGCGTGGCGCCCGGCCCGTCCGGAAAACGCGACGTGGTGAGAGGGCCGGGGCGCACCGGTGGGCCCGAGGTGCCGCAGCCACCGCGAGGCCATGGCCAGCAGGCCCGTGAAGACGGCCAGGAGCAGCAGGGAGGTCCACATGGGCCGGCTGCCGGGAGAGTCCCACATCGTCCAGGCCGACGACGCCGTCCACAGGACGACGCCGGCCGCGTAGAAGGCCCGTATACGGCGCAGTTGCCTTGCGGCCCTGATCGCTGTGGGGTCGTCAGTGTGTGTCATGCCGACCCGTGTACCCCGATCGTCGTCCACCAGGCAGCGGGTGCGGCACAAGTGCAGAACAAGACAGGTGTCCTGCGTAGTATCACTACGACATAGGCGTGCGGCAGAAGCCGTCACCGCGCATCCGGAAGCAGGCGGCACAGCACGCCAAGGCCCAGGAAGAGGTGCCAGCCCATGTCCGAATCCGCTCCCGCCACCACCGAGTTGACCTCGCAGTACAGCACCCAGGTGGCCGACGACCTGGAACGCAACCTCAAGGAACAAGAGCGCCTCAGCGGGGAAATCGCGGCGCTGCAGGGCCAGTTGGCCGCTCTGCAGCACGACCACACCGTCCTGCTGAACATCCAGCAGGTCCTGGGCACCCCGACGCCAGCCGGTTCGTCCGCCGCTCCGGCACGCGACGCGGTGCCCGCTCCCCGTAAGAGGGCCACCGCACCGGCCGGCAAGCAGAGCGCGAAGAAGGCGGCCTCCAAGGCTTCGACCGCCCGGTCAGGGTCCACGGCACGCTCAGGGTCCACACTCGTCGACCTCGTCCGAGAGCATCTGGCCGCGCAGAAGGAGCCCCGATCGGCGGCCGAGGTCTCGACCGCGCTCGGCAAGCAGCACCCCGAGCGCACGGTCAAGGCCACCGTCGTGCGCACCACGCTCGAGGGACTCGTGGCGAGGAACCAGGCCCAGCGCACCAAGCAGGGGACCTCGGTCTTCTACACCTCGCCCGACGCGAGCGAACCCGCCGCGGGGCCCGAGGACGGCTCCGGGCCGTCGGACTGACGAACGCGCCCGTGCGGCTCGTTCAGCCGGTCCGCCGCGAGGGACGCAGACCGCCGCCGTACCGACCGGCGGCCGCGAGGACCACGGCCGCCGCCCCGGTGCCCAGGACGGCACCGGCGACGACGTCACCCGGGTAGTGCACGCCGGTGTGGATCCGTGAGTAGCCCACCGCGCAGGCCAGCAGGCCCAGCGGCACCGTGGCGACGGGAAGCGCGGGTCCGACCGCCGCCGCGAACGCGACGGCGGACGCCGTGTGCCCGGAGGGGAAGGACGCGGACTCGGGCATCGGCACATGCCGCCCGGGAAACGGCGAGTTCTCCGCCCGGTGCGGACGGGGTCGGCGCACCAGGCGCTTGCCGAGCATGTTCGCGCTCGCCGAGGCGACACCGATGGCCGCGACTCCGAGGGCGGCGGCGCGCCGCGGCCGGCCGGGGAACAGCGCCAGCAGTCCGGCGATCGTGAAGGAGATCTTGGAGTGGTCCGCCGCGGCCGACAACTGCCGCAAGGCGTGGTCCAGGGCCGGCGTCCGGGTGACCGTGACGGCCTCGTACAGCGCCTGGTCGAGGGCGGCGAGATCCCGCAACAGCTCCCGGGAGGTGGGCTGTTCGGGCTGCGGTCGGTCAAGCATCGCTCTGCTCCTGGTTCTTGACGGCCGGGATGGGAGTCCGGTCGAGGGCGAGGCGCACGACCCGGCGCCAGTCGACCGACGGGGCAGTGTACGGCGCGCCGGGGCGGTCTCTCGGTACCCGCACCCGCAGGGCCTTGGGTCGTACGGTGCACACGACCGGCGGGGGCAGCAGCAGCGCTTCGCCGTCCACGGCCACCGGGATGGTCTCCGCGTCGGCCTCGACGACCACCCGGCGCGAGGTCGAGGAAGTGATCCCGCTGGCGCGTTCGCCGCGCAGCGCGAGTTCGGCGGCCTGTGCCGCGCCCTCGATCCGCACACTGATCACACCGAGTCGGCCTTCGTCCAGGTGGGATCGTCGTCCGACGCCCATCGGGCCGGCCTGTGCGTAGGGGTTGTTGCTCACCAGCAGCGCGTGCGGGGCTTCGAGGCGCTGGTCGTCCGCCGTGGCGGTCAGCTCGGCTCCGGCCTCTCCGACCAGCAGGTCCGGCAGCAGGTCGAGCGTGGTGGACGCCTTGGCCTCGCGGTACTCGGGGTTCTGCACGATCTCCGCGTAGGTCCCGAAGGAGACTGTGTTCACGAAGGGCCGGCCGGCCACGTCACCCAGGTCGACCCGGATCTCCACGCCGTGCGTGAGGGCTTGGAGTCCACTGGCAGGATCATCGCGGTCCAGGCCCAGGTCCATCGCGAAGTGATTGCGGGTCCCGGCGGCGAGGACCACGAACGGCACGTCGTGTTCCGCGGCCACCCCCGCCACCAGGGCCTGCGTACCGTCCCCGCCCGCCACGCCGAGCAGGTCCGCGCCCTCCGCGAGGGCCTGGCGGGCCAGCGCCGCCGGATCGGGGCTGTCGTCCACGTCGAGCAGGATCACCCGGGCGCCCAATGCCTCGGCCCGCTCCACCAGTTCGTGCTCGCCGACCTTGCCGCCGCCCGACCGCGGATTCATGATCAGGATCGGCCTGCGAGGCGGCCGGACCGGACGGGAGTGCGTGGCACGGGGTGCCCGCAGTCGGCGCAGGGCACTTCGGGCGCAGGCCAGTGCCGCCACCCACAGGCCCAGCGCCGACGCCGCGAACGGCCACAGGCCGGACACCGCGTACAGGACCAGAACGGCCACGGGCGCGGCCACCGCCAACAGGGCGCCGCACACCCGCGCCACGCCCCGGTGGGCCAGCGCCCACCAGATGCCGGCGGCGGCCAGGACGAGGCCCACGAAGCCCAGCAGCAGGAGCAGCCACTGGCCCGCGGCCACCACCGCCGCGACCACTCCGGCCAGGCAGAGCAGAGCCAGCCGGGCCAGCGTCCGCGCCGCGGTGCCGGAGCCGTCCGGCTCCACCTCGTTCATCGTTCGGGCCGCCTCTCGGATGTCGGTGGCCCAACGATCTCATGTGCCCCCGCCGCCGGTGCCGTCCTGGTCCAGGGTGGATCAGCGGGTCACTACGTGCCGCTCGTCCGGCACGCAGTGGGTCATGGTCAGGCCCTCGACGTCACGCGGCGGGTTCTTGCCGAGGTTCGACAGCCGCTTGCGGTCCTCGTCGGTGAGGTCCTGACTGGCCAGCGGCTCGAGACCGGCGACATCCTCGGGGCTGATGCCGAGGCCGTCACCGACCCTCAGTCCGAGGTCGTTCTCCACCAGCAGGAAGTGCCACACCATGCGTTCCTGCACGGGCCGGTCGCACTGGGCGAGCAGGTCGGTGAAGTTCTTCACCAGGTCGTCCCGCTCCCACTCCTCCAGGAGGAGGTACCGCTGGCCCGCCTGCAGGTAGTCGTTGGTGCGGGGGATGCGCTTGCGGGTGAGCCGGCCGTGGATCTCCGGGCCCTGTTCGTCGTGCGTCGGGTACTGCGCCTCGCGCAGGCCGCCGGTGATGGACGGCTCGTAGTTGACGTGCGGATTCTCGCCCCCGCCGTCCACGTGGTAGGTCATCTGCCCGTCGCGCTGGTTGGTGCGCACCTCGGCGTTCTTGGCCTGGTTGACGGGGAGCTGGAGGTAGTTGGGGCCCACCCGGTAGCGCTGGGTGTCGCTGTAGGAGAAGGTCCGGCCCACCAGCATCTTGTCGTCGGAGAAGTCGAGGCCGTCGACGAGGACGCCGGTGCCGAAGGAGATCTGCTCGTTCTCGGCGAAGAAGTCCTCCGGCATCCGGTCCAGCACCATCCGGCCCACCGGCTTCGGCGGAAAGTCCTGCTCGGGCCAGGTCTTGGTGTCGTCCAGCGGGTCGAAGTCCAGCTCGGGGTGGTCGTGGTCGTCCATCACCTGGACGAGGAGCTCCCACTCGGGGTAATCCCCGCGGGCGACCGCCTCGTACAGGTCCTTGGTGGCGTGGCCGAGCGAGTCCGCCTGCACGTTGGCGGCGTCCTCCTCGGTCATCGAGCGGACGCCCTGCTTGGGCATCCAGTGGTACTTGACCAGCTTGGTCTCGCCGTCGGCGTTGACCCACTTGTAGGTGTTGACGCCGAAGCCCTGCATGTGGCGGTAGTCCGCGGGGATGCCGCGCGGGCTGAACAGGTTGACCAGCATGTGCATCGACTCCGGTGTCTGCGACATGAAGTCGAAGATGCGGCGCGGCTGCTGTTCGAAGGTGACCGGGTCGGGTTTGAGGGCGTGGATGACGTCAGGGAACTTGATCGCGTCCCGGATGAAGAAGACGCCCAGGTTGTTGCCCACCAGGTCCCAGTTGCCGTCCTCGGTGTAGAACTTCACGGCGAAGCCGCGGGGGTCACGGGCGGCCTCGGAGGAGTCGCGCCCGCCGATGACGGTGGAGAAGCGGACGGCCAGGTCGGTGCGCTTGCCACGCTCCTGGAACAGCTTGGCCCGGGTGTACCGGCTGATCGGCTCGTCGCCCCAGGCCCCGTAGGACTCGAAGTAGCCGTAGGCGGTGACGCCGCGGGCGTGTACGACGCGCTCGGGGATGCGTTCCCGGTCGAAGTGGCTGATCTTCTCCAGGAACTGGTAGTTCTCCAGCGTGGCGGGCCCTCGGGCGCCGATGGTGCGCTGGTTCTGGTTGTCGTGGACCGGGTGGCCCTGGCGGTTGGTGAGCACCTTGCGGTCGTCGCCCGGAGCGGGACCGGTACCGGACACATCCGTCATGATCGGGGGCTCCTCAGGTTCTCGGGGTCTCGGCAGGCGGCGGCCCCTGGGACAGCGGGCAGCCTCCGGCCGGTTCGGCGGATCACCCGAGTACCCGGTCGGCTCGTGTCACTCACGTCAGGCGCCCGCCACCAGCGAGTCGTCCTTGGGGCGGATCCCGGACAACTGCCGGCGGGCCGCTGCCAGGGCGGATTCGATGTCACGGGTGCCTGTGGCGATGCACAGGGTGTAGGACACGTCCTCGAGGCGCTGCCGCGCTCCGACGCTGCCTTCCTCGGCGTGCAGGACATGCAGCGCCTCGTAGCGCTCGAGCAGGTCGGTGAGAAGGGCGGGGTGGGCCATGAGCATGATTCGCTCCTCCGTCTGCGCAGTGGGAGTGCGGGCGGTGCCATCCGCCGCGTCACTCGGACTGTTCGCGGGAGAGGCCTCGGCGGCACGCACCAAGGAGAGCCGCAATGGGCCGCTTCCGCGGTGGGCCTGTTGTCCCAAGCACCTGAACCGCCGTCTGCCCGGGCGACTGAAGCTCAAACCACCGATGACATCCTCAGCGCTCCCCTCGCCGGTGGGGCCGTGCAGGGGTCACTCCCGGCGGGCGTCGACGTCACCGTTGACCGTGGTCAGAGCCATGGTGTGGTCCCGGTCGGCCTCGCGTACCGGGACGGCCACGGTGGCGCGGCCGTTGTCGGTGGACGCGGTGACCCGGTAGGGCGGGCTGTCGTGGGGCACGGTGACGTCGACCGAACCGTTGACGGTCGCGGCGCTGACACCGTACGGGACCGCCGCGCATCCGAGGACCACGTCGCCGTTCGTGGTCGCCGCGTGCACCCGCCGCGCCGCCACGCCCGTCGCGCGCACCGAGCCGTTGCGGGTGGACAGCCGTACGTCGGCGCCGTCGCGTCCGGAACGGGTCACCGTCACATCGCCGTTGACGGTCGTGATGTCCAGGGCGGCGGCGACGCCCGCCACGTCGACGCCGGCGTTGCGGGCGGTGGCCGTGACACTGATGCCGTCGGGGATCTCCACGTACGGCATCCGGGGACAGTCCCCGTCGCCCGCGCCCCGGTCGGCGCACGACAGGTCGAGCGTCCACACCTTCCCGTGATGGGACCAGTGCTTCTCGACCCGGTCGTCGACGGTGACGCCGCGGCCGTCGGCCGGGCGCAGCCGCAGGCCGTTGTCGGTGGCGACGACCACCTGTTCGCCGGAGTCCGCGACGCGGAGCGTTCCCGCCGCCGGCGGGCCTCCGGAGGCCCGGTCGCGATCGTCGCTGCACGCCCCTGCCAGGGGCAGCAGTGCCAGTACCACCATCAGGCGCGTCAGGCGCCGTGTCGGCATCGCCTTCATGTCACGTCGGATGCCCCGGTTCGTCGTGGCCATGGCAGAGGCGGACGGCGGGGACGGGCGGTGCGGGCCTACGGCGCCGGGACCGAGTCCGTGTCCGTCGCGTCCTCGGTCGCCGCGAGCGCCTTGTTGCGGCGTACGGAGGACCAGAAGGACCAGCCGATCAGGATCACCCCGACGA
>NZ_JBHVYZ010000096.1:0-22813 GCF_042880295.1 Streptomyces sp. NPDC058307
GACCCAACCCTACGAATGGCTCGATCAACCCGATCAAGAAGGTAGAGCCGCCTGAGCCGTGCCGGGCAGAGCGAGAGCACCGACGAGTGCCAGTGCGGCGGAGCCGAGGAGGGCGACGAGTCTGGAACGTCTGAGTGGGTTGCGCACGCGATCTCCCTGAAGAAATGGGGGTGTTCGGGAGTGCTGAGAGCTGCGGGGGAGTGCAGCGGGGTGCGCAACCAAGTTGGTATGGACCAATCGGCCTGTCAAGATGAGCGGCAGGATTGGTCCATACCGGTGAGGGTGAGGGTGAGGGGCAACCTAAAGCGGCAGTACCTGACCCGCCGCCTGGACGACAACGGGCTCAGCGGTCGCAGCCGCGGGCGCGGGCACCGCGGGCAACGGCTCGGAAACCTCCCGCTGACCCGGAATCGACACCGGTCGCAGCTGCCGCACCCCGGACACCACCGTGTAGTCCTGTCCCAGGAACGGCGGCTCGATCACTCCGGTGTCCTCCCCGAGCGCCAACTGCACCGCGGCCCACGGCACGTTGACCCCGCACAGGGACAGCTGGTGCAACCCGCCCGCCGGGCGCGTGTTCACATCCATCAGCACCGGCCGGTCGTCCAGCATCCGGAACTGGATGTTGGAGAGGTAGTGCAGCCCGAACCCCTCGGCGACCAGCCGCGCCGGCTCCAGCCACTGCTCGTCCTGCGTGAACCCGCGACGCCGCCCGTTCTTCGTGCGGCCGATCGCCAGCCGCACCCGGTTGTCCGGCCCGGTGAGCGTGTCCACGGACACCTCCGGCTGCTCGAGACGCGGCATGACCAGCCAGTCCACCTGCTCACCGGACTGGTCCAGCGCCTCGACGACCATGTCGAGGGACACGTACGGGCCCGGGAAGCCGTTGAGCTGCGCGAGCGAGAAGGGGGCGCGCGTGATGATCCGGAAGCCCACCCCGCCCGCGCCGGACGCGGGCTTGAAGCAGGCCTTGTGGCCGTCGGCCTCGAGCTTCTCGACGGCCGTGACCAGCTCGTCCGCGGTCCGCACCCGCCACCACGGCGGCACCGGGACACCGACGGCCTGGACCGCCTCGTAGGCGATCACCTTGTCGTGGAAGACGGCGACGGCCTCCGGCGGCGGCGCGAGCAGCGCCGTACCGATCGCGGTGAAGTCGGCGCGGTGGGCGACGATCGCCGCCTGGTGCAGCCGCGGCACGAACACGTCGATGCCCCGCTTGTGGCACTGGTCGAGCGCGTACTCGACGTAGGCGGCGGGGGACAGCCCCTCCGGCTCCAGCTCGGCGGTGTCTGCCGCCGCCAGCACGGGTGAGTCGGCGTCCGCGTGCGTCGCATGGATCTCGACGGCTCTGTCGCTGGGATTTCGCCGCAGCTGATCCATGAAGAACACGTTCTCCGCGTACGTGCGGTTGAGCCAGACGCGTACGCGAGAGTGCATTCAGGCCGCCTTTCGGGGTTTTCGGGCACAGCGAAGCGGGCCCGTGCCCGGGCAGGGTGATTGGAGGGACACCAAACCGCCCCTTGCGAAGGGAGGTACGTGCGGTGGTGTTGGGGCGATCATACGGCTTTCGAGGGGCCACGCGTGCAACGCCCGTGTTACGGAATTTCCGATCATGAAGCGCCACCGCCCCGGCCCGCACTTGTACCGGGAAAACAAATGTGTTCTCGTGGTCCCACTCGGGTGCTCGGAGGGGGCTAGAGGTGACGTCTACGGCCGGTGACGCGGCACAGCTTCTAGCCGTCAGCGACCTGCACATCGGCTATCCCGAGAACCGCCGGCTCGTCGAGGAGATGCGCCCCGGCACCGACGACGACTGGCTCCTGGTGGCCGGTGACGTCGCCGAGACCGTCGCCGACGTCCGCTGGGCCCTCGAGACCCTCGCCGGCCGCTTCCGCCAGGTCGTCTGGGCCCCCGGCAACCACGAACTGTGGACCCACCCGAAGGACACCGTCACGCTGCGCGGGGTCGCCCGCTACGAGCACCTCGTCGAGATGTGCCGGGAGCTCGGCGTCCTCACCCCCGAGGACCCCTACCCGGTCTGGGACGGCCCCGGCGGCCCCGTCGCCGTGGCCCCGCTGTTCCTGCTGTACGACTACTCCTTCCTGCCCGCCGGCTGCACCACCAAGGAGCAGGGCCTGGAGTACGCGCACGGCACCGGCGTCGTCTGCAACGACGAGTTCCTGCTGCACCCCGACCCCTACCCGTCCCGCGAGGCCTGGTGCCGGGCCCGGGTCGCCGAGACTGAGCGCAGACTCGCCGCGCTCCCCGACGGCCTGCCCACCGTCCTGGTCAACCACTATCCGCTGGACCGGCACCCGACGGACGTCCTGTGGTACCCCGAGTTCGCGATGTGGTGCGGCACCACGCTGACCGCCGACTGGCACCGCAGGTTCCGCGTCGAGACCATGGTCTACGGCCATCTGCACATCCCGCGGACCACCTGGCACGAGGGCGTCCGCTTCGAGGAGGTGTCGGTGGGCTATCCACGGGAGTGGCGAAAGCGGGCCGAGCCGCCGGGACGGCTGCGCCGGATCGTGCCCGGGGAGGTCGGCGCGCTGTGATCGAGGAACTCCTGCCCGACTCGGTGGTGGCCGTCGAGGTGTACGGCCACGACGAGCCGGAGAACGCCGCGCTGTACCCCGAGGAAGCCGCGCTCGTCGCCCTCGCCGTCCCCAAGCGACGCCGTGAGTTCGCCGTGGTGCGGGCCTGCGCCCGCAGTGCCATGGAGAAGCTCGGGGTGCCGCCGCAGCCGGTGCTGCCCGGGGAACGCGGCGCCCCGCGCTGGCCGGCCGGACTCACCGGCAGCATGACCCACTGCGACGATTACTGCGCCGCCGCCCTGGTCCGCGCCGCTGACCTCGCCTCCCTCGGCATCGACGCCGAACCCCACGGGCCGCTTCCGGAGGGCGTGCTGGAGAGCGTCTCCCTCCCGGGGGAGCGGGTCCGGCTGCGCCAACTCGCCGTGGCGCACCCCCTGGTCCACTGGGACCGGCTGCTGTTCAGCGCCAAGGAGTCCGTCTACAAGGCGTGGTTCCCGCTCACCGGCACATGGCTGGACTTCTCCGAGGCCGACATAGACATCCTGGTCGACCCCGGACAGCCCGCCGGCGGCACCCTGCGCGCCGAACTCCTCGTCCCCGGCCCCCTGGTGGGCGGCGAGCGGCGCGGCGTCCTGGAGGGCCACTGGACCGTCCAGGGCGGCCTGGTGGCGACGTCGGTGACCGTGCCGCACGCCTGAGCGCACGGCGCGGGTCGTACGGCTAGGACTCCGGCGGACACCAACTCTGCAGCAGCCTGAAGAAGGCCTCCTCGTTGCCCGCGAGGCCCGCGTCCGCCAAGGCCTGTTCGGCCTCGGCGAGGACCGACGGCGGGACGACCGGCGGTCGGGCGGTGTCGGGTGGGCCGGCCGCGGTGTCGAAGGCGGCTCGGACCGTGTGCAGCAACCGCAGATACGCCTGGACGGCGGTGCGCTCACGGTCGGTCAGTACGGCGGTGGGCATCGGCGGCTCTCCCCAAGTCGGCGTCGGTCGCACCCCCGGACGGGGCACGTCGGTCGCACCCCGCACGGGCGTGCATCCCCAGCTTGCCGCCCCCCACTGACAATCCGGCTTCCGCGCCCGTGCGTTCGCCCGCTTAGCGGAGGTGAAACCTCACCGAAATCCCCGTGCGGAAAGCAGCCCTACGCTGGGAGGAAGGGCTTTCGGCCGCGGTACGGCGGCCACCAGGACGGGAGGGCGAGCACATGGTCGACGACCCGCGACGGCGCCCGGTGCGCGCCGTCCGGCTGCGCTCGGTCGGCGACGGAGAACTGGAGTTGCGGTACCGCATGGTGCACGGATACCGCCGTGCCTTCCGCATGGCGGGTGAGGGACCGCCGCTCGTCCTCATCCACGGCATCGGCGACTCCTCGGCGACCTGGGCCGAACTGATTCCCGACCTCGCCCGCACCCACACCGTGATCGCCCCCGACCTGCTCGGCCACGGCGACTCCGACAAGCCGCGCGCCGACTACTCCGTGGCGGCGTACGCCAACGGCGTCCGTGATCTGCTCACCACCCTGGGCATCGAGTCGGCCACCCTGGTCGGACACTCCCTGGGCGGCGGAGTGGCCATGCAGTTCGCCTACCAGTTCCCCGAGCGCACCGAGCGGCTCATCCTGGTCAGCGCGGGCGGCGTGGGCCGCGAGGTCAACCCCGTGCTGCGGCTGGTGTCCCTGCCCGGCGCCCACCTCATGCTGTCCTCGCTGCGGCTGCCCGGCATGCGCCTCCAACTGGGCCTCGCCGTCCGCCTGATGAGGCTCCTGGACACCGACCTCGGCCAGGACGCCCCGGACCTGCTGAACCTCGTCGACGCCCTTCCCGACGAGACGTCCCGCAACGCCTTCATCCGCACCCTGCGCGCGGTCGTCGACTGGCGCGGCCAGGTCGTCACCATGCTCGACCGCTGCTATCTCACCGAGGGCATGCCGACCCTGCTGCTGTGGGGCGACCGGGACAGCGTGGTGCCCGTGCGGCACGCCTTCGGGGCGCACGAGGCGATGCCCGGCAGCCGTCTGGAGATCTTCGAGGGCGCGGGACACTTCCCCTTCCACACCGACCCCGCCCGTTTCGTCTCCCTGGTCGAGGAGTTCACCGCCACCACCGCCCCGGCGGACTGGAGCCGGGACCACTGGAGGGAGCTGTTGCGCGAGGGTGGTCCGGGGAGCGTGCTGAGGGAGGCCGGCGAGCGCAGTGCCACATGACGGTCGCCGCGCTGGACTCTCAGCCCTGCGGCCCCAGATACCCCAGCGACACCTCGATCCGCCCCGCCAGATGGTCCCGCTGCGCCGGCCCGCGCAGCGGCGAACCCGCCAGCCAGGTCCGGCACTTGCTGGCCAGCAGCAGGCCGAAGCTCTCCGCCTCCCGCTCGTCGTCGAGGTCGAAGCGGCTGCGGGCGGCGACCTTGCGGACCGTGGCCTGGAGGTCGGCGTCGTCGTGGAGGAGGCGGGCGGCGACCGCGGCGCCCTCGACGTGGTGGGAGCAGTGGCCCGCGTTCATGTGCCACAGCTCGTGGCCGAGGATGACCAACTGGTGGTCGGGCGCGGTACGTTCCTCGATGACGACGAGGTCCTGGTCGGCCATGTCGAGCCACAGTCCGCTGGCCGTGCCGGGCGGGAAGGGCGCCGTACGGAAGTGGACCGGGCGGCCCCGGCGTCTGCTCATCGCGTCGCACAGGGCGCCGTAGAGGTCCTCGGGCCGTGCCGGGGCGTCGAGTTCCAGCTCCGCCACCAACTCGCCGCTCAGGCGGCGCATGTGCTTTCCGATGCCCACAGTTTTCTCCCGGATCAGGACTCGGGCCGCTTGACGCTCTCCAGGAGCATGTCCAGCCACTCGGCGACCTTGTCACGGTGCTGGTCGGTGGGCAGCTGCGCGGCCCGCCAGGCGATCCCGCGGACGCCGTGGTCCTGCAGCAGCCGCTCCAGCGGGTCGCGGGCGGCCGCCGCGGCCTCCCGCTCACGGTCGGCGAGCTTGTGCAGGAGCTCCTGCTCGGTGTGCTGGAGTGCCCCCGCGAGCGCCTCGGGGTCCTCCGCCGTAAGGAATCCGGCGTGCACACGGAAGAACCGCTGGATGGCGTCGCAGTGCTCCATGGTGGGGCGCCGGTCGCCGTTGATGAGGGCGCCCGCCTGCTGCCGGGACATGCCCGCGCCGTCGGCGATCTCCTGCTGGGTGTACTTGCGCCCGTTGGGCTTCAGCCGGGTGCGGCGCAACAGGTCCAGCCGCTGCAGGAACCGCGCCTGGACGTCGGGTTCACCCGCCGGGCGCCCGCTCAGCAGGGCCTTGACGACGGGTTCGGGGACGCCGGAGGCGACGGACAGCCGGCCGGTGTCGAAGACCTGCGCGTGCGGCACGCCGAGCCGGTCGGCGAGTGCGGTGACGCGGGCGACGACGGCCGTCAGCACGACCGTTGCCGCGCCGTCCGGGCTCTCGAAGCCATCCGACACCGACAGATCTCCTACGTCTCTCACCCGACTTCTCACAGGCGGTCGCCGTGAACTTCCCGGAGAGTAGCCCGTTGTTCGAACTCACATCCAGGTGTCGCCACAACTGTGGCCAATTTCAGCCGTCAACCGCCACGGAATGCCACGATAGTTGACACGACTTGCTCCGGAGAAGCAGGATCAAGGCGCCGCGTGAAGGCCGCATAGGCAAGAGGGGTGACCTCCCGATGGCATATCAGGCAGGTGGGCAGCGGTCGGAACTGCGGCCCGTCCCCGAAGGGCTCGAAGCCCAGGCATACCTTCAGGACTACACCACGCTCCTGGAAGCCGTCCCCTTTCCGTCCGTCGTCCTCGACCACCGCTGGGACGTCGTTCTCGCCAACACCGCTTTCGCGTCACTTTTCCGTGCCGTGGGTCCGCATCCGACGGCCATGCCGGGTGACAACTTCCTCCGGTTCGTCCTCTTCCACCCCGACGCGAGCAGCGTCCTGGGCGATCACGAGTCGCGGTGGTGTCTGCCGATGCTCGCGCACTTCGCGGCCGCGGTGGAGCGGCACGGCCACGACCACGGCCTCCAGGCGATCCGCCGGGACATCGCCCAGGACCCGATCATGGACGCCGCCTACCGGCACGGCCTGCCGCACTGGATCCGCGCGGTCGGCGAACAGGCCGTGGAGCACGACGGCTCCGTACGCCCCCTGGTGCACCCCGACCCGCGCTGGGGAGCCACCGACTGCCGGATCGTGGACGAGACCCCGCGCACCCTGCGCGACCTCGGCTACACGCGTCTGACGCTGGTGCTCCGCCCGGCTCCCACCAGGCGCCGCCCGCGGCGCACGGCGGCCCACCTCACGGTGGTGCCCACCCCCGAGGCCTGACGGGCACCGTCGGCGTTCAGGTCGTCGACGGCGCCTCGTCAGTAGTGGCCGGTCCCCGTCAGTAGTGGCCGCCCCCATACGCAAGTGGCCGGCCCCCTTTCGCAGTCGTTGACCCATTACGCAAGCCACTTGCATTTCTTGCGCTATTCTTGCGCGCATGACGCGACGACTTGCCGAGGTTGCCAAGAAGGTCGGGGTCAGTGAGGCCACGGTCAGCCGGGTGCTCAACGGCAAACCGGGGGTCTCCGAGGGAACCCGGCAGGCCGTGCTATCCGCGCTGGACGTGCTCGGGTACGAGCGGCCCACCCAGTTGCGCGGTGAGCGGGCCCGGCTCGTGGGGCTGGTGCTGCCGGAGCTCCAGAACCCGATCTTCCCGGCGTTCGCCGAGGTCATCGGCGGGTCGCTGGCCCAGCTCGGGCTGACGCCGGTGCTGTGCACGCAGACCAAGGGCGGGGTGTCCGAGGCCGACTACGTGGATCTGCTGCTGCAGCAGCAGGTCTCCGGTGTCGTCTTCGTCGGCGGGCTCTACGCCCAGGCGGACGCGCCGCACGACCACTACCGGCGGCTCGCCGACCGGAACATCCCGGTGGTGCTGGTCAACGCGTCCATCGACGACCTCGGTTTCCCGGGCGTGTCCTGCGACGACGCGGTCGCCGTCGAACAGGCCTGGCGGCATCTCGCCTCCCTGGGGCACGAGCGGATCGGGCTCGTGCTGGGACCCGCGGACCACATCCCGTCGGCACGCAAGCTCGCCGCCGCGCGGGGGCTCGGTGAGCTGCCCGACGAGCGGGTCGCGCGGGCCATGTTCTCCATCGAGGGCGGGCACGCGGCGGCCGCCCGGCTCATCGACCGCGGGGTCACCGGCTTCATCTGCGCCAGCGACCCCCTCGCGCTCGGCGTCGTCCGGGCCGCCCGCCGCAAGGGGCTCGACGTGCCGGGCCAGGTGTCGGTCGTCGGCTACGACGACTCCGCCCTGATGAACTGCACCGAACCCCCGCTGACCACCGTCCGCCAGCCCATCGAGGCCATGGGCCGAGCCGCCGTGGAGCTGCTGAACGCGCAGGTCGCCGGCAGTGCCGTACCGCCCGAGGAACTGCTCTTCGAGCCCGAGCTGGTGGTCCGGGGATCCACCGCGCAAGCACCTCGCGACTGAACGACCCTGTCCACCATGACCTCGCAGCCGTAGCCCATGGCGGCTGCCGGTGCGGCCTCGTCCGCCGGTCGGCCCGAGCGGTACGCACCCGCGCGCGCCGGCTCTCGTCCGGTGCGCCCCCGGGAGACGGCCGTCAGCTCCCAGCCGGCCCGGCCGGCACGCCCACGGCTGCCCGGCCGGTGATCGACTCCCTCCCTCATCGCTCTGTCGCATAATTTCAAATTCTGCGCGGCATCTTGCGGACAGTTGTCGGCGGTGCTTGAGTGTGCGGCGCCCACCGCTCCTGCCACGAGGGGTCCACCGATGAGAAGCACCGGGTACCGCCGTACCGTCGCCGCGCTCAGTGTCTGTTCCCTTGCCCTCGCCGTCTCCGCCTGTGGATCGGGCGACGACACGGCGAGCGGCAAGACCCGCATCACGGTCAACTGCATGCCGCCCAAGAGCGCCAAGGTCGACCGGCGGTTCTTCGAGCAGGACATCGCGTCCTTCGAGAAGCAGCACCCGCACATCGACGTCGTCGCGCACGACGCGTTCCCCTGCCAGGACCCCAAGACCTTCGACGCCAAGCTCGCCGGCGGGCAGATGGAGGACGTCTTCTACACGTACTTCACCGACGCCCGGCACGTCGTGGACATCAACCAGGCGGCCGATCTCACCCCGTACGTCAAGGAGTTGAAGAGCTACGGCACCCTCCAGCAGCAACTCCGCGACATCTACACGGTCGACGGCAAGATCTACGGCATCCCGCGCACCGGCTACTCGATGGGCCTGATCTACAACAAGAAGCTCTTCGCGAAGGCCGGCCTCGACCCCGAGCAGCCCCCGGCCACCTGGGAGGAGGTGCGCGCCGACGCCAAGAAGATCGCCGCGCTCGGTGGCGGCACCGTCGGATACGCCGACTACAGCGCCCAGAACCAGGGCGGTTGGCACTTCACCGCCGAGCTGTACTCCCAGGGCGGCGACGTCGTGAGCGCCGACGGCAAGAAGGCCGGCCTCGACACCCCCGAGGGCCACGCGGTCCTCCAGAACCTCCACGACATGCGCTGGACCGACGATTCCATGGGCAGCAAGCAGCTTCTCGTCATCAACGACGCCCAGCAGATGATGGGTTCGGGCAAGCTCGGCATGTACCTCTCCGCCCCGGACAACATCCCGATCCTGGTCAAGGAGAAGGGCGGCGACTACAAGGACCTCGCGCTCGCGCCCATGCCCGGCGGCAAGGGCACGCTCATCGGCGGCGACGGCTACATGGTCAACAAGAAGGCGAGCCCCGACCAGATCAGGGCGGCCCTGAAGTGGCTCGACCACATGTTCCTCAGGCCCGGCGCCGGCTTCCTCGGCGACTACGCCCGCGCCAAGAAGGCCGACGCCCCGGTCGGCCTCCCCGAGCCGCGTCTGTTCACCGGCGCCGCCGACGCCAAGGACCAGCAGGTCAAGAAGGCCAACGCCAATGTGCCCGTGGAGAACTACCAGGCCTTCCTCGACGGCAACCAGAGCCTGAAGATGAAGATCGAGCCGCCGAACGCCCAGCAGATCTACTCCGTCCTCGACAGCGCCGTCTCCGCCGTCCTCACCAAGAAGGACGCCGACATCGACCAGCTCCTCAAGGACGCCTCGACCAAGATCGACGGCATTCTGGCCCGGAGCTGACCCCCATGAAGACGGTCGACAGCCCGCCCCACGCGGCCATCGCCGCACCCCCGATACAGGCGCCGCCTCCCGCAGGGGACCGGAGGCGGCGCCGCCTCGCCGATCAGGCCCGCGCCTACGGCTTCCTCCTCGGCGGACTGCTCTGCTTCGCGCTCTTCTCCTGGTACCCGGCGATCCGCGCCGTCGTGATCGCCTTCCAGAAGTACACGCCGGGCTCCGAGCCCGAATGGGTCGGGACCGCCAACTTCACCCGCGTCTGGCACGACCCGGAGTTCACCGCCGCCTGGCGCAACACCCTCACCTTCACCCTGCTGGCCCTGCTCATCGGCTTCGCGGTCCCCTTCGTCATGGCGCTGGTGCTCAATGAACTCAGACACGCGAAGGCGTTCTTCCGCGTGGTGGTCTACCTGCCCGTCATGATCCCGCCGGTGGTCAGCGCCCTGCTCTGGAAGTGGTTCTACGACCCCGGAGCGGGCCTCGCCAACGAGGCGCTGCGCTCTGTGCACCTGCCCACCTCGAACTGGTCCAACGGCGCCGACACCGCGCTCGTCTCCCTGGTGATCGTGGCGACCTGGGCCAACCTGGGCGGCACGGTCCTGATCTACCTCGCCGCCCTCCAGTCCATCCCCGGCGAGCTGTACGAGGCCGCCGAACTGGACGGCGCGGGCCTCCTCCAGCGCGTCCGCCATGTGACGATCCCTCAGACGCGGTTCGTCATCCTCATGCTGATGCTCCTTCAGATCATCGCGACCATGCAGGTGTTCACCGAGCCGTTCGTGATCACCGGCGGCGGTCCGGAGAACGCCACGGTCACCGTCCTCTACCTGATCTACAAGTACGCCTTCCTCTACAACGACTTCGGCGGCGCCTGCGCCCTGAGCGTCATGCTCCTGGTGCTGCTGGGCGCCTTCTCCGCCGTGTACCTGCGGCTGACCCGGTCCGGAGAAGGGGACCTCGCATGAGCACCCGCACCCTGATCTCCCCGGCGACGCTCGCCCGCCCGCGCGGCAGGGCCCTCTACTGGACCGTCTTCGCCACGGTCGTCGTGCTCTTCGCGCTCGCCTTCCTCTTCCCGGTGTACTGGATGGTCACCGGCGCGATGAAGTCGCCGGACGAGGTGACGCGCACCCCGCCCACCCTCGTCCCCGAGCAGTGGCACCTCGGCGGCTACACCGACGCCTGGGACCTCATGCAGCTCCCGCAGCACCTGTGGAACACGGTGGTCCAGGCCGCCGGTGCCTGGGCGTTCCAGCTGGTCCTGTGCACGGCAGCCGCCTACGCCCTGTCCCGGCTCAGGCCCGTCTTCGGCAAGGTGGTCCTCGGCGGCATCCTCGCCACGCTGATGGTCCCGGCCCAGGCCCTGGTCGTACCGAAGTACCTGACCGTGGCGGACCTGGGACTGCTGAACGACCCGCTGGCCATCTGGCTGCCGGCCGTCGCCAACGCCTTCAACCTGTACCTGCTCAAGCGGTTCTTCGACCAGCTCCCGCGCGATGTGCTGGAGGCCGCCGAGATCGACGGCGCCGGAAAACTGCGCACCCTGTGGTCGATCGTGCTGCCCATGTCACGGCCGGTCCTCGGAGTGGTGTCGATCTTCGCCCTGGTCGCCGTCTGGCAGGACTTCCTGTGGCCGCTGATGGTCTTCTCCGACACCGACAAGCAGCCCATCAGCGTGGCCCTCGTCCAGCTGTCGCAGAACATCCAACTGACCGTGCTCATCGCCGCGATGGTGATCGCCAGCATCCCGATGGTCGCCCTGTTCCTCGTCTTCCAGCGGCACATCGTCGCCGGGATCAGCGCGGGCAGCACGAAGGGCTGACACCGTCCGTCCGCCTACAGAAGGGACCCCCCGTGGGACAGCCCACCGAGTGGTGGCGCTCAGCCGTCATCTACCAGGTCTACGTCCGCAGCTTCGCCGACGGCGACGGGGACGGCACCGGCGACCTCGCCGGAGTCCGCGCCAGGCTGCCGTATCTCGCCGAACTCGGCGTGGACGCCCTGTGGTTCAGCCCCTGGTACCTCTCACCGATGAAGGACGGCGGCTACGACGTCACCGACTACCGCGCGATCGACCCGGCCTTCGGCACCCTCGCCGAGGCGGAGAAGCTCATCGCGGAGGCACAAGAGCTGGGCATCCGCACGATCGTCGACATCGTGCCCAACCATGTCTCCGACCAGCACCCCTGGTTCCGGGCGGCTTTGAAAGCGGGGCCGGGCAGCCCCGAACGCGAGCTGTTCCACTTCCGGCGCGGACGCGGCAAGCAGGGTGAACTCCCGCCCAACGACTGGCCGTCGCAGTTCGTCGGCTCGGCCGAGCCGGTGTGGACGCGGCTGCCCGACGGCGACTGGTACCTGCACCTGTTCACCCCGCAACAGCCCGACCTCAACTGGGCCCACCCGGCCGTCCGCCAGGAGCACGAGGACGTCCTGCGCTTCTGGTTCGAACGGGGAGTGGCGGGCGTCCGCATCGACTCGGCCGCCCTCCTCGCCAAGGACCCCGAACTGCCCGACCTCGCTCTCCACCCCGACCCGCACCCCTTCGTCGACCGCGACGAACTCCACGACATCTACCGCTCCTGGCGGGCCGTCGCCGATGAGTGCGACGCGGTCTTCGTCGGCGAGGTCTGGCTCCCGGACACCGAACGCTTCGCCCGCTACCTGCGCCCCGACGAACTGCACACCGCCTTCAACTTCTCCTTCCTGTCCTGCCCCTGGGACCCCGCGCGGCTGCGCACCTCGATCGACACGACCCTCGCCGAGCACGCGCCGGTCGGGGCCCCCGCCACCTGGGTGCTGTGCAACCACGACATCACCCGCACGGTCACCCGCTACGGCCGTACGGACACCGGCTTCGACTTCGCGGCCAAGGCCTTCGGCACCCCGACCGACCTGGCCCTCGGCACCCGGCGCGCCCGCGCGGCGGCCCTGCTCACGCTCGCCCTGCCCGGAGCCGTCTACGTCTACCAGGGCGAGGAACTGGGCCTGCCTGAGGCGGACGTCCCGCGCGACCGTATCGAGGACCCGATGCACTTCCGCTCCGGTGGCACGGACCCCGGGCGGGACGGATGCCGGGTGCCGCTGCCGTGGGCGGCCGGGGCGCCGCACGCGGGGTTCGGCGGCGAGCCCTGGCTGCCGCAGCCCGCCGACTGGGCCTCGTACGCGGCCGACCGGCAGGCGGCGGACCCCGGGTCGATGCTCAGCCTCTACCGCGAGGCCCTCCGGATCCGGCCGGTCTTCGGCGACGGCCCGCTCACCTGGCTGCCCGCCCCCGAGGGCGTCCTCGCCTTCACCCGCGCAGGAGAGGCCCGGTGCGTGGTGAATCTCGCCGACGCTCCCGCCGACCTGCCCGAGCACACCGAACTGCTTCTCTCCAGCGGCCCCTTGGACTCCGAGGGTCGACTGCCGAAGGACACCGCGGTCTGGCTACGGGGCTGAGACCGCAGCACCCCCACACGAAGGGATCAGCACATGCGCAGATCTGTCAGGGGCATGCCAGCAACGATGGTGGTGGCCCTCTCCGCCGGCCTCCTCACCGCCACGGCCCCCACCGCCCACGCGGCCGCGGGCGCCACCCTGCCCTTCACCTCGGTCGAGGCCGAGTCCGCCACCACGACCGGCACGAGGATCGGCCCCGACTACACCCAGGGAACGCTCGCCTCGGAGGCGTCCGGGCGGCAGGCGGTACGGCTCGGCTCGGGCCAGCGCGTCGAGTTCACCGTGCCGCGCGCGGCCAACGCCGTGAACGTCGCCTGCAGCGTCCCCGACGGCCAGTCGGGCACGCTGAACGTCTACGTCAACGGCACCAGGCTCGCGAAGACGCTCCCGGTGACCTCCAAGTACTCGTACGTCGACACCGGTTGGATCGCCGGCGCCAGGACGCACCACTTCTTCGACAACGCCCGCCTCCTGCTCGGCCGGGACGTCCAGGCCGGTGACAAGGTCGCCTTCGAGTCGACCGGCACCCAGGTCACCGTGGACGTGGCCGACTTCGAGCAGGTCGCGGCGGCCGCCGGTCAGCCCGCCGGGTCCGTGTCCGTCACCTCCAAGGGCGCCGACCCCACCGGGAACGGCGACTCCACCCAGGCATTCCGGGACGCGATCTCCGCCGCCCAAGGGGGTGTGGTCTGGATCCCGCCGGGCGACTACCGGCTGACGTCCGCGCTCAGCGGCGTCCAGAACGTCACCCTCCAGGGCGCCGGAAGCTGGCACTCGGTCGTGCACTCCTCCCGCTTCATCGACCAGTCCGGCTCCTCGGGGAACGTCCACATCAAGGACTTCGCGGTGGTCGGCGAGGTTACCGAGCGCGTCGACTCGAACCCGGACAACTTCGTCAACGGCTCCCTGGGCACCGGGAGTTCGGTGTCCGGGATGTGGCTCCAGCACCTGAAGGTCGGCCTCTGGCTGACGGGGAACAACGACAACCTCGTCGTGGAGAACAACCGCTTCCTCGACACGACGGCCGACGGCCTCAACCTCAACGGCAACGCCCGCGGGGTGCGGGTCCGCAACAACTTCCTGCGCAACCAGGGCGACGACGCGCTCGCCATGTGGTCCCTGTACGCGCCGGACACGAACAGCAGCTTCGAGAACAACACCGTCACCCAGCCGAACCTCGCCAACGGCATCGCGATCTACGGCGGTACCGACATCGCGGTGAGGAACAACCTGGTCTCCGACACCAACGCCCTCGGCAGCGGTATCGCGATCTCCAACCAGAAGTTCCTCGACCCGTTCTCCCCGCTGTCCGGCACCATCACGGTCGACGGCAACACCCTCGTCCGCACCGGCGCGATGAACCCCAACTGGAACCACCCGATGGGGGCACTGCGGGTCGACTCGTACGACAGCGCCATCAACGCCACGGTGAACATCACCAACACGACCATCACCGACAGCCCGTACAGCGCCTTCGAGTTCGTCTCCGGCGGGGGACAGGGGTACCCGGTCCGCAACGTCGCCGTGGACGGCGCGACCGTCCGCGGCACCGGTACGGTCGTCGTGCAGGCGGAGGCCCAGGGCGCCGCCACCTTCCGCAATGTCACGGCCACCTCGGTGGGTGCGGCAGGCGTCTACAACTGCCCCTACCCCGCGAGCTCCGGCATCTTCACCCTCACCGACGGCGGCAACAACTCCGGCTGGAGCAGCACCTGGTCGGACTGCTCGACCTGGCCGCAGCCGGGACAGGGCAACCCAGACCCGGACCCGAACCGCAACCTCGCCAAGGGCCGTCCGGCCACCGCGAGCGGCTCCCAGGACGTCTACACGCCCGGCAAGGCCGTCGACGGCGACGCGAACAGCTACTGGGAGTCCGCCAACAACGCCTTCCCGCAGTCCTGGACGGTGGACCTGGGAGCGGCCGAGCCGGTGCGCAGGCTGGTGCTGAAGCTGCCTCCGCAGAGCGCCTGGCAGGCCCGCACCCAGACCGTCACCGTGCTGGGCAGCACCGACGGCAGCACCTTCAACACCGTCGTCGGCGCCCAGGGCTACCGCTTCGACCCGGCGACCGGCAACACGGCCACCGTCACGCTGCCCGGCACCAATGTGCGGTATCTGCGCCTGTCGGTGAGCGCGAACACCGGCTGGCCGGCCGGACAGTTCAGTGAAGTGGAGGCGTATCGGACTTCGTGACCGGAGCGTCCCGCACCACCCCGCGCTTGGCCGCCTGGATCTGCTCGTACACATGGGTGCGCAGTTCGGCGAAGCGCGGGGCCACCCGCGTGTGGATCTGGTCCCGCTCGTCCGGCAGATCGACCTTCAGCTGCTCCTGTACGACCGTGGGGGAGGCGGACAGCACGATCACGCGTTCGCCCAGGTACACGGCCTCGTCGATGTCATGGGTGACGAACAGGATCGTGATGCCGCGCTCCCGCCACAGTCGTCGTACGAGATCCTCCAGGTCGGCGCGGGTCTGGGCGTCCACGGCCGCGAACGGCTCGTCCATCAGCAGGACTTCGGGCTCGTACGCGAGGGCGCGGGCGATCGCGACACGCTGCTGCATCCCGCCGGAGAGCTGCCAGGGATACGCCGAGGCGGCGTCCGAGAGGTCCACCGACTCCAGTGCGTCGGTGACCAGCTCCCGGCGTCGCGTTTTGGTCAAGTTCTTCTGCTTCAGGGGGAGTTCGACGTTGTCGGCGACGCGCATCCAGGGAAAGAGGCTGCGGCCGTACTCCTGGAAGACGAAGGCCATCCCGGGCGGGGGACCGGTCACTTTGCGTCCCGACAGGTGGACTTCGCCGGCCGTCGGCGTGAGCAGCCCGCCCATGCACTTCAGCAGGGTCGTCTTGCCGCAGCCCGAGGGGCCGACGAGACAGACGAGTTCGCCCGCGTCGACGGTGAAGGTGAGATCGCGTACCGCCTCCACGCGGCGGCCTGACCCCTCGTAGACCTTCTTCAGGCCGGACACGTCGAGAAGCGGGTGCATGGACCGCCCTTTCACGTTCGGGTCGTTCACGGGGACCGCCGGGCCGAGGCGCGCAGGCCGTGGTACCAGGCGAGGACCCGCCGCTCGACCAGCTGGAAGACGACGGAGAGGACGAACCCGAGGAGGCCCAGGACGAGGATCCCGGTCCACATGTCGGGGACCGCGAAACTGCGCTGGAACTGGACGATGGTGAAGCCGATGCCGTTGCTGGCCGCGAACATCTCGCTGATGACCATCAGGATGATGCCGATCGACAGTGCCTGGCGCAGGCCGGCGAAGATCTGCGGACTGGCCGAGCGCAGCACCAGGTCGCGCAGGCGCGAGGGGCCGGTGATGCCGTAGGAGCGGGCCGTCTCCAGCATCACCGGGTCGACCGCGCGTACGCCCTCGACGGTGTTGAGCAGGACCGGCCAGACGCAGCCGCTCGCGATCACGGTGACCTTCATGGTGTCGCCGATGCCCGCGAACAGCATGATGACCGGGATCAGGACCGGCGGCGGGACCGCCCGCAGGAACTCCAGGACCGGTTCGCACACCGCCCGCACCCGCCGGTAGGAGCCGATCACCGTGCCGACCGCGACTCCGACGACGGCCGCCAGCGCGTAACCGGCCGCCAGGCGCCAGAGGCTGGGCAGGACGTCGTCGCGCAGGCGGTCGGCGGTCCACACGTCCGGGAAGGTCTTGAGGATCGTGCGCAGCGGCGGCCAGAAGACGTCGGTGCTGCCGTCCGAGGCCAGCCACCAGACCACGACCAGCAGCGCGGGCAGCGCGAGCACGAAGAAGAGCCGCAGAGCGAGTCGCTTCACACCGCCACCTCCCCGCGCACCGACTGGTGCCAGGCCAGCGCCCGTCGCTCCACGGTACGCGCGCCGACGTTGATGAGCAGCCCCAGAAGGCCGGTCACGACGATCAGCGCGTACATCTCCGGCACCGCCTGCGAGTTCTGCGCCACCCCGATCCGGGCGCCCAACCCCGGCGCCCCGATGACCAGTTCACCGGTGATGGCGAGGATCAGCGCGACGGCCGCGGCCAGTCGCACCCCGGTCATCACATACGGCAGCGCGGTCGGCCACAGGACGTGCCGGATCCGCGCCCAGGTGCCGAGACCGTACGAGCGGGCCGTCTCGTCGGCGACCGGGTCGACGTCCTGGACGCCGTAGAGCGTCTGGATGAGGACCTGCCAGAAACTGGCGTACACGACGAGCAACAGCACCGAGCGCAGTTCGCTGCCGTACAGCAGCACCGCCAGCGGGATGAGGGCGACCGAGGGGATCGGGCGCAGGAACTCGATCGTCGAGGCCGTCGCCTCGCGCAGATACGGCACGACCGAGATGATCACGCCGATGACGATCCCCGCCGAGGCGGCGATGGCCAGGCCCAGGGCCCAGCCGGTGAGGGTGTCACCGAGCGCCGTCCAGAAGGTGCCGTCGGAGAGCTCGTCGGCGAAGGCGCGCGCGATCCGGCTGGTCGGCGGGAAGTACTCCTCCTTGACCAGACCGAGCCGTGGCACCGCCTCACCCAGGGCGAGGAAGGCCGCGAGCCCGGCGGCGCCCAGCGCCGCGTTCTGGAACCTCACGGAAGGAGCGCGTCCACGTCGGGGGTCTTCTTGAAGAACCCGTCGCTCTGGCCCAGCTTCGCCAGCGCCTCGATGGAGGCCTTGTTGGGCTCGGCCGGCCACTTCGGCAGGGTCACCTGCGCCAGCACCGCCGCCGGGATCTTGGTGTACGTCGTGATGATCTGACGTGCCTCGTCCGGGTGGGCGTCCGCGTAGGCCAGGGACTCGGCGGTGGCCTCCTGGAACTTCTTCACCACGTCGGCGTGCTGCTGCTGGTAGCGCGTCGAGGTGAAGTACATGGCGACCGTGGTGTCCTTGGCCACGTCCACCAGCGGGGAGGCGATCACCTGGCCGCCCTGGCTCTTGATGGTGGCGAGCGCGGGCTCGACCGCGCAGGCCGCGTCGACCTGGCCGCCGTCGAGCGCGGCCGGCATCTGGTCGAAGGCCAGCTCCACGAACGTCACCTTGTCCGGATCGCCGCCGGACTTGCGGACCGACTCGCGCACCGCGGACTCGTTGATGTTCTTCAGCGTGTTGATGGCGACCTTCTTGCCCTCCAGGCCCTTCGCGGACGTGATCGAGCTGCCCTTCTTCACCGCGATGGCCGCAAAGTCCTTGCCCTCCACGCCCGTTGAGGCGATGCCGTTGGAGACCGCCTTGATCGGCACCCCGGAGGACTGTGCGATCAGCAGGGAGGTGACATTGGAGAAACCGAACTGGAACTGCCCGCTGGCGACCCCGGGCACGATCGCCGCGCCGCCGGCCGCGTTCGATATCTCCAGCTTCAGGCCGTGCTTGTCGTAGAAGCCCTTCTTCTGGCCCAGATAGACCGGCGCGACATCGACGATCGGAATCAGGCCGAGCTTGACGGTGGTGGTGCCGGCGGACGACGATCCCGAGTCCGAGCCCCCCGAGTCGTCGGACGAACCACAGGCCGACGCGGTGACCAGGAACGCTCCGGCCGCGAGGGCGGCTAACAGACGACGCATGGCTCCTCCTGTGCAGACTTGTTGTTCCGACAGGTGTGCGCAGACCGCACAGTGGTGCTCAGGGCGAAAGGTATGGGGCTCTCGGGGGTCGGGTCAACACCTTTGGCTGACAATATTGTTGACAGTTGCTCATCGGAGGCGACGATGCCCGAAGCAGACCGCGCCCCTCACTTCGTCCGCTCCCTGGAGCGCGGCCTCGCCGTGATCCGCTCCTTCGACGCCGACCACCGGGAACTGACCCTCAGTGAGGTCGCCCGCGCCTGTGGACTCACCCGCGCGGCGGCCCGCCGCTTCCTGCTGACCCTGGCCGATCTCGGATACGTCCGCGCCGACGGCCGCACCTACCGGCTCACCCCACGCGTCCTCGAACTCGGCTACTCCTACCTGTCGAGCTTCTCGCTGGCCCAGATCGCCGAACCGCATCTGGAGCAACTCGTCGACAGGACAAGGGAGTCGTCGTCCCTGTGCGTGCTCGACGGCGACGACATCGTGTACGTGGCCCGGGTGCCCGCGCGCCGCATCATGACCGTGGCGGTCACCGTCGGCACCCGCTTCCCGGCCCATGTCACCTCCGTCGGGCGGGTGATGCTCGCGTACCTGCCGGAGGAGGAGATCGAAGTACGCCTCGCGCGCGTCGAGTTGACTCCGCTCACCGCGCGCACGATCGACTCCCTCGCGCTGCTGCGGACCGAGCTGGAGCGGGTGCGCAGGCAGGGATACGCCCTCGTCGACCAGGAGCTGGAGGAGGGGCTGCGCTCGATCGCCGCCCCGGTGCGGGACCGGGACGGCGAGGTGGTGGCGGCGGTCAACATCCCCGTACAGGCGGGGCGTACGACACTCGCCGCGGTACGGCGGGATCTGCTGCCGCCGCTGCTGGAGACGGTCGCCGGCATCGAGGCCGACCTCCGGATGGCTACAGGTCCAGCACGAGCTTCTTCCCCCGGCACCGGGACACACAGATCATCATCGTCTCCCCGGCCTCCCGCTCCTCGTCCGTGAGCACGGAGTCCCGGTGGTCCGGGGTGCCGTCGAGGACGTCGGTCTCACAGGTGCCGCAGGTGCCCTCGGTGCACGAGAACAGCACCTCGACACCGGAGGCGCGCACGGCGTCGAGCACGGAGACGTCCGCAGGGACGGTGACCGTCGTGCCGGTCTGGGCGAGTTCGACCTCGAACTCCGTGTTCTCGCCCTCCAGTTGCGCCTTCGGCGTGAACCGCTCCACGTGCAGCAGTCCGGCCGGGCAGCGCGCCTCCACCGCGTCGAGCAGCGGACCGGGCCCGCAGCAGTAGACGAGGGTGCCCTCGGGAACGCCGTCCAGCACCGAGGCGAGGTCCAGGAGCCCGGTCTCGTCCTGGGGAGCGACGGTCACGCGATCCCCGTAGCGGCCCAACTCCTCGGTGAACGCCATGGATTGGCGCGTCCGTCCGCCGTACAGCAGGGTCCACTCGGCGCCCTCGGCCTCCGCCGCCGCGAGCATGGGCAGGATCGGGGTGATGCCGATGCCGCCCGCGATGAACCGGTAACGGGGCGCGGGCCGCAGGGCGAAGTGGTTGCGCGGCCCGCGTACCCGGACTTTGTGGCCCTGCCTCAACTGCTCGTGCACATGGGCGGATCCGCCGCGCCCGGCAGGCTCGCGGAGGACGGCGATCCGCCAGGCGGTGCGGTCGGCCGGGTCGCCGCACAGGGAGTACTGCCGCTCCAGGCCGGGGCCGAGCACCACGTCGATGTGGGCGCCGGGCTCCCACGGCGGGAGCTGCTCGCCCAGCGGGTGGCGCAGGGTGAGGGCGAGCACGCCGTCGGCCGCCGGGTCCCTGCGGTCGACGACGAGTTCGGCTTCGTACGCGTCACTCATGAGCTGTTTCCTTGCGGCTCGTTTCCTTCAGTCTCGCGTCCCTGCGGGGCGTGCCCGTTCGGGTGCGCGAGCATCCACTCCCACATCTCGATCGGGTCCTGCGAGGTGTGCTCGCGGCCGCAGTGACAGGTGCCGTGCAGGACATCGGTGCCGGGCAGCCAGTCGATGCGGTAGATCTCCCCGGTGGCTCCCGCACTCACAGGACCTTCTCCACGGGCTTGTCGCCCTCCTCGACGAGACGGGCGAGGATACGGCGGGCGGCGAGACCGCCGGTGTCGATGTTGATGCTGAGCTCCTGGTAACCGGAGCGCTCGGTGCCGAGCGTCCGCTGGAGCAGGTTGAGCGCGTTGACGTCCTGCATGACGACGGTGTGGTTGTTGCCCCGCAGGAACTCGGTGACCTCGGCGTCCTCGGTCGCCCAGTCACGCGAGACCATCCAGAAGTCGTACACGTGACCGTCGCTCGACGGCGTGATGGCGTACGTGATCTCGGTGTGGAAGCCGTTCGGGTCGCTGCCGTCGGCCTCGGGGAGCACACCGACCGGGGCGATCCGGCTGTGCAGCAGATAGAGGCAGGGCGCGTGGTACTCGATGTCCTGCCAGCGGGTGATCCGGCCTTCGATGCCGGTGGACTTGGCGTAGAACGGCGGGCATGCGGCGTCGTCCATGTGCCGGCTCACCCGTACGATGCCCGCGCCCTCGTCGACCTCCGTGGTGATCGGCGTCTCGGCGACCTCGGGGGTGCCGATGTAACCGCCGTGCAGATAGGTCTCGTGGGAGAGGTCGAGGAGGTTGTCGACCAGGAGGCCGTAGTCGGCGTCGATCGGCTCCATGCCGCGGACGGTGACCCAGCCGGGGGAGTCGAGGTGCCTGGCGCGCGGGATGGTGTCGGCGTCGGCGAGCGCTGGGTCGCCGATCCACACCCAGATCAGGGAGTCCAGCTCGACGACCGGGTAGGAGGCGACGCGCGCGGTACGCGGTACGCGCTTCTGGCCCGGCACGTACACACAGGTGCCCGTGGTGTCGTACGTGAACCCGTGGTACCCGCACACGATCCGGTCGCCGTCGAGCCGGCTCGGCTTCTCGTGCAGCGGGAACCGGCGGTGCACACACCGGTCGGCGAGCGCGACGGGCGTGCCGTCCTCCTCGGTCCGGTAGAAGACGAGCGGTTCACCGAGGATCGTCCGGCCGAGCAACTCCTCGCGGCCCACCTCGTGGCTGTAGGCGGCGACGTACCACTGGTTCCTGGCGAAGGCGGTGGTGTGAGGCATGGGGTTCCCGTCCCTGTCGGCGGGGCTTCGTCGCCCCGCGTGCCGTGGTTGGAAGCAGGGTCCCGAGGCTTGCCGCGGCTCGGCAAGACGGCTTCTGCCAGACGGAAGAACTTCTGTAAAGACGCTGCTCAGAGCGTTGCTCTGTCAACCCCCAGTCGCCAGAGTTGAGTGCCGCGTGATGCGGCCGCCTTCCCCGGGGATCTGAACAATGTCGTCCTCCGCCGGTGCTTGCTCGAAGAGGACGGGGCCGATCTGGATGGTCCTGTAGTACACGCGCGGGCGGACATCAACAGCGTTTATCAGAGTGGGAACTTACTCTCCTCACCATCGAGCGAGCAGGGCCCGTCAGGCTAGCCCGACTTGAACTCAAAGCCCTCAACTCACCTCGCAACAACCACAAACGGGCACTCGCGCCTGGCTTCACGCGCGTACCGCCGGAAGATCACCGGCTAGGAACTCCGTTCGATCCACACGTTCCAAGGTCGGTTGAGGTACGGCTTCTTATTCACGAGTACACGAACCCGACTGGTCTCAGTTGGGCTCCTCGACACGCTCGCGCTTGCTCGCCGCGCGGCGCTCTCGCAGACTCACGGCCCACGATGCCAGTGAGAGGCAGATGGGTAGATACAACAGCAGCAAGTCGGAGGCACCGAAAGCCCCGATGAGAAGCCAGGAGGACACAGCAGCCGCAAGCAGTATCGCAGGCAGCCACTGACGCCAGGGGGCCAGGTGACTCATCCGAAAGACCGACCAGGCCATCCAGGCGAAGATGCACAAGATGGGGATACCAAAGATCATCCAAGGCTCCGGAAGGTGGAGGTGGGCGTCAGGCGCAGGCGAGATCGCCGACCTTAGTGTTTATTCCCGGGACCGGTCCCCAAAGTTTGGAGTAGTCGTCAAACACCGCCTCGTGTATCCGTTGGAGCCCAGTCTCGATCTTTCGTTAGGGTCCGCCGACGGAGTCGGTGGACCCTTTTGCTTTCCGGAGCTGGTGCCGGGCAGGCCGGTGGCCAGGCTGTCGCGTCGGGTGGGCGCCGGGTTCCACTGCCCGGGGCGGGTGATGCTGTC
>NZ_JBHVYZ010000097.1:0-22647 GCF_042880295.1 Streptomyces sp. NPDC058307
GGCAGCTACAGTTGTGTATAAGAGACAGCCCTGTACCCGGCTGTGTCCGTGGCCGAGAGTTCGACGGCGGACGGGGGGAGGGGCGGACCGCCCCTCCCCCCTTCCGCCGTTCGACGCTCACTCGCCGCGCGGCACCGCCGTCTTCCGGAACACGTCGTAGACCAGCTTGGGCCGCTCCTCCGCGAACGTCAGCAGGCCCATCACGGAGATCCCGTTGTAGTCCTGGTTGTACCCGGCCCGCTCCTTGTAGTCCTTGAGGACCCAGTAGGTGAACCCGGCGACGAACGCGCTGCGAGCGGTCACCTGCTCCCAGTGCGCGCTGAAGCTCGCCGCCTGCCACTCCTCAGTACCCTGCGTGGTGTCGGGTCCGTGGGTGCCGGCCACGGACCAGGTGCCGTTCTCGGTGATCAGGATCGGCTTGTCGGGGTACTTCGCGTGCACCGCGTCGAGCGTGGGGCCGAGGTCGGCGTCCTTGCCGTAGAAGTAGCCGAAGTACTCGTTGAACCCGATCACGTCGGCCAGGTCGAAGGCGGGGTCGTTGCTGGTGTTGGAGGCCCAGGTCACCGGGCGGGCCGTGAGGTCGACCGACTTCACGGCCGCCTTCAGGTCGGCGAGCCAGGCACGGTAGACCGGGGCGCCGCCGGCGTCGATCTCCGACTCGTTCTGCAGTCCCCAGAGGATCACCGAGGGGTGGTTGTGCTGGTTCCACGCCATGGTCAGGGCCAGGGCGCGGGCGAGGCCGTAGCGCTCGGTCTGCAGCTTCTCCTGGGCGGTGTTGAGCCACATGGTGTCGATGTCGTCCATCACCAGCACGCCGTGCTCGTCCGCCCAGTCGTAGACGTACGGGTGACGGTTGTAGACGCAGTTGCGGACGAAGTTGGCGCCCAGTTTCGTGATGTGGCCCAGTTCCCGGTCGTACTCGGCCGGTGTCATCGCCCTGCCGTGCGCGGCCGTCTCCTCGTGCCAGTTGAGGCCCTTGAGGAACAGAGGCCGGTCGTTCAGCCTCAACTGCGCGTTCAGGACGGCCAGTTCACGCACGCCGTAGACGGTGGACAGGGTGTCCACCCGCGGGCCCGAGTGCCGCCCGGCGGTCAGGGTGGCGCGGGCGGTGAGCGTGTGCGGCGAGGCCGGGCTCCATCGCGGGGGGCCGGGTATGCGGAGCGCGACACGCACGACACCCGCCGATCGGGCCGCGATCCGGGCCCCGACGACGGTGGGCCGGGCGCCGCTGTCCCGGCCGGGATCCAGGGTGAGCCGGCCGTCGAAGTCGGAGGCACCGTGGTTCTCGACGACCGCGTGTGCCTCGAGTCGCCCGTGCGCGGCGGACACGAGCAGTTTGGCGATGGTGACCTGCGGGACCGCCTCGATCCAGGCCGACCGGGTCAGGCCGGCGTAGGGCCAGTAGTCGACGGGCTTGTACGGGAGCTCGTGGTCGTCGGTGACGGGCTGCGGGGTCGCGGACGTGTAGTCGGTGTAGCTCGCCCGACGGAAGACCCGCACGGCGATGGTCTGACAGGTGCCTGGGCGCAGTGCCGTCGTCGCGGGAAGCGCGAAGGGCGAGTTGGCGCCTTCGTGCTTGCCGAGATACGTGCCGTCGAGCCAGATCTCGGCGCTGTAGCCGGCCGCCAGGAAGGCGAGGCGGACGTGGCGGGCACGCCAGGACGCGGGCACGTCGACGGTGGTGCGGTACCAGGCGTAGCCGTCGGCGAAGGCCGTGCCCTTGCCGAAGGGAGCGGTCTGCGAACCGAACCCGGGGGTGTTCAGCAGGTCCCAGGCCGCCGGGACGTCGATGAGGTCCCAGGCCCTGTCGTCGTGGTGCGGGGACTGCCAGGTTTCGCCGAGTCCCTGGTCGGCGGGGTCGAAGCGGAAGCGCCATCGCTTGTCGAGGGACAGGTAGTCGCGGGTCGGCTCGTGGGTGCGCCAGCCGTCGAAGGAGGGAAGCACCGCGCCGTACTGAAAGACGACGTTGGTGCCGCCGACCGCGCGCACATGTGTGCCGGAGGGCTCGGTGTCCGAGTGGGAGTCGAGAACGGGGCCGTTCGCGGCGGCGCCGGACGTGCCGTCTGCCGCGCGCGCCGTCTCCGGCCAGGCAGGGAGCGCGACTACGGCGGCCGCGCCGATCGCCGTGACGACAGTGCGCCGGGACGGGCGGAGAGATTCGGTCATGACAGGCGGCTCCTAGGTGCACGTACGTATTCGTCCGCCCCACAGCCTGGACAACCCCCTCACCCTCGTCAAGGATTATTCATAAATAATGAATTGAGCTAGCGTGGGTGCCGTCGAGCCGCCGACGGCGTCCTACCGCACACGAACGACGGGTGACCTCATGACCGCACAGCAGCAATCCACCGCGCCCGCAGCCACGGGCCGACTCGCCATCACCCTGTGGGACTTCAGCTGGTACACACAGGCAGGCCCCGGCGAGCCGTTCGCCGACCTCGACCGCGCCTTCGCCGAGACGGTGGACCGCGGATTCAACACCGTGCGCATCTGCGCCATGCCCTTCCTGCTGTTCTCCGGACGCGTCCCCGACCCGGACTCCATCCAGGTCCACGGCCTGGGCGAGCAGTTCGGGCAGCGCACCCGCTGGTACGACGTGCGCGGCGGCTACCCGCTGGACGGCCGCCGACGGCTCGTCGAACTCTTCGAGGCCGCGGCCCGGCACGACTGCAAGGTCATCCTGTCCTCGTGGGAGTACCAGCAGTCCCCGAGCTTCGCCGACACCGACGCCTGGCACCGCGCCCTGGCCGAAGTTCCGGGCCCGGACCGCGCCGAGGCGGTGGCCGGAGCCCTCGCAGACCTGCTGGACTTCCTCGACGAGCGCGGACTGGCCGACCCCGTCGCCTACGTCGAGGTGCACAACGAGGTCGACAACTGCGACCTGGTACCGGCGGACGGCACCCCCGGCCACTACGCCCGGCTGCGCGGACCCCTCGAACGCGCCGTGAAACTGCTGCAGACACGCCACCCCGCCGTCCCCGCGACCTACTCACTGGGCGAGCCCTGGCCCGGCGAACTCGACGACCTGCCGGAGCAGGCGCAGATCGCGCACTTCCACTTCTACGTCTACGGCGTGCTCGGCGCGCTCTACGAGGCGGTCGGACTCGGCCACGGCACCGAGGCGGCGCCCGAGACGGCGACCTGGCCGACCCCCGAACTGGCCGCCATGCTGCGCCCCGACGCGCCCGCCTTCGACGACTACCAGCCGGACGAACCCTGGCGGCTGGCCGCCACGGGCATCCCACGCGAACTGTTCTACGCACACGACTGGGTCGACCCGGACCGCTGGGACCTGTGGCTCTACGAGAACTATCCGGCGCACCGGCAGGCCATGCGGGAGACCCTGGCCCAATGGGTCGACTCCGTCACCGAGTTCGCCCGCAGCCGCGGCATCCCCGCCGTCCTCGGCGAAGGCGTCGTGGGCTACACCCCGCTCCTGACGCGCTTCGAGGAGGACGCCGTCGGCAAGGACATCGCCGAGTTCGTCGTGGACCGCTGCCTCACGGCTGGGTTCCAGGGCGTCGTCCTGACCTCGAACGCGGCCCCGCACCACCCCATGTGGCACACCGACCGGGACTGGATGCGGAAGGTCAACGCCCGTATCACCGCTGCCTGAACGGGACTCGAAGGCGGCCCGCGGTCTCCCCTCGCGTCGCTGCTTGACCGACCCGCACGTCAGCGCGTCGGTGGGTCAGCCGAGGCCGTCCGCGCCGACCTGCACGGCGGACTCGTCCAGCACGGCGTCGGTGACGGGCTGCGGGCTCCCTTCGAGGTCGAGGACCGGGGTGGCTTCCTTGTACCAGGCCTCGATAACGGCGTTGCCCCAGAAGTCGCGGCGGCGGTCGTCGTGGACGTTCCAGCGGTAGGTCTCGTGGTCGGGGTCGCCGGTGTAGTAGTCGGAGGTGTAGATCTCCACCCGGTGGCCGTCGGGGTCGCGCAGGTAGAGGTAGAAGGCGTTGGAGACGCCGTGCCGTCCCGGGCCGCGTTCGATGTGGTGCTCCTTGCGCAGGGAGCCGAACAGGTCGGCGGCGCGCAGGACTTGGTGCGATTCGTGGGTGGCGACGCCGAGGTGGTGCAGTCGGGGCCCGGCGCCGCCCGTGAAAGCGACGTCGTGGACGGTCTGTTTGCGGTACATCCACGCCGCGTACAGCTCGTGCTCGTCGCCCTCGATCGTCTCCGAGCAGCCGAAGCCCAGTGATTTGTAGTGGGCGTAGGCGGCGGGGATATCCGGGGTGCAGATGTTGAAGTGGTCCAGGCGGGCCACTTCGGCGCCGTGGCGCAGGTCGTAGCGCTGGATGAGGCGCTCGGCGCGGTCGATGTCGTGGAAGAACTCGACGGGGAAGCCGAGCGGGTCGATGACGCGGACGGCGTCACCGACACCGGGCGTGCCCTCGCCCTTCCGCACGCGCCGCACCGGTCGGCCGAGTCGGCGGAAGAACTTCTCCGCCTTGTCGACGTCCTCGGGGGTGCGGACCCGGTAGGCGATGTGGTCGAGGGCAGCGAGCTCGCCCCTGCGCAGGACGAGGGAGTGGTGGGTCAACTCGTCGGTGCCGCGCAGGCACAGGGTGCCGGCGTCCTCGTACTGGACGTGGAAACCGAGCATGTCGACCCAGAACCAGCGGGAGGCGGCGAGGTCGGTGACGGCCAGCTGAGCGTAGGCGGAGCGGATCACATCCGGCGCGGTCACGAGGCGGCTCCGAAGCGGGGGGTGTGAACGTCGCCGAGGGCGACGTGGACGATCTTCGACTCGGTGTAGAAGCCGATGGAGTGGGCGCCGCCCTCCCGGCCCACGCCGGAGGCCTTGACGCCGCCGAAGGGCGTGCGCAGGTCGCGGACGTTGTGGGAGTTGATCCAGATCATGCCGGACTCGACGGCGTGGGCGATGCGGTGGCCGCGCTTGAGGTTCGACGTCCAGATGTAGGCGGCGAGGCCGAACCGGGTGGCGTTGGCGAGTTCGACGGCCTCGGACTCGTCGTCGAAGGGAGCGACGGCGACCACGGGGCCGAAGATCTCCTCCTGGAAGATCCGGGCGTCACGGGGGACGTCGGCGAAGACGGTCGGCTGGAGGTAGTTGCCGTCGGCGAGGTGTGCGGGCCGGGTGCCGCCGGCGACGAGGCGGGCCTCCTTCTTGCCGATCTCGACATAGTTAAGGACGCGTTCGTAGTGCTCGGGGTGCACCAGCGCGCCCACCTCGGTGGCCGGTTCGGAGGGCGGCCCGACGCGGACGGCGTCCGCCCGCTCCGCCAGACGGCGGGTGAACTCCTCGTACACCGGGCGCTCCACGAGGACGCGTGAACCGGCCGTGCAACGCTCCCCGTTGAGGGAGAACACCCCGAAGACCACCGAGTCCAGGGCGGCTTCGAGGTCGGCGTCGGCGAAGACGACGGCCGGGGACTTGCCGCCCAGCTCCATCGACACCGTCTTCAGGTGCTCGGCGGTGGACCGGATGATGTGCCGGCCCGTGTCGGAGGAGCCGGTGAAGGAGATCAGCGGCACGTCCGGGTGGTCGACCAGTGCCTGGCCCGCCTCCTCGCCGATGCCGTGGACGATGTTCACCACCCCGGCGGGCACACCTGCCTCTTCGAAGATCTCCGGCCACAGCGACGCGGAGAGGGGGGTCCACTCGGCCGGCTTGAGGATCAGCGTGCAGCCGGACGCCAGAGCGGGCGCGAGCTTCCAACTCTCCAGCATGAAGGGGGTGTTCCAGGGAGTGATCAGCCCGGCGACTCCCACCGGTGTGCGCACCACGTAACTGAACTGGTCGTCGCCCTGCCGGAACGCCTCCTCACCGAGGGCCACGATGACATCCGCGAAGTAGCGGAAGTTCTCGGCGGCCCGCCGCGCCTGGCCGCGGGCCTGCGTGATCGGGAGGCCGGAGTCGTACGACTCGAAGGCGGCGAGCCGGTCGTGACGGGCCTCGACGGCGTCCGCGATCCTGACCAGAACGTGGGCACGCTCCCGGTTGCCGAGGGACGACCAGGCGGGGAAGGCGGACCGGGCGGCGGCCACCGCCCGTTCGACGTCGGCCGGACCGCCGGCCGCGGCCTTGGCGTAGGGCGTGTTGGTCACCGGATCGGCCACGGGGAACGTCCGCCCGTCGGTGCTGTCGACCCACTCGCCGCCGATCCAGTGCTGGATGACGGGAGGCAGGTTCTCGATGCTCATGGTCATGCTCCGATCTGTGCAGTGAGGTCGCCGCCCTCGGCCAGCAGCGCGCGGATCTTCGCCAGGCCCGCCTCGGTGGGTGTCGTCAGCGGCGGGCGGACGTGGGCGGAGGCGATGCGGCCCTGCTGGGCGAGGACCCACTTGGCGGGGGCCGGGTTGGTCTCGACGAACAGCAGGTCGACCAGCGGGTGCAGGCGGTAGTGCAGGTCGCGGGCCGCGTCGAACTCGTCGGCCTCCCACAGTTCGTACATCCGTGCCACCGCGCCGGGGGCGAGGTTGGCGACGGCCGACACGAAGCCCGCACCGCCGAGTGCCATCAGCGGCAGGCAGAGCAGCTCGATGCCCGACCACACCAGGAGCGAGCGTCCGCAGGCGTGCAGCACGCGGGAGAAGTGCTCGAAGTCCTTCGTGGTCTCCTTCACGCCGACGAAGTTGTCGAAGTCGGTGAACAGCCGCTTGACCGTGTCCGGGGCGATGTCGACGGCGGTGCGTGAGGGCACGTTGTAGGCGACGATCGGCAGGTCCGGGAACTCCCGGGCCACCCTCGCGTACCACTGGTAGAGGGCCTCCTGGGTGGGCCGCGCGTAGTACGGCGTGATGACCAGGGCCGCGTCGGCGCCCAACTCCTGGGCGGCGGCGGTGAGTTCCAGGGTCTCGTCGAGCTTGTGGGAGCCGGTGCCGGGCAGGAAGGGCACCCGGTCGCCGATCTCCTCGACCGCCGTGCGCATCGCGGCGATCCGCTCGGTGACGCTCTGCGCGCTCGGCTCGCCGGTGGAGCCGCCGAGCGAGATGCCGTGCGAGCCCGACTCCAGCTGGAAGCGGATCAGGCCGCGCAGGCTGTCGTGGTCGAGGGCGCCGTCCTCGGTGAACGGTGTGACGACGGGGGCGATGGACCCGCGGATGGCCGACGGGTCGCTGCGGAACTTCACTGTGTTTCTCCCTTGCACCAGTTCTCGTAGGCGTCCCGCCAGGCCGGACCCAGCGGATACAGGCCGTCGACGCTTTCGCCCGCGGCGACCTGCTCGGTGATGAAGCGCTCCTGCCGTTCCTGTTCGCGGCAGTCGGCGATCAGTTCCCCGGCGAGGTCGGGCGGTACGACGACCACGCCGTCGGCGTCGCCGACGATCAGGTCACCGGGCTGCACCAGAGCCCCGCCGCAGGCGATCGGCACCCCGGTGTCCCAGGGGACGTGCCGGCGGCCGAGGACGGAGGGGTGGCTGCCTGCCGCGTAGACGGGCAGGCCCAGGTCGGCGATGGCGGCGGCGTCGCGTACGGCGCCGTCGGTGACGACACCGGCCGCGCCCCGCCGGGCGGCTCTCAGCGCGAGGATGTCGCCGAGGGTGCCGGCGGTCGCGTCGCGTCGGGCGTCCATGACCAGGACGTTGCCGGGGCGCAGCTCCTCGATCGCCCGCTTCTGGGCGTTCATGCCGGTTCCGTACCGCTTGAACAGGTCCTCGCGCAGCGGCAGATAGCGCAGGGTGTGGGCCACGCCCACCATCGCCGTGCCACTGACCGGCCGCACGCCCTCGATCGACATGTGCGGCAGACCGCGCGAGCGCATCTGCGCGCTCAGCGTCGCCACGGCCACCGAGCGAAGTCCGTCCGCAACGTCCTCGGCCAGCAGCGGCTCGGGCACGTACCCGGCCCCGTAGGCGGATTCCTCCTCGGCCCGGTCGGTCCTGGGCTGCGCGCCCCACGGCTCCAGGTCGTGATCGGCGTCGGCGATCGGGTTGCGCAGCACTCCCGTGCTCAACCGGCCGTCGCCGACCTCGACTTCGACCACGTCGCCCGGTTCGGCCACCGACGCGCCGGCCGGTGTGCCGGTGAGGATCACATCGCCGGGTTCCAGGGTGACCAGTCGGGACAGGTCCGCGATCAGCTCACCGAAGGGGAACAGCAGGGTGTCGGTCGTGTCGTCCTGGACCACCTCGCCGTTCACCCATGTCCTCAACCGCATTCCGCCGGGGTCGAGTTCGGTGGCGTCCAGCAGCCGTGGCCCGATCGGGGTGAAGCCGTCGGCGCCTTTGGAGCGCAGGTTGGAGCCGCGGTCGGCGTGGCGCAGGTCGTACACGCCCGCGTCGTTGGCTGCGGTCACCCAGCGCACATGGCGCCAGCCGTCTTCCGGCCGCGCCTGTCGGGCCCGCGAGCCGATGACGAGGGCGATCTCGCCTTCGAAGCCCATCAGCCGGCAGCCTCGCGGCCTGATGATCGGCTCCTGGGTGCCGGCCAGCGACGACGGCGGCTTGAGGAAATAGGAGGGGTGGGCCGGGGTCCGGCCGCGCTCCTCGGCGCGGCTGCGGAAGTTGAGGTGGGCAGCGATGATCTTCGTTGGGGGGTTCCCCAGGGGGTGTGGCACCGGGGCTCCTTCAGCTGCCGGACTGCTCGCCGTGCCGCCGGACCCGCTCGCGCAGGGCGAGCAGTCCGTGCACCGCGTCGAGGGAGGGGGACGGGACACCGGTGCGGCGCGCGAGTTCGCGTACGGCACCGACGAGGGCGTCGAGTTCGAGGGGCCGGCCGCGGTCCGCGTCCTGCAGCATCGAGGTGCGGAACGCGCCGAGCTTGCGGGCGATGTCGAGCCGGTCGTCGGCCGTCATGGCGCTCTCGATGCCCAGTGCCCTGCCGACGGCCGCGGTCTCGTCGAACATGGCGGCGCAGACCTGGCGTACGTCCGGGTCGTCGAGGATGTCCAGGACAGTGGCGCCGGTGAGCGCGCTGACGGGGTTGAGGTTGACGTTGCCCAGGAGCTTCTCCCAGATGTCCCGGCGGATGTCGGGGCTGGGTTCGGGGCGGACGGGGCCCGTGGACAGGGCTTCGGCGCACTGTGTGACACGCTGGGAGACGCCGCCCAGCGGATCGCCGATGATCAGACGGGTACCGCTGACCTGTGTGACCCGGCCCGGTCCGTCAACCGCGCTGCTGAAGTGCGCCACCCCGTGCATGACCCGCTCGGCGGGCAGGAGCCGTAGCAGTTGCCCGTCGGGGTCGACCGATCTCAGCACGGGGTCCTGTCCGGTGTGCTCGGCGGTGGACAGCAGCCACCAGGGCACTCCGTTGGCCACGACCAGCACGTCCGAGCCGTGCTCGACCCAGGTGCGGATACTGCGGGCGGCCGGAAGCAGGTACTGGCTCTTGACGCAGACGACGGCCAGGTCCGGAACGGGGAGCCGCGCGGCGTCGTGTGCGGTGGGGAAGTGGTGACGGACCTCGGCTCCCGTTGACGGGCCGTCGTCCGTCTCCCCGCCGCGCAGCAGGAGTCCGTGCGCGGCGATCGCGTCGAGGTGCGGGCCCGGCCGTCCGAGCAGACAGACCTCGGCGCCCGAGGCGGCGAACGCCCCGGCGAGGGTGGCGCCGACGGCGCCCGGGCCCACGACGGTGATCCGCGGTGGCCGGCCGCGCGGCGGAGATGCGGGTGGATGCGACAACGCCGTCGCACCTCCTTTTCGGGTGTGGTCGTGGGCTGGTGTGACCGTTCGCAGCGAGCATGCGCCGCCTCACGGCCCGCAACAATGTCGGTGCCTCCACTCGCGGACGTTGTGTGATGTAGATTCCGACATCCCTTTGAAACGGAGGCCGGCATGACCGCGATGCCCCTCGAGCAGCTCGTCGAGGCCCTGCGAGGCGGTGTCATCAGCCTGCTGTCCGACGGCGCCGCGGCTGAGTGGCGCGTCACCGGCGCCGAGTTGCTGGACCACCCGGAGGCGCTTGCGACCATCGCGCCCGGACACCTGTTGCTCGGGGTCGGCCTGGACATCGCCGACCGCGAGGCGTTGGGTGCCGCGTTTGGGACGGCGGCGGACCGGTCCTGCGCACTCGCCGTCAAGTGCCCCACTCCCCCGCCACCGGAGGTGTCGGCGCAGGTCGCCACGGCCGGAGTCCCCGTCCTGGCCGTCGATCCGCGGGTGCCGTGGACGCGGGTGCAGCGCCTGGTCACGACGATCCTGGCCGCGCGCCGGGCGGTCGCGGAACCGGGCGGCGGCGGGACCACGGGCGGCGACCTGTTCTCCCTGGCCAACGCGGTCGCCGGAATCGTCGGCGGCGCAGTCGCGATCATGGATACCCAGCAGGTGGTGGTCGCCTACTCGAACCTGCCCGACCAGCCCATCGACGAGACCCGGCGGCGCGGGATCCTGGGCAGGCGGGTGCCCGAGGACGCGCTCGCCGATCACCTGAACCGGGAGGTGTGGATGAGCGACACGGTCGTACGCCAGCACCGGCCCGGCGATCTGCCGCGCACAGCCGTGGTCATCAGGGCGGGCGAGGACGTACTCGGTTCCCTCTGGGTCGCGTTCCCCGACGAGGCTGCGGCCGCCGACTGCGGGCCCACCTTGCAGGAGGCGGCCCGGGTCGCGGCGCTGCACATGCTGGCGCTGCGCCGCCAGGTCGACGCCGAGCAGGAGAGCCGCGACCGCGCCCTGCGTCACACGCTGGAGGGCCGGTCGGGGCAGGGCGACCCGCCCGGTGGTGTCCGCCTTCCCGCCGTGCTGGTCGGGCTGGCCGAGGCGGTACAAGAGCGCGCCGACGAGGGGGCGTGGGAAGCCGGCACCGCGGCCCGCCGCCGCGCAGCTCTGCTCCGGGCACTGGACCTGGCCGTCCTCGACGGGCGCTCCCTCGGGTACGAACCGGCGGCAGCACTGCTCGGGGACCGCGTGTACGTTCTGCTGCCGGCCGCCGGTTCCGGCACCGTGTCCACCGGTGTCCTGCTGGACCACCTTCTGGACCGGGCTCGGCACAGCTTGCACCGGTCGTTCACCGCCGTCGACTCCCCCACGGTCGGGGCGACTTCCGCCCTGCTCGCGGCGCGCCATGACATCGACGCCGCGCTCGACCACCTCCGGGAGCGACGGGCCGGACCTGGCGCCTACCACGCCGAGGACCTGCGCCCGGAGCTGGTGCTACGGCGGCTCGTCGGCACCGTACGCGAGGACGCCGAACTGCGCACCGGCGTCGCCGAACGCCTGCGGGCACACGACGCCGAACACGGCACCGACTACTGCGTCACGCTGCTCACCTATCTGCGGCATTTCGGCGATGTCGCCGCGGCCAGCGGCGAGTTGCACATTCACCAGAACACGTTGCGGCTGCGGTTGCGCCGGGCCGAGGAACTCTTCGACGTAGCGCTCGCCGATCCGACACGGCGCCTCCTGCTGACGCTGGAACTGACGGCCCTGACCGGCCTGTCGGAGCGACCGACGAGGGGCTGATGTCCTATCCGCCACCGCTCCACCGGATTCACTGTCGAACCCGACATTGGCTCGCGAGCGGTCGTGCACCCATGCTCCTGCACACCGAGGCCGTCGCCCGATACCGGCGATGCCCACGCAGCAATCAAGGAGCACGGCAGTGACCGTTCTGGACACCCCGACGAGCACGGCGAAACCGGCGTACATGAGTGATGCGGAGTGGCAGGCGCGGCTCGAACTCGCCGCCTGCTACCGCGTCTTCCACCACCTCGGTTGGGTGGAGATGGTCTTCAACCACATCACTGTCCGGGTGCCCGGCGAGGAGGGACACCTCCTGATCAACCCCTTCGGCCTGATGTACGACGAGGTGACCGCCTCGAACCTCGTGAAGATCGACCTCGACGGCAACGTCCTGTCGGACTCGGAGTGGCCCATCAACGAGGCGGGGCTGCTGATCCACTCGGTGATCCACGCCGGCCGGCCCGACGCGCACTGCATCATGCACACCCACACCACTGCCGGCACCGGAGTCGCCTGTCTGCGCGGTGGGCTGGACCCGGACAACTTCTACGCCGCCCAACTGCACGGCATGGTCGCCTATCACGACTTCGAGGGCATCACCGTCGACCCCGAGGAGAAGCCACGGCTGGTGGCCGACCTCGGCGACCGCGGCCTGATGATCCTGCGCAACCACGGCCTGCTGGCGGTGGGACCGACCGTCCCCGCCGCCTTCGCCGCCCTGTGGACTCTGCAACGGGCCTGTGAGATCCAGCTCGCCGCCCAGCAGTCCGGGCAGCCGCTGACCCCGGTGAGCCGGGAGGCGGCGGTGCGCTCGACCAAGGAGTCCTTCCAGATGGGCGACCGTACGCAGGCGGGCAGGACCCTGTTCGACGCACTGCGTCGCAGGATCGACCGCATCGCCCCCGACTACGCCGCCTGACAGCACCGCGACCCCGTCCCCTCCCCGTCCCCTCTCCGGGCCAACGACGACCCGACGACGATCGGACTCCCCATGTCCCCATCCGCTCAGACATCCGGCAACCGGAGTCAGCACCGCACGGTCGCGCTCGCCGCCATGGCGGGCACCACCATCGAGTGGTACGACTTCTTCATCTACGCCCTGTGCACCGGACTGGTGTTCGGCAGCGAGTTCTTCGACGGGCTCGGCCAGGACTCGCTGGTCATCTCCTTCGCGACCATCGGCATCAGCTTCTTCTTCCGACCGGTAGGAGCCGCACTCGCCGGCCACCTCGGAGACCGGCTCGGCCGCCGCGCGATGCTCATCGCCACCCTGCTGCTCATGGGCGTCTCCACCACCCTGATAGGCCTCGTGCCGTCGTCCGCCTCCATCGGCATGAGCGCCCCGGTCATCCTCGTCCTCCTGCGCATCCTTCAGGGCCTGTCCGCAGGCGGCGAATGGGGCGGCGCCGCGCTGATCTCCGTGGAGCACGCACCGCCGGGACAGCGTGGAAGGTTCGGCTCCTACCCCCAGCTCGGCGCACCGCTCGGCCTGCTACTGGCCAACGGCGCCCTGGCGGCCGTCACCGCGCTCACCACGGACGACCAGTTCCTCGCCTGGGGCTGGCGCATCCCCTTCCTGCTCAGCGTCGTCCTCGTCGCCGCCGGGTTCGTCATCCGCCGCAAGGTCGAGGAAAGCCCCGTCTACCGGGAGCTGAAGGAGTCCGGGAACCAGTCGCGTGCCCCGATCGCCGTGTTGTTCAAGCAACACTGGCCGCTCGTCGTGGCCGGTGCCCTGCTCTTCGCCGCGAACAACGCCGTCGGCTACATGACCACCGGCGGCTACGTCCAGAGCTACTCCGTGAACCACCTGGGCATGGACCCGACGCTGATCCTCATCAGCGTCATGGTCGCCGCGGTCGGCTGGCTGGCCAGCACCCTCGCGGGCGGCCGGTTGTCCGACCGGTTCGGCCGCCTACGCGTCTACCGCATCGGCTTCGTCATCCAACTCACCTGGATGTTCCCGTTCTTCGCCCTGCTCAACACGGCGAACACCGGTCTCGTCGTGGTGGCGCTCGTCCTCTACAGCGTCGGCCTGGGGCTCACCTACGGACCGCAGGCCGCCCTGTTCTCGGAGCTGTTCCCCACCGCCGTCCGGTACAGCGGTGCGGCCCTGTCGTACGCCATCGGAGCCGTCCTCGGCGGCGCCTTCGCCCCCATGATCGCCGAGACCCTGCAGTCCGGCACCGGCACCGTCTACTCCGTCGCCGTCTACCTCGCGGCGGTGACGGTGATCGGACTCGCCGTCACCTTCGTCCTGAAGGAGCGCCAGGACGTGCCGCTCAGCGAAGCCGAGGCCGGCGAGAAGGACGAGCAGGCAGTCGTGACCGCCTGAGGGCCTCGGACCGGCGAGGCAGCGACACCGGCGACGGGCAGCCGGTCACACCGGACGACACCCCCCACCCCATCCCTCCCCCTCATGGAGCCCCGCATGAACGAGCCGCAAACCGAGCCCACCCGCCCGGCATCGCCCCAAGGCCGCCCACACGGAGCCCTGACGCGCCGCCGCTTCTGGCAGCTCGGCGCCGCCGCAGCGGCCACCGCCGGCGCGGCGTCGCTGGTTCCCGAGCGCGCCTTCGCCGAGACCTCGGCGCCCGCGGACCCGACCGCACAGGACTACTTCGACCACGCCGCCGAACTGGCCGGCGACAACCCCGTCCTCAAGAGCATCGTCAGCGCGCTCACCGCCGGCTACACCCCGCCGAGGCCCGCCGCCCCCGCGCCACTGCGGATCTTCGACAACGTCGCCGTGCTCAGCGTCGGCTTCGTGTCGGCCACGGCGATCCTCACCCCACGCGGCATCATCCTCATCGACGCCCTCGACAACCCGGACGAGGCAGAGCAGTACATCGTCTCCGGACTGCGCAGTCTGAGGGCCGACCCGTCGACGATCAAGTACGTCGTGGTCACCCACGGCCACGGCGACCACTTCGGCGGCGCCCAGTACCTGGCCGACCAGTACGGCGCCCGGGTCATGATGGCCCCGGCCGACTGGGACCTCCTCGCCTCTACCTCCCCGGCCAACGCACCCACCCGCGACCTGGACATCACCGACGGCCAGAAGCTGACGCTGGGCGGCACCACCGTGACCCTCAACCACACACCGGGCCACACCCCCGGCACCGTCTCGCCGATCTTCCCGGCCCGCCTGCGGGGCCGCACCCACACCGCGATGCTGTGGGGCGGGACCAACCCGCCCGCGGCCACCGCGAGCAAGGAGACCTACCTCGCCTCCGCCCTCACTTTCGCCTCCCGGACCAAGCGTGCCGGCGTCGACATCGAGCTGAGCAACCACGCCTTCGCCGACTACGGCCTCGAGCGCATGGAGGAGCTGCGCAGCGCGTCGAACGGCCGCGAAAACCCGTTCATCGTAGGCGCCTCGACAGCACAGCGCTTCATGAAGATCGTGGAGACCATGCTGCGCGGCCGCATCGCCCAGGATCAGCAGGCCGCCACCACGACTGCGACGACGATGGCGGCCACGAGCGCCCACACGGCAGGCTGCTGCTGAGGTCCGCGACAAAAGGACGGTCACCGACTGCCGAAGCAGCGGTGACCGTCAGTCGCTGATGGGGGAAGGATCTGCGCCATCTCCTGCTTGAGGATGTCTTCGCTCTTGAGGTGGGAGGCAGGGTTGGAGGGGGCGAAGCGGGCCCAGCCACCCGAAGACGCCGGCATGACCGTGCGGCCGGACGGCCGCCCAACTCGACTGCGATTGACCGAAGCCAGCCCCTGAGCCCGGTGCTGGAGCGGCGGTGCCGCTCGGACAGGCCCGGTACCTGCTCGACGAACGTCTTCCGGGAACACCTCTCCCGGTCGCAAGAATACCGGCGAACCCGGAGCCGGACGACGACCCGGCGGGAATCCAACGGCCTTTCTTCCAGGCTGCGTTGGCACGCTCTGTGCACCCGTCTGGCCTGCTTCCGACAGTCCGGGCGCCGGCCCGGCCGTCCGGGAGGAACCGCCTCCACCACCAGGCCACCGGAGGAGTCGCTGACGCGCTCCACTCGCACATCGATACCGGGAAACGGCACATCCTCAACCGCCTTGCTCGCCACAGCAAGGAACATCTTGGTGAAACGATCCCGCGTTCCCGAGGAGACCCGGACCAGCCCGACGCCGAGCCCGAACGCGACCAGCCGGCCCGGAAGCGGGCCGCGAGCCTGCTGCACCACCTCCTGCTCCACCATTCGCTACCGGGGCGGGGGCCGGCCGACGGCGGACGTGCTGCTGCGCGCCGCCGACACCGCCGCCGCCGGGCACGAGGATTTCGCGCGTTCCGTCGCCGAACTCCGGCTATACGCCCTCGAACCGAACAAGGACGCCACCGCGCTGCCGTCGGGCCTGCGCCGATTGGCTGCCGGCTGCGAAGGACGTCCGCTGCTCGCCCGGGACATCGCCGAAGGGCTCGGCTCGCGGCTCAGCGCGATCAGCGGCCCCTCGCCGGACGCGTGGTGGGACACCGCCCGCACGCTGGGTGCGGAACCGGGCCTGGCCCAGGGCCTGTTCGCCCTCAGGCTCACCGTCTCCGGCGGCAGCCGCTCTCGGTGGACGGAGCCATGGCGCGGCCGGCTCCGCACCCTGCGCCGGCACGCACACCCTGACGTCCGCGCGTCGGCACGCGAGACCGTCACGGCACGGGAGGCGCAGGCGTCGGTCCCAGGGACGATCCAGTGGTGACCGGGTCCCGCGCGGTGGCGCCGGGCCCGCATCGCCCCTGCTGCAGGCGGCCCAGTCCCGTCGGCTCAGCCCTGCCGCGCCCGCTGACTGGCCGCGCGCCGCGCCCGCATCTGCCGGACTGTCATGTGCGGCTGCCCTGCACGGTCGAGGGCGGCCAGCAGTAGCACCGCACGGATGCCCGGGTCGGCTGCGCGCAGGCCGAGTAGTTGCGTACCGCGGCGTTGTCGCCGGCGGCATCCGCGAGAGGGCGGCCTGCTCGAAGGCGGACGAACGATTTCATGCCGGTCTCATCGAGGAGAGGACCTCGCCGGTGAGGAACGCTGAGGGCTCCTGCCGACACCTGCCCGGCGGGAGCCTCCGTGACCATCACGCGTCACAGCCCCGACAACACGGCAGCCTCCAGTCGATCACCGACTGACAGCCACCGTGGGCATCCACACCCACGACGAGCACGGCAAGACCGCGTCGCACGCCACGCACCGAACCCGTCCCCGAACGCAGACCCCGCCGGAGCAGGGCCGACGGGGGCTCCTCACCTCTCACCAAGCCCCGTCGCGGGGCTTTCAGGCAGCCTTCGAGGCCGGGCTGACTTCAGCCCGGCTCCTCTACGGCACCGCGCGGCAGGCCTGGGCGCGCGTCATTCCGAAGGAATGCGAAACTCGAATGTGGGCCGGTCCCACGGCACGGCGGGCGGGTTCGCGAGCGCGGTCCCGATCCGCACTGCACCGACGCGGTGGTAGAAGTCCTCGGCGGGGCGATGCGACACGACCTTGACACGGTCGAGCCCGGCGGCACGGGCCTCGGACTGCATGTGCGCGACGAGCAGCCGTCCGATACCCCGTCCTTGCGCCTCGTCGGCGACGAAGAGCAGGTCGAGCTCCGGTGGCGCGAGGACGAGCGAGTAGAACCCGAGGACCCGGCCTTCATGCTCGTCGGCGCCGACGGCCACGAAGGCGCGGTGGGCGTCGATGTAGTCAGGACCGACCCGGTAGCCCGCCACTGCGGCTGCGTACTTGCCCTCGTAGGCCGCTGAGCCGCGCACGAGCCGTGTGAGCCGTTTGGCATCCCGTGCAACGGCCCTCCGTATGGTGATCGGCCGGCTGATCGGGGAAGTGCGTGGGCTCATCGGGAGAGTATTTCGCACCGGGGAATGCCTTCCTGCGGCGGGTCGACTGCTCGGGCAGGATTCCTGCACCGCTCCCGGGCACCTCGGCGCCCCGATGGCCGGGACGTGACGACTCAGGACCACTGCACACCATGGAGCAACCGGGTTCAGTGCCCGTGAGGACGGTGAAGAAACCAGGGAAATCGGTTGCGTGTTCCTGTATTCGCCGGGCACGAGGAGCGACGGAGGTTGATAACTATGGTTCCCCTGCTTCTCGTTCTTCTTCTGGCACTGATCCTCTTCGGCGCGGGCTTCGCGCTGAAGGCACTGTGGTGGATCGCCGTCATCGTCCTGGTCGTCTGGCTGCTGGGCTTCGTCATGCGCTCCGCTGGCGCAGGCGGCCATAAGGGACGCTGGTATCGCTGGTAGCCCGCCGATCCCGGACAGAACATGCCTGGGGCCCCGGAACGTGTTCCGGGGCCCCAGGCATGTTCTGGATCAGGGCGTCCTGCCGGTAGAACGGTCTCGTCACCCGCGAGTACGTCGCGGTCAGGAGCCGACGATGCGCCGCACGTTGTCCACGGCACCGCAGCCTGCCTTGAGCTGACGCTCGCGCTCTTCCGCAAACGCCTCGCCCAGTTCCTCGCGGCGCTCCATGGCCACGTTCTCGCGTGCTCCGTTGAGGATGGTGCGCTCCTCCTCGTCGGCGTGGTGGGTGACGGCCTGCACGAGCTCTTCCAGCTTCTCGTCCCACTCCTCGGAGCCGACCTCGTCGACCTCCAGCAGCTCCAGAAGTGCCTTGTTGCCCTCCTCGTGCTCCTCCTCGCCGTGTTCCACCTCGTCGTCGTCGATCTTCTTGTAGCGCTTGAGGGCGGGATAGACCTTGGCCTCCTCCGCCAGCGCGTGTGCGATCAGCAGATCGGAGAACTCCCGAAGAGCGGCGCCCCGGTCGGCTTCGACGCTGCGCATCAGACGAAAGAGATCCTCCATCTTCCGGTGGTCCTGGAGAATGAGTTCAACGACGTCTCGTGTCTCTGCCATGGGTTGAGGCATCACCTTCGTGCGGGGGAAATCTGCCGGAATCTCCCCTACCCCGTCCTGCCTCGTTCATCACGACGACCTGATCGAACGGCGAGCAGAACCGCCTGGGGTGGTGGGAAGGAGTCGGCATGAAGGCGGGAAGAAGGGGTAGACGCGGCTGCGGCAAGCCGAAATGGCCGGTCAGCAGGGCCCGACAGGGGAGGGACACATGATTTCGGATACGACGGCGACGGCGACGGCGACGGCGACGGATGCGCACTGCTCCGCCTTGCCGGAGGTGGCCGACCCGTCGAAGGTCGCTCCGAAGGACGCGCGTGAACTGACCCGCCTGTTCTTCCAGCAGCTGGCCCTCCTGGAGGAGGGCACGCCGGAGTACCAGTACGCGCGCAACACGCTGATCGAGATGAACATCTCGCTGGTCCGCTACGCGGCGTCCCGGTTCCGCAGCCGGGACGCGGAGGAGATGGAGGACATCGTCCAGGTCGGTGTGATCGGTCTGATCAAGGCCATCGACCGGTTCGAGATCTCCCGGGAGGTGGAGTTCACCTCCTTCTCGATCCCCTACATCGTGGGGGAGATCAAGCGCTTCTTCCGTGACACCACGTGGGCCGTGCATGTTCCGCGACGTCTGCAGGAGGCTCGCGTCCAGCTGGCCCGCGCCACCGAGGAACTGAACAGCCGCCTGGGCCGCACACCCACCGTGGCCGAACTGGCCCAGCTGATGAACCTGGACGAGGAGGAGGTCATCGAGGCACGTCTGGCCTCCAACGGCTACCGCTCCTCCTCCCTGGACGCCGCCATCAACAACAGCGATGACGGCGAGACGGCCCTGGCCGACTTCATCGGCAACGAGGACGGCGCACTGGAACTGGTGGAGGACTTCCACGCCCTCGCTCCGATGATTGCCGACCTCGACGAGCGCTCGCGCAAGATCCTGCACTGGAGGTTCGTGGACGAACTGACCCAGGCCCAGATCGGCGAACGACTCGGCGTCTCCCAGATGCACGTCTCCCGACTCCTGTCGCGGACCCTGGCCCAGCTGCGTGAGGGCATGCTCACCACCCACTGACCCGCCGCATCACACACGACGCCTTCGCTGTCGTGCGGCGGTCACTGCGCCCCGGTGCGGTCACGCCACCCAGCGCGCTCCCGGCAGGACCGTGCGACGGCAGGGCCCCGATGGGAGCCGCGGCGCAGAAGTAGCCCCCATCGGCCCGGCCGGAGAGTGACCGCCCGCGCGTGCGGTCACAGGCTGAGGTAGAAGCGCACCGTCGTGCCGGCGTCGCCGGTGTGCATGCGCACCAGATCGGACACGTAGTGGACCAGCATCAGGCCCCGGCCGCCCACCTGCCCGCGCTCGGGCGGGCGGCGGCCGGCCAGCGGGTCGGTCAGCCGGCCCGCGTCACGGACCTCGATCACCAGCTGTTCCCGCTCGGCCCAGACCGCGAGCGTCCCACGGCCTCCGCCGTGCACCACGCTGTTGGTCGTCAGCTCCGCGACCGCCAGCCCCGCATCCATCAGCCGCTCACCGGACAGGCCCAGCCGCGCGGCCTGATCGAGAGCGAAACGGCGGACCGCCGGAAGGTCCTCGCTGCCGTAGGAGAAGACCACGGCGTCCGGCCCGGTCGGCAGCTCCTGGTTGTAGCGGGAGACCACCGCCTGCCAGTCGTAGACGTCACTGGCCCACTCACGGCCCTCCCCACTGATGAGGGTCGGGTGGGTGATCCGCGCATCGGCGATCACCTGCGGATCCAGCCGCACCTCGTCGTAGGGGCACAGGATCGTCACCGCCCTGCCTTCGAACGCGGCGTTGATCAGAGCCTCGTGCTGCGCGCACGCCGGGTACTCCACCGCGCTGCGCCCGGCCCAGATCGGTTCCCCGATGATCCGCACCCGGCCCTCGGGGTGTGCGTCGGCGAAGCCACGCAGCACCTTGGGAATGATCCGCCCGGGATTGCGGCCTGCCTCGGTCATGTCCAGGAACAGGATGCCCTCGGCATCCGAGCCCAGCCCGCTCTTGATCAGTTCCAGGTTGGGTCCGGGCACCGCCACGGCCATCGGCTCGCCGTTGTCCAGCCCCTCGCGCAGGAACGACACCGTCTGCCGGGTGTACTCCCGCTCGGTGCGGTAGAACAGCGCAGGGTGCACGAACGCCTCGTGGGTGGTCACCGTGCTCGTCACAGAGCCACCTCGATCCGATCCAGACCCGGCCAGAACATCTCCAGTACCCGGGGCAGCTGCGGCGGCGGATGCTCCACCACGACCCGTCCGCCCGGCAGGTTCATGGCGGTGATCGCCAGCGCGCTCACCCCGGCCACGTCGACGAACACCACGTCCGACAGCTCCACGTATGACACGCGCTCATGCTGCACGGCCAGCTCCGTCAGGGCCCGCTCCCAGGACGGACGGGTGAGGGCGCTGATCTCACCACGGGCACGTATCCCAGAACGACCACCGGGCAACAAGCTCACCTCCAGCGTGACCTTCCCGGGCCCCGCCGCGCCGGTTCCACCCACCACATGTGGGGCATCCACGCTCGGACTCCTTTACGTCAACCCACGCCTGCGGGCCGTCCCGGCACACAGAAGAGAACTCCCCAGCGGGGCAGTGTATCCCGGACCGCACCGGATCCGGCGGGGGCCGCATCGTTGAGGGACGGCCGTCACCGAGCCCGGTCGGGCAGCCCGTGCCGTTCGAGCCGTCGCCCCTCGACATCGCTGATGCACCGCGGACGACGCGCGCCCGGGCAAGGCTGAGCTCGGCCCAGACCGTCCTGCCGGGGTAGCGCGGGGGGAGAGTCGTTCGGGGAGCTGCATGCCGAAGCCGCCGGGCTCGGTGTTCGTGGTGGCGCGTACGCGCGGCCGACGGTCGCCGTGATCGCTGACCGCGATGCGCAGCAGCCGACCGTTCCAGGTGAGTCGGATCGCCGGTGAACCGGCGCCGTGGCGGATGGCATCGGTGATCCGTTCCGAGACGAGCAGTTCGCCGGTCTGGATCAGGGGCAGCCCTGCACCGTCGCCGACTGGCGCAGGGCACAGCCAGTGGCAGCCTCACAGCAGGCAATGGCGTGCGCCTGCGGGCGCACTGAGACCGTCGGTGTGGTGGTCAGAGGCCGGTCGGTGTGCCCAGGCCCGTGAGGGCGCCGACCGGGTCCAGATCAGGGGTGCCGCGGGGCCACCAGTCGTCCCGGCCCGGTTCGGACTCGTAGGCGTACCACAGGCCGTCGCGGCCGAGGCGGAGCTGGATGTGGCCGCGGGGGTGGGTGAGGTGGTTGCGCCAGGGGCGGAAGGCGGGGAGGTCGGCGGCGAGGAGCAGGGGGCGGGCGCGGTCGAAGCGGCCTGCCGGTGGGTCCCAGGGCTCTTCGAGGACGGCGAGCCCTTCGAGCCCGCCCTGCCGCCAGGCGGCGACCGCGCGGGCCAGGTCGGCCGGGGTGCGGTCGGTGGCCGCGGCGAGGGAGGCGTAGAGGGCGCGGGTGCCCGCGGTGAGGCCGGAGCCGGGGCGGGCCGCGGCGAGACGGACCGCGTCCTGCCAGAGGGTGAGTTCGCCGACCGGGTCGCGGCCGGTGCCGAGCAGGGCGTGGGCACGGGCGGCGGCGTCGGTGGCCAACTGGTCCAGGGCGAAGGGGTCGGGGCCTCCCGGGGCCGCGGGATAGACCGGGGGCTGCTCGGGATGCGGAGGGACGGGCAGCGGGGCCGGGAGCGGTGGGAGTCGGCGGGGCGCGAGCGCCTCACCGGCCCGCACGCCGGGCAGCGGCGCCGGCTCCTGTTGCTGGGCGGCACGGGCCGCGCGGGCGGCGCTGAGGCGGGACAGGGCGTCGAGCAGTTCGCGTTCGCCCCGGCCGCGCAACAGGAGCAGGACGAAGGGGTCGGCGTCGAGGAGGCGTGCCGTCTGGTAGCAGAGGGCGGCGGCGTGTTTGCAGGGGTGACCGCGGTCGGGGCAGCTGCACTGCGGTTCGAGATCGCCGGGGCCGGGAAGCAACGGCACTCCGCACTCGGCCAGCGCCTCGGGCATCTCCTTGTCGAGGAGCGCGGCGATGTGTCCGGTCCGGTCGGCGGCGAGGTCCAGGAAGCGGTCCCAGTCGGCGTCTTCGAGTGTCCGCAACCGCACCTGCACGCGGTACGGCCGGGCGCGGCTGCCCTGCACGTAGGCGAGCACGAGACCGGGCGTCACGGTGATCGCGTCCACGTTCCCCTGCTCGGCATAACCACGGCCCCGCGCGAGCCGCTTGGCGTCCAGCGCGCCCTCCTCCAGCGCGGTGACCCAGGCATTGCCCCACCAGGTGGCGGCGAACCGGGCGTCCTCGGAGGCGTGCGGAGGGAAGGCCGGGAAGGTGCGACGCAGTTCGTTGTCCCGGTTGGGGGCGGCCATGGAGTGGGGGTGGCGGGGGGATGACGGGGCGGGGGCCGTCACGGTGGGAGCTTGGCCGTCACCGCCGTCAGGAGCGTGGATCCCGGGGAG
>NZ_JBHVYZ010000098.1:0-22445 GCF_042880295.1 Streptomyces sp. NPDC058307
TGACCACCCGCCCCGGCACGGACAGCCACAGCAAACTCGAACTGCTCTCCGTCATAGGGCACCAGCAGCTGACCTCCTGACGTCCCCGGCCGCTGTGCGGGCCCCGTGGCCGGACCGCCGGTTTGACCGGATGCCGCCTCCGCTTTACTCTCGAATGCATACGGAGGCAGCATCCGTTTGATGCGGCCGCAGGGCAACGACGGGCAGGAGGGCGCATGAGCGCCGGTGTACAGCGCGAACGCAAGCCCCGCGCGGACGTCCAGCGCAACCGCGCGGCCCTGCTGGCGACCGCGCAGCGTCACTTCCTGCGGCACGGGGTCGGCACCTCCCTCGAGGCGGTGGCCAAGGAGGCGGGTGTCGGGCCCGGCACCCTGTACCGGCACTTCCCCACCCGGGAGGCGCTGCTCGCGGCCGTACTGCAGACCCGCTCCGAGGAGCTCGTGGCCCGCCAGGCGGACATCGAGCAACTCGGCGACCCTGCCGAGGCGCTGGACCAGTGGCTGCGGGCGATGGAGGAGTACTTCAGCGCCTACAGCGGCCTTCCGGAACCGCTCATGGCCGCGGCCCGGGCGCAGGAACCGGACAGCCCGCTCACGATTCCCTGCGACATCCTCATCACCGCCACCGAGCAGTACGTGCGAGCGGCACAGCGCGCGGGACACGTACGCGCGTCGGTGCGGGGATACGACCTGTTCCTCGCGGCCTGCTCCCTTGCCTGGATCAAGGGCAACGGCCCCGACGAGGAATCGCTCGACCGACTTCGCGCACTGGTCGCGAGCGGCTACCGCCAGCGGGACGTCCAGGCGTAGACCGTCCCACGTCCCACGTCCCACGTCCCACGCCCCGAGGCCCGGCAATGCCGAGCCCCGGGTGCCTCGACCACTGACACCTGTCGCCTCGCTCCGCCCTCGCGGGTGGCAGCGTGACCCAACGAAGGACAAATCATGAAAATCACCGTTATAGGAACTGGTGCCATCGGCGGGAATCTCGCGGTCAAGCTCCGCACGGCCGGTCACGACGTCCAGGTCGCCGACGCCCGTGGCCCCGAGGCCGTCCGGGCCGAGGTGCTGGAGGCCGGCTTCCGCGCGGTGGAGCCGGCGGAGTCGGTCCAGGGCCGGGACGTGATCATCCTGGCGATCCCGTTCGGGGTGGCGGGACAGCTGGCGGACCTGTTCGCCTCGGTGCCCGACGAGACGGTGGTCATCGACACCTCGAACTACTACCCGGGCCTCCTCAGCGAGCACATCGAGGCGGTGGACAACGGCCAGGTGGAGAGCGTGTACACCGCCGAACAGCTCGGCCGTCCCGTCGTCAAGGCGTGGAACGCCGCGCTGGCCGAGACCCAGCGCACGCGTGGCGTCCCGGCGGGAACTCCCGGCCGTATCGCCATCCCGGTCGCCGGCGACTCCGAGGAGGCGCGGAAGGTGGCCATGAGCCTGGTGGACGACACGGGCTTCGACCCGTACGACGCGGGCTCCCTGGCCGACTCCTGGCGCCAGCAGCCGATGGGCCCCGCCTACTGCACCGAGCTCACCCTCGACGAGCTCCCCGCCGCCCTGGCCGCGGCCGATCCGGTCAAGGACAGGGCCGTCCGCGACAGCATGCCGGAGCGCATGGCCGCGCTCCCGGCCAACCCCACCGTCGACGACGTCGTCGAGATGAACCGCGCCGCACACCGCTGAGCCACTTCACCGACACCGACACCGACACCGACACGAACACGAAGAGCGCTCCGTGCCCCCACGTCGTGCCCCTGCCGCGTCGCGCCCCGCAGCCCGACCACCGCGGCGGCGACCGAGCGGCACAGAGAGGAAGAAGTGCCTTGACCGGCACCGCACCACCCTTCACCGACATCGCATGCGCGCGACGCTCCCCCCGCCGTTTCCTCACCACCCCCCTGTCGCCTTCGGACATCCGTGGCGTACTGGAGGACGCCCAGACCGCCCCATCGAACAGCAACCAGGTCGTCCCGATCCTGCGGGAACGCGGTCTGTTCCACGACGACCACGAAGGCCCCACCCCGCGCGAGAACTTCGGCGCCCACGAGCAGTACGGCCTCGACCCGCGTCTCACGAAGTCGCCCGCTCAGGACCACCGCCGAGTAATGCCGGAGGCAGGGGCGCGGGGCGGTCGATAGCCTGCACCACATGTTCACCACCCGCCCCACCCTCCAGGGCACCTTCGGCATGGTGTCCTCCACGCACTGGCTGGCCTCGCAGTCGGCGATGGCGGTTCTGGAGGACGGCGGCAACGCGTACGACGCCGCGGTGGCCGGTGCCTTCGTGCTGCACGTCGTCGAGCCGCACCTCAACGGGCCCGCCGGCGAGGTGCCGATCCTCCTCGCACCCGCCGGAGGAGAGGTACGGGTGCTGTGCGGACAGGGCGTCGCACCGGCCGGGGCGACCGTGGCCCACTACAAAGGGCTGGACCTGGATCTCGTCCCCGGCACCGGCCCCCTCGCTGCCGCGGTCCCCGGCGCCTTCGACGCCTGGATGCTGCTGCTCCGCGACCACGGCACCAAGTCCCTCGCCGACGTCCTCAAGTACGCCATCGGGTACGCCGAGGACGGCCACGCGCCCGTGGAGAACGTCGGCGCGACCGTCGAGAGCGTACGGGAACTGTTCGAGACGGAGTGGACCTCGTCGGCGGAGCTGTATCTACCGGACGGACAGGCTCCGCGACCCGGTGCGCTGTTCCGCAACCCCGCCCTCGCCGCCACCTGGAAGCGGCTGATCGGAGAGGTGGCGGGGGCTGGCGACCGGACCGCGCAGATCGAGGCGGCGCGCGAGGTGTGGCGCAGCGGATTCATCGCCGAGGCGCTCGTACGGCAGGCGCGACGCCCCACCATGGACACCAGCGGCGCGCGGCACACCGGCACGCTCACGGCCGCCGATCTCGCCGGGTGGTCCGCGACCTACGAGGCGCCGGCGACGTACGACTGGAACGGCTGGACCCTGTGCAAGGCCGGCCCCTGGAGCCAGGGCCCGGTCCTCCTGCAGCAGCTCGCGCTGCTGCCGCCCGAGCTGCCCCGGTACGGGTCCGCCGAGTACGTCCATCTGCTGGTCGAGGGCTGCAAGCTGGCCATGGCCGACCGGGAGGCCTGGTACGGGGACGCGGCCGAGGTGCCGCTCGGCGAGCTGCTGTCGGCGGAGTACAACGCCGGGCGGCGCGAACTCCTCGGCGACAAGGCCTCGTACGAACTGCGACCGGGGAGTCCCGGCGGGCGCGCCCCGCGGCTCAGCGCACACGCGCGTGTGGTCGTCACCGACGAGCCCGGGTTCAGCCCGATGGGAGTCGGGGAGCCTACGGTCGCGAAGCACCCCGCGTCCCCTGTGCCGGGTGAGCCGGAGACCGGTCCCGACGGCTGCACCCGGGGCGACACCTGCCACCTCGACGTCGTCGACCGCTGGGGCAACATGGTCGCCGCCACGCCCAGCGGTGGATGGCTCCAGTCCAACCCGGTCGTGCCCGAACTGGGTTTCCCGCTCGGCACCCGGCTCCAGATGACCTGGCTGGAGGAGGGCCTGCCGAACTCCCTCACGCCGGGCCGTCGCCCCCGCACCACCCTCACGCCCTCGATCGCCCTGCGCGCCGGGGTGCCCGTCCTGGCCTTCGGCACCCCCGGCGGGGACCAGCAGGACCAGTGGCAGCTCCACTTCTTCCTCGCCGTCGCCCTGCGCTCCGCGGTCCGCGGCGGCCTCGACCTCCAGGGTGCGATCGACGCCCCGAACTGGCACAACGACAGCTTCCCCGGCTCGTTCTATCCCCGCGGGATGCGGCCGGGGAGCGTCACAGTGGAGGCACGCATGGACCCCGGAGTGGTCGAGGGGCTACGGCGGCGGGGTCACGACGTGACGGTGGGGGAGCCGTGGTCGGAGGGACGCCTGTGCGCGGTGGCGCGGGATCCGGCGACGGGCGTGCTGTCGGCGGGGGCCAATCCCCGGGGGATGCAGGGGTACGCGGTGGGGAGGTGACGGGGGCGGCACCGCGTACGACGTCGCGTCGTTCGTCACGAGTTGAGCATCCGCCGACTCCGGATCCCGGAGTTCACGGCGATTCCACGCGGCCTTCGGCAGGCGGGTGGGGATTGTCAGTCCCGCGTGCTCTCATGGAGTCATGATCGAAGACACGGAAACCATCGACGAGTTTCTCGACCGGCACACGGGCGACGTGGAAGAGGCGGTGCGCAAGGCCGCCGAGGCCGAGGTCATGCCGCGCTTCCGGCGGCTCGCCGCGCACGAGGTCGACCAGAAGGCCGGCCCGCACGACCTGGTCACGGACGCCGACCGGCTGGCCGAGCAGTACCTCACCGAGGCGCTCGGCGCCCTCCTGCCCGGCTCCGTCGTGGTCGGCGAGGAGGCGGTCCACGCCGACCCGGCGTCGTACGAGGCGCTGCAGGGCGACACCCCGGTCTGGATAGTCGACCCGGTCGACGGCACCCGGCAGTTCGTGCACGGCGACCCCGGTTTCTGCATGCTGGTCGCGCTCGCGAAGGGCGGTGTGCTGCTCGCCTCCTGGACCTACGCACCGGCCCGGGATCAACTGGCCACGACGATACGCGGGCGGGGCGCGTTCCTCGACGGCGAGCGCCTGCACGCGGGCGCCCCCGAACCGGGCCGCGACCTCCAAGTGGCCACGTCCCACCCGGACTACACGACGGCCGAGCAGAAGCGCGGCCTGCTGGGACTGTGGACGGACGGCGTCGCACCGCGCCGGTGCGGCTCGGCCGGCCTGGAGTATCTCGCCGTCGCCCGGGGTGAGTTGGATGCCGTGGCGTTCTCCTGGGAGGCGGCCTGGGACCACGCGGCGGGCCTGCTGCTGGTCGAGGAGGCGGGCGGCGCCCATCTGACCCTCAGCGGCGAACCGTTCCGCATCAGGGGCGGCAACACCCTCCCCTTCACCGCGGCCCGCGACGCGGCGACGGCCCGGAGGGTGAGGGGGCTGCTGGCGGGCGAGGCCTGACGCGACCGCCCTCCCCGGAACCCGAACCGGACCCGACTGACCCCCGAACCCGGGGACTGTCGGTCCCCCGGCATATCCTGATCCTCTGGCCATCGGCTGACGAAGGGGTCCGAAGGTGCCGTCGATGCTCGATGCGGTCGTAGTGGGTGCGGGGCCGAACGGACTGACGGCTGCCGTGGAGCTGGCCCGCCGCGGCTTCTCCGTGGCCGTCTTCGAGGCGCGCGGCACCATCGGCGGGGGAGCCCGCACCGAGGAGCTCACCCTCCCCGGCTTCCTGCACGACCCGTGCTCCGCGGCCCATCCCCTCGGCATCAACTCCCCGGCGTTCCGCGCCCTGCCCCTGGAGCGCTATGGCCTGGAGTGGCTGCACGCCGACCTGCCCATGGCGCACCCCTTCACCGACGGCACCGCCGCCGTGCTGTCGAGGTCGGTCGCCGAGACGGCCGCCTCGTTCGGGCCCCGCGACGCGGGGACGTACCGACGGCTCGTCGAGCCGTTCCTGCCCACGTGGGACACCTTGGCCCGCGACTTCATGTCCCTGCCCGCGACCGCGCTGCCCCGCGACCCGCTCACCCTGGCCCGCTTCGGTCTCGTCGGCCTGCCCCCGTCGACCTGGCTGATGCGCCGCTTCCGCGACGAGCGCGCCAGGACCCTGTTCGCCGGACTCGTCGCGCATGTCATGGCCCCGCTCGGCGGCCTCGCCACCGGAGCGATCGGCCTGGTCTTCGCCCTCGCGGCACACGCCCGCGGCTGGCCCGTGGCGCGCGGCGGCTCCCAGTCCATCTCCGACGCGCTCGCCGCGTACCTCAAGGACCTCGGCGGGAGCATCCACACCGACTACGAGGTCAAGCGGCTCGACGACCTGCCCCCCGCCCGCGCGTACGTCTTCGACACCTCACCCACCGCCCTGGCCCGCATCGCCGGCTTCGGCACCTACTACGAGGGCTACCGCTACGGGCCGGGCGTCTTCAAGGTCGACTACGCCCTCGACGGCCCCGTGCCGTGGACCGCGAAGGAGGCGCGCGCCGCGGGCACCGTGCAGATCGGCGCCGACAGCGCGGAGATCGGCGCCGCCCTGCGCGCCGCGTCCAGGGAGGGCCGCGCACCCGACAGGCCCTTCATGATCACCGTGCAGCCCAGTGTCGTCGACCCCGGCCGGGCCCCCGCCGGAAAGCACGTCTTCTGGGCCTACGGCCATGTCCCCAGCGGCTGGACCGGCGACCTCACCGACGCCATGGAACGCCAACTGGAGCGCTTCGCCCCGGGGTTCCGCGACCGCGTCCTCGCCCGTGCCACAGCCGGACCGCCCGAACTGGCCGCCCGCAACGCCAACTACGTCGGCGGCGACATCGCCTCCGGCGCGGTCACCGGACTCCAGACCATGCTGCGCCCCAAGCTCTCCCTGTCCCCGTACGGCACCCCGCACCCGGCCGTCTTCATCTGCTCGTCGGCGACCCCGCCGGGCCCGGGAGTGCACGGCATGTCGGGGCACAACGCCGCGAAGGCCGTATGGCGGAAGCTGCGAGAGCAGACCTGAGCGGTGCGGGCTGGAAGAGTGGTGGCCATGACCACCATCACGCTCGTCCAGGGCGACATCACCCGGGAGAGCGCCGACGCCATCGTCAACGCCGCGAACTCGTCCCTCCTCGGCGGGGGAGGAGTCGACGGCGCCATCCACCGCCGCGGCGGCCCCGCGATCCTGGCGGACTGCCGGAAGCTGCGCGCCTCGCACTACGGCAAGGGCCTGGCGACCGGGAAGGCGGTGGCCACCACGGCGGGCGACCTGGACGCGCGCTGGGTGATCCACACCGTCGGCCCCCGCTACAGCCACGAGGAGGACCGCTCGGAGCTGCTGGCCTCCTGCTACCGCGAGTCCCTGCGCGTCGCCGACGAACTGGGCGCCCGGACCGTCGCCTTCCCGGCCGTCTCCGCCGGCATCTACGGCTGGCCGATCGACGACGCCGCCCGGATCGCGGTGGAGACCGTACGGGAGACGGAGACCGCGGTCGAGGAGGTCAGGTTCGTGCTGTTCGACGAGCAGGCGTACCGGGCGTTCGCGGAGCGGGTCGCCTGACGTCGGAGGCGGGCCCGTACCCTGACGGCCGAACGTCCCCGGGGCGCTGAAAACGGGGCAGCATGCGGGGAACGTGCCTGTTCAGCGGCCGTCTTGAAGCGGTGCCCGGCCGGTCGCGGGCCCCGCGAGCGGTTGCGGGGCACCCGGCGGGTTCTCACGGTGGGCCTACGAAGCCCTTCGAAAGGACCCCGCATGCGCCCCCTCGTCTCCCGCGGCCTTCTTCTGCCGTCTCTGGTCTGTGCCGCGCTGGTCCTCGGCCCGGTCGGCACCGCGGCCGCCGCCGTCGACGCGGGCCGCGGTGCGTCGGACCACGGTGTGGCCCGGACCGCGACCGCGTACGGCATCGACGACGCGGACACCCTGACGGAGCGCCTGGACGCACTGGACCGTGCCGGACACGTCCGTGGCCTCAAGCCCCTGCAGCCCCTCCTCGACGCCGTCACGGACCTCACCGCCCTGGACGGCACCCGCCTCGACGCGGGCAAGGCGGACGCCCACGCGAAGGCCGTGAAGGCGGCGAACGCAGAGGTCCGGGAACAGCTGCGGAAGAAGAGCGGCACGGACCGGTCGGTGGCGGCGGCCGACCCGGTCTCCGACCTCCTGGACTCGCTCCAGGCCACGATCGACGACCTGCTCGAGTCGCTGACCTCGCTGGACATCGGCGGTGTGCTGGGCGCGGTCACCGGCCTCCTGGGCAGCGTCGTCGAAGCCGTCACCGGCCTCCTCGGCGGCGGCCTGCCGGCCCTGCCCACCGTGCCCGCCCTGCCCACCACCGGCTGACCCGATACGCAGGCACCACCGCACCACCGCACCCCCGCGTGAGCGCACGCGGGGGTGCTGAGTGTCTCCCTGTCCGCATGCCCCCAGGACCCCACAAAGTCCGACAGAGTCATTGCCTCACACGTCTTCGGGATCTAGGTTGAGTCGCATCCTGTGCCTCAAAGTCACCAATAGTGCACAGGAAATGACGCTCCCTCAGTACGTACACCGCACTGTCGTCCCGAGGAAGGTTCCACCAAATGCCCCACCCGTATCTGCCTGCCCCCATCAGCCGCAGGCGTCTGCTGGAGTCGGGGGCCGCGGTCCTCGGCGCCCTCGCCCTCTCCTCCGGCCCCCTGGCCGGCCGCGGCCACGCGGCGCAGAGCGCCCCGGAGTGGAACGGCGCCATCGACCTCTTCCGGGTGGGCACCCAGCCCCCGCACACCACCCTCATGCCGTACGCCGACGTCGGCCAGGCACTGGCCGCCGACCGCACCCGCTCGCCGTACCGGCTGAACCTGGACGGCACGTGGAAGTTCGCCTACGCCGACCGCCCCGACGACCGCGACCCCGACTTCTACCGCACCGACGTGGACGACAAGGACTGGGACACGATTCCCGTGCCCTCGGTTTGGCAGGTGCATGGCTACGACTTCCCGATCTATGTCAACATCACCTACCCCTGGTGGGGTCCCAACGGTCTCGGTGAGGAGGCGCAGCCGCCCGCCGCCCCGACCCGGTACAACCCCGTCGGCCAGTACAGGCGCACCTTCACCGTCCCGAAGGACTGGTCGGGACGGCGGACCTTCCTGCACTTCGAGGGCGTCAAGTCCGCGCACTACGTGTGGATCAACGGCGCACTCGTCGGCTACCACGAGGACTCCTACACGCCCGCCGAGTACGACATCACCCCGCACCTCAGGCCGGGCACCAACCAGATCGCGGTCGAGGTCTACCGCTACTCGGACGGCGACTGGCTGGAGGACCAGGACATGATCCGGCTGAGCGGCATCTTCCGCTCGGTCTACCTCTACTCCACCCCGGCCGTCCACCTGCGCGACTTCAAGCTGGACACCCCGCTCGGCGACGACTACACCTCCGCCGAACTCTCGGTCACCGCGAGCGTGCGCGACTACGGCGGCGGCAACCAGGGCCGCTACACGGTCGAGACGCAGCTCTACGACTCGGGCGGCCACCCGGTCTGGTCCCGCCCGCTCCAGCAGACCGTCGCCCTCGACGCCGGCGACGAGACGACCGTACAGGCGGCGAAGGCCGTGCCGGCGCCGAAGCTGTGGTCGGCCGAGCACCCGAACCTCTACACCGCCGTCCTGCGGCTGCGCGACCCAGCGGGCAAGGTGATCGAGACGCTCTCGCACCGCGTCGGCCTGCGCGAGTTCGCCCTGAAGGACGGGCTGATGCGCATCAACGGCAGACCCGTCTCCTTCCGTGGCACGAACCGCCACGAGATGCACCCCGACCGGGGCACCGCGCTCACCCGCGCGGACCTCGTGAAGGACATCACGATCATCAAGCGGCTGAACATCAACTCGGTCCGCACCTCGCACTACCCCAACAACCCGCTGTGGCTCGAACTCGCCGACGAGTACGGCCTCTACCTCGTCGGCGAGACCAACCTGGAGACCCACGGCATCCGCGACCAGTACCCCGGCGACCACCCCGACTGGAGCGCGGCCTGTGTGGCGCGCGCCCAGAACATGGTCCACCGCGACAAGAACCACGCCTCGGTGGTCATCTGGTCCCTCGGCAACGAGGCGGGCGGCGGCAGCACCTTCGTGAACATGCGCGACTGGATCAAGTCGTACGACACCACCCGCGTCGTCCAGTACGAGGGTGATGACCGGCCCACCATCAGCGACATCCGCTCGGAGATGTACGAGAGCCCGGCACGCGTGGAGCAGCGCGCCAAGGACACCGCCGACACCCGGCCGTACGTGATGATCGAGTACTGCCACGCGATGGGGAACTCCAACGGCAACTTCAAGAAGTACTGGGACATCGTCCGCCGCTACCCCGTTCTCCAGGGCGGCTGGATCTGGGACTTCGTCGACCAGTCCCTCAGCGAGCCGGTCCCGGTACGCCAGTTGCTGACCGAGAGCGGACCGGGCGCCCTGAAGGGCGAAGTCCTGCCCGCGAGCGCCAGGTTCGACCGCGACAAGGGTGTCTCGGGCGGTACGGTCTTCGCCCGCGACGCCGGTCTCGACCTCACCGGCTCGCTGACCCTGGAGGCCTGGTTCACCCCGAAGGTGACGGGCAGCCATCAGCCGATCATCGCCAAGGGCGACACCCAGTACGCCCTCAAACAGTCCGGCAGGACACTGGAGTTCTTCATCTTCGGCGGCGGCCAGTGGATCACCGCCACCTGGGCGCTCCCGGACGACTGGACGGGCCGGGAACACCACGTCGCCGGTGTCTTCGACGCGGCCGCGGGCACGCTGACCCTCCATGTGGACGGCCAGGTCAGGGCGGTCAGGAGCACCACACAGCGGCCCAGCAGCAACACCGCGCCCCTCGCGCTGGCCGTCGATGTCGACAACCCCACCAGGGAGTTCAGCGGCACCATCAGGAAGGCGCGGGTGTATGCCCGTGCCCTGACCGCCGCCGAACTGGGCTCCGGCAGCCGGGGCCCCGGCGACGAGGGTGTGCGGTTCTGGTTCGACGCGGCGACCGTGGGGCTCACCGAGAAGCGGCCCGCCCAGAAGACCTTCTTCGCCTTCGGCGGTGACTGGGGCGACAACCCCAACGACGGCGCCTTCGTCGCGGACGGCATCGTCACCGCCGACCGCGGCCACACGGGCAAGGCCGCAGAGGTCAAGCAGATCTACCAGGCAGTCAACGCGTCCTGGGCCACGGACGGCTCGGTGACCTTGGTCAACGAGTACCTGTTCACCAACCTCCGCGAATTCGACGGTAGTTGGGCCCTCTCTGCCGACGGCAAGGTGGTGCAGCGCGGGAAGCTGGCACGGGACCAGATGAACCTGGCACCGCTGTCGAGCAAGAACATCACCGTCCCGTACAAGCTCCCGAGCACGCCCACCCCCGGCACCGAGTACTTCCTCCAACTCTCCTTCACCACCCGGGAGTCCACCCCCTGGGCGAGGGCCGGCTTCGAGGTGGCCAAGCAGCAGCTCCCCGTCGACGCGGACAGCCCGGCGGTGACGCCGGTACCGCTCGCGAAGGTCCCGGCACTGACGTACCAGGACGCCTCCGGCCAAGTCGCCGTCCACGGCAAGGACTTCTCCGTCACCGTCGACAAGGGCAGCGGGACCATCACGTCCTACAAGGCCCACGGCACCCGCCTGATCACCGCCGGACCCGTGCCCAACTTCTGGCGGGCGCCCACCGACAACGACCACGGCAACGGGCAGCACACCCGCAACCAGACCTGGCGCGACGCGGGTGCGCACCGCAAGGTCACCGACGTGAGCGTGCGGGCGCTGCGGGACCGGGCCGTCGAGATCAAGGTGAGCGGCACCCTGCCGACGACGACCGAGTCGGCGTACACCACGACCTACACCGTCTTCGGCAACGGCGAGATCAAGGTCGACAACACCCTGCACCCCGGGGCGAGTTCGCTGCCGTACATCCCCGAGGTCGGCACGATCCTGTTCCTGCCGCGCCACCTGGACCGGCTGCACTACTACGGTCGCGGCCCCGAGGAGAACCACTGGGACCGCAACGACGGTACCGACGTGGGCCTTTACTCCGGGACCGTCGCCGAGCAGTGGACCTCCTACATACGCCCGCAGGAGAACGGCAACAAGACCGACGTCCGCTGGGCGGCGCTGACCGGCCGTGACGGCGTGGGCCTGCTGGTCTCCGGTGAGCCCCTTCTGGAGGTCAACGCCTCGCACTTCACGCCCGAGGACCTGTCCAACGGGGTGCGCCACGACTACCAGCTCACCCCGCGAGACGCGGTCGTCCTGCGGGTGAACCACCGGCAGATGGGCGTCGGCGGCGACAACAGCTGGGGCGCGCACACCCACGACGAGTACAAGCTGTTCGCCGACCGGGACTACGCGTACACGTATCGGCTGCGGCCCCTGACGGACGTGGGCCGGGCGACGGCGGCCTCACGACGGCCGACGGACACGGCCTGAGCAGTGCGCCGGATGTGCGGGGCCAGGCCGTCGGGCACCTGACGGCCTCGTCGTGGCCGGTCGCACAGATCCCCGCGCCCCTTCGGGCGCGGGGATCGTCTCACCCGCGCCTGCGGAGGAGCCCTACGGCCAGCGCCGGCCCGCACGCCAGCAGCACCGCCAGTACCCCGTAGCCATACGTCAGGGTCGTCGCCGCGGCCACTGCCGCGACCAGCAAGGGCCCGCCCGCGTCCCCGAGTTCCCGCCCGAGCTCTGCCGCCCCCATCGTCTGCCCCAGCCGTTCCGGCGGGGTCGACGCCGCGAGCGCCGCGAACCCGAGCGGGGTGATCAGCCCCGTCCCCACGCCGATCAGTGCGGCACCCAGCAGCACGCCCGCGAGCCCCGGCAGCATCGCGCAGCCCAGACCGGCCGCCGCCAGCAGCAACCCGGCGCTCACCCCTCCCCGTCCCGTGATCCGGCCCGCGTCCAACGCCCGCCCGGCGCGCGGCTGCACGACCGCCGCGCAGGCCGCCAGCACCGACACCGCGGCACCCGTCGCCACCGTGCCGAGCCCCGCCACCGCCCCCGACAAGGGCAGGAAGCCCACCCCCACCGAGAGCGCGGCAGTCGCCCCCGCGAGCGCGGCCGTCGGGACCAGGAACACCGGGTCGGCCAGCCGCCGCGCCAGATCGAGGACCGTCTGCCGAGCCCGGGGGAGGGGCGGTACGGCCGGTACGGCGATCAGCGCCCACACCGCCACGGCCGCACCCAGCACCGCCAGCACCGTGAACAGCAGCCGCAGCCCGCCCGCCCACACCAGGACCCCGCCGAGCAGTGGGCCCAGGGTGTAGCCGACGGACTTGTGGAAGCCGTAACTCCCGAAGGCCCGCCCCTGTTTGGCAGCCGGATTCAGCCGGGAGACCAGCGCGGACGCGGCGGGGGAGAAGGCGGAGGCCGCCGCACCCTGCCCCAGCCGCGCGGCCCACAGCCACCCGGGGCTGTCGGCGAGGGCGTAGAGCGCGGACGCGACGGCGAAGGCCACCAGTCCGCCCAGGAGCACGGGGCGCGCCCCGATCCGGTCGGCGACCGTGCCGAACACCGGCTTCAGCACGACCTCGGCACCGTCGTACAGGGCGAGCAGACCGCCCAGCACAAGCAGCGAGGTGACCGCGTCCGCCGAGTTCGCGCCGAGGTTCGCGGCGATGCCGTGCGCGCCGAAGGCCGTGGTGAACCCGGCCGCGTACAACGGCCACATCACGCGCCGGGGCGGCTCACTCGGTGGCGTCACTGAGTCCCAGCCTCAGGTGTTCCACGTGGTACACGGCCTGGTCGAGCAGCTCGGCCACATGGTGGTCGTGCAGCGCGTACACCACCGACCGGCCCCGGCGCTCGCCCACGACCAGGCCCAGATTGCGCAGCAGCCGCAACTGGTGCGAGCAGGCCGACTGCTCCATGCCCACCTCGGCGGCCAACTCCGTCGCCGGCAGCGGCCCTTCGCGCAGCCGCGCGAGGATCAGCAGGCGGGAGGGGGTGGAGAGGGCCTGGAGGGTGGTGGCCACCTTGGCCACGTTCGCCGCGTCCAGACGTACCCGCTCGGCGGTTTCCTGCGCGGTGGTGACGGCTCCATGACCCATGGGCGGTATCTTACCCACCACTCATGAACAGATGAACGACTCTTCATCTAAGCCGGTAAGGTGTTTCGGGTGTCCACGACTCTCGCCCCTTGGGTCGGGCGGACGGGCGGACGGGCGGCCCGGTGACCGAGAGTGTGGATGCCGGTGCCGGTGCCGGTGCCGGTGCCGGTGAGACCGGGGTCGTGCATGCGGACCCGCCTCGCGCGGCCGTCCCCGGCACCGAGGACGGCGACACCGTCGTCCTGCTCCCCGGCGACAACGCGCGAGCCGCCGACAAGGTCGCCGAGGCCACCGGCACGGTGGACGTCCGCAGCGACCTGCTGCCCGAGGGCAGGGTGGACGCCTGGCGATCGCCGGTGTCTTCATCACCGGGCTCGTCCTGCGGGACCTCCTCGGCCACCTCCCACTGCCGCTCGGCGTCGCCGGGGAGCGCGAGTCCGCTTGGCGACCGGGGCAGGCCCCGTCCCAGGGCACGCGAGGTTGATGTCGGATTCTCGCCAGCCCGGATGGGGCAGGTGGTCGATGCTGGACGCATGCAGACGGGGATGTACGCCGAGACCGAGCGCTGTGTGCGCGCCGTGCAGTCCAAGGACGCGCGGTTCGACGGATGGTTCTTCACGGCAGTCGTGACGACCCGCATCTACTGCCGGCCGAGTTGTCCGGTCGTCCCGCCCAAGCCCGAGAACATGACCTTCTACCCGAGCGCGGCCGCCTGCCAGCAGGCGGGCTTCCGTGCCTGCAAGCGGTGCCGGCCCGACACCAGCCCGGGCTCCCCGGAGTGGAACCAGCGCGCCGACCTCGTGGCCCGCGCGATGCGGCTGATCGCCGACGGCGTCGTCGACCGCGAGGGCGTGCCAGGGCTCGCCGCCCGCCTCGGCTACAGCACCCGGCAGATCGAACGCCAACTGCTCGCCGAACTCGGCGCCGGCCCCCTTGCCCTCGCGCGCGCCCAGCGCGCCCAGACGGCGAGGATCCTCATCGAGACGACCGCGCTCCCGATGGCGGACATCGCCTTCGCGGCCGGCTTCTCCGCGATCCGCACCTTCAACGACACCGTCCGCGAGGTCTTCGCGCTCGCGCCGAGCGAGCTGCGCACGCGCGCCGCGAAGAGGTCCACGCCGGACACGCCGGACACCCCCGGCTTCCTCTCCCTGCGCCTGCCGTTCCGCGCCCCCCTCAACCCCGACAGCCTGTTCGGTCACCTCGCGGCCACCGCCGTCCCGGGCGTGGAGGAGTGGCGGGACGGCGCGTACCGGCGCACGCTGCGACTGCCGTACGGACACGGCGTCGTGGCCCTCACGCCCCAACCCGACCACATCGCCTGCCGGTTGACGCTCAGCGACCTGCGCGACCTGACCGTCGCCATCAGCCGCTGCCGCCGGATGCTCGACCTGGACGCCGACCCGGTCGCGATCGACGACCAGTTGCGCAGGGACCCGCTCCTCGCGCCCCTGGTGGACAAGGCGCCCGGCCGACGCGTCCCGCGCACGGTCGACGAGGCGGAGTTCGCGGTACGGGCCGTGCTGGGCCAGCAGGTCTCCACCGCGGCGGCCCGCACTCACGCCGCCCGCCTGGTCACGACCCACGGCGAACCGGTCGACGACCCCGAGGGCGGCCTGACCCACCTCTTCCCGTCCCCCGAGGCACTGGCCGCCCTCGACCCCGCCACGCTCGCGCTGCCCCGCACCCGCCGTACGACCTTCACCACCCTGGTCAAGCAACTGGCAGACAATTCCCTCCAGTTGGGCGTCGAGAGCGACTGGTCGGAGACCCGTGTCCGTCTTCTCTCGCTGCCGGGCTTCGGCCCGTGGACGGTCGACGTCATCGCCATGCGCGCCCTCGGCGACCCGGACGCCTTCCTCCCGACCGACCTCGGAATCCGCCGCGCGGCCCAGGAGTTGGGCCTGCCCTCGACCCCGGCCGCGCTGACGGCCCGTGCGGCGGCCTGGCGGCCCTGGCGGGCCTACGCGGTCCAGTACCTGTGGGCGACCGACAGTCACCCGATCAATTTCCTTCCCGTCTAATCCCGTCCAAGGACCTTCAGTGAAACAGCACACCATGATCGACAGCCCCTACGGCCCCCTGACTCTCGTCGCCGACGACGGCGTCCTGTGCGGCCTCTACATGACCGACCAGCGCCACCGCCCGCCGGAGGAGACCTTCGGCACGCCGGACGAGGGGTGGTCCAAGGAGGCCGAGGACCAGCTGAAGGCCTACTTCGAGGGCGAGTTGACGGAGTTCACCCTGGAACTTCGCCTGCTCGGAACCCCGTTCCAGCGCACGGTCTGGGAACAACTCCGCCGGATCCCGCACGGCGAGACCCGCACCTACGGCGAACTCGCCGACGCCCTCGGCAACCCCAAGGCCTCCCGCGCGGTCGGCCTCGCCAACGGCAGGAACCCGATCGGCATCATCGTCCCCTGCCACCGCGTGGTCGGCGCCGACGGCAGCCTCACGGGGTACGGCGGCGGACTGGAACGCAAGCAGCGGCTGCTGGACTTCGAACGGGGAGCGGCACTGTTCTGACCGGTATCCGGTGATCATCCGGGACCGGTCGGGGTGCCGAGGGCCCCTCAGCCCCGCAGGCCCCGCAGGTCCCGTCGGTACCGGATGCCGGCCTTGCCGCCGAGGTCGGCCGGGTCCGCCGGGCCGACCGGAAGGAAGCCCGCCTTGGCCAGCACCCTCTGGGACGCGGTGTTCTCGTGGCTGGTGGCCGCGCACAGGGTGTTCAGCCCGTACCGGGTCGCCGCGAGACGGCACAGCTCGCGGACGGTCGCCGTCGCCACCCCGCGGCCGGTGGCGTGCCGCGCGACCCGGTAGCCGAGGTCCGCGGTGCCGTTCTCGATGTCGACGAGGTTGAACCTGCCGAGGACCGAACCGTCCTCGGCGACGAGCACATGGAAGACGCAGATACCGGCCTCCTGCTCGGCCAGCAAGGCGTTGAACCGGTCGGTGAACCGTTCGAAGAAGTCGTCGCCACGGTCGGAGACGAACGTGGCGAAGTACTCCCGGTCCGCCGACTCGAAGGCCAGGACCGCCGGGGCGTGTTCCGCACGCAGCCGCAGGAGCTCGGGCACCGGGGCCTCAGTCCGCGCTCAGGCCGCGGAGCAGCCCGGGCAGCGCCGTGCCGATCGGCTCCCGGATCACCTCGTCGGCGCGGTCGTCGTACGGCGTCGGCTCGGCGTTGACGACGACGAGACGGGCGCCGTGGTCGGCGGCGACACCCGCGAGGCCCGCCGCCGGCTGGACCTGGAGGCTGCTGCCGACGGCGACGAAGATCTGACACGCCTTGGCGATGGTCGCCGCCTGGCCGAGCACGACGGGGTCGAGACGCTCGCCGAACATCACGGTCGCCGACTTCAGAATCCCCCCGCACTCCAGGCACGGGGGGTCCGCCTCACCGGCCTCGACCCGGGCGAGCGCGTCCTCCATCGGACCGCGGGCGTGGCACTTCGTGCAGACCACCTGCCGTGCGGTCCCGTGCAGTTCGAGGACCTTGCGGGCGGGCATCCCGGCGAGCTGGTGCAGCCCGTCCACGTTCTGCGTGATCACCCGCACCGGCACCCCGGACTTCTCCAGTTCGGCCACCGCCACGTGCGCCGCGTTGGGCTCCGCCTTCAGAGCGTGGTTCGCCCGCCGCATCTGCCACGAGCGGCGGCGGATCTCCGCATCGCCCATGTAGTACTCGTACGTCACGAGCTTCTCGGCCTCGGGATCCTTGCGCCACAGCCCGTTCGGGCCGCGGTAGTCGGGGATCCCCGAGTCGGTCGAGATACCGGCGCCGCTGAGAAGCGCGACGAGGGGCTTGGTCATGATGCCGAGGGTAGGACGGGTGATCCGGGTGCGGCGAGTGGATATCCACCGGCGCGAGCAACCTGAACACCGACAGGGTGCTGGATCAGCCCACCCGGTGCCCGTTCTCCAGCTCCACCGTCCCCGACCCTTCCGCCAGCACGTCCAGCGCGGCCAGGACCCGGCGGCCGAGCCCGTCGGGCAGATACTCGGCCAGCTCCCCGTGCGGTACGAGCCGCCACGACAGCAGCTCCTCCTCCTGGAGGCGGATCGCCTTGAGGTCGTCCTCGCCGAGGACACCGCCGTCGTAGAGGTACGCCACCAGCGGCGGCCAGGGCTGCCGGTACACCCAGTCCACGGCGAGCAGCCGGCCGAGGTCGCGGTCGAGCCCGATCTCCTCGAGCGTTTCGCGACGCGCGCCCTGGCGCGGGGTCTCACCTTCGTCGGACTCGATCGTGCCGCCCGGGAGCGCCCAGCCCTCACGGTAGTTGGGCTCGACGAGCAGGACCTGGCCCGAGGCGTCACGGAAGAGAGCGGCGGCACCGGCGAGGATCCGGGGAAGACCGGCGATGTACGTGGCGAAGTCAGGAGTGGTGGTCATCCTCGAAGGGTAACGAGCATCGGCGGCCGCCTTCGCCGGCTCAGCGGGTGGCGGCCTCCAGCCCGCCAAGCGCACCGTCCGCTCCGCCAGTTCATCGTCGAAGGGACGGTGATCCGCCTGGACATCCACTACTTGCCCAGCGGAGCAGCACCGAAGCCGGTCTGGCTGTGGTGGTCAGGCACCGACGCCACTGCGGCGGACGCCGACCGGCTGTGGCAGGCATACCTGCGACCTTCGACATCGAGCACACCTTTTCGCCTCTTCAAACAGACCCCCGGCTGGACCTCACCGAAGATCCGCACCCCCGAAGCAGCCGACCGATGGACCTGGCTGATCCTCGCCGCCTACACCCAACTGCGGCTCGCCCGACCGCTGGCGGCCGACCGGTTCGCCCCTGGGAAAGACCAACGACGCCGGACAAACTCACCCCCGCCCGAGTCCGCCGCGACTTCCGGCACCCCCGCCCAAAGGCCAACTGTCCGGCCCAAGCACCGGAACCCACCCGCCCTGGCCTCGGACGACCCCCAGGCCGAAAGAACACCCGACCCACCCCACGCCACGACGTTCACCAGCCCCGCAAAACACCGGCGGCGAAACAACGAACGAAGAAGTCGACCACCCCAGGACCACGCCGCACAGGTCAAAGATCGAGCTAGTGTCGGCCGAGTGCAAGGCACCAGCCTCAACCATGCCCGGGACCCCTTCCATCCCCTTCCCGTGCCAGAGGTTTTCGAGGCGGCCTTTCAGTCGGCTGACGCATCCGCCCTGCTGACCGCTGAATCGGCGGGGATGAGGACAGCCATGGCGGGTACACACGACGGAGCTTTGTAGAGGTCCGCGTCCAGTTCGCGGCGCAGCACCGGGAGATCACACATGAAGGCTCGCCGATCAGCCTTCCCGACGGCACTTCGCACGCCCGCCGAGGTCATAGCCGATCGGTACCGGTTGGGAGGCAAGCTCGGTTCCGGTGGCGCCGCCGACGTGTACCAGGGGGTCGATCTCCGCCTCAAGCGTCCGGTGGCCGTCAAGATCTTCCGGCCCGACGCCGACCCGGCGCTGGAGGGGCGCTTCGCGGACGAGGCCGTCCTGCTGGCGAGTCTGCGGCACCCGGGGCTGGTCACTCTCCACGACGCGGGGCGGTATGAGGACCGCCCGTATCTCGTCATGGAGTTGGTCAAGGGCCCCACCCTGGCCCAGCGCATCTCGTCAGGGGTCATGGAACCTGCGCGTGTGGCCCGGCTCGGCACCGCCCTCGCAGGTGCTCTCGCTCATGTGCACGCGGCCGGCATCGTGCACCGCGACGTCAAACCGTCGAACGTCCTGCTGGACACCACGGACTCTCCGCACCTGGCCGACTTCGGCATCTCACGGATGATGGACGCCACCCGGCACACGGCATCCGGTGCGCTCCTCGGCACCGCCGCCTACCTGGCACCGGAGCAGGTGCTGGGTAAGGCCGTGGGACCAGCCGCCGACATCTACGCGCTCGGCCTGGTCCTGCTGGAGTGCTTGAAGAGTGAACTCGAATACGGCGGCACTCCCCTTGAAGCCGCTGTGGCTCGCCTGCACCGCCCGCCCGTGGTTCCGGGCTCGGTGCCTCCGCGGCTGGCCGAGCTCCTGCTTTCCATGACAGCTCTTGAGGACACGGCACGGCCTGACGCCCGGCAGTGCGCCGAGGCACTCTCCGCCCTGTCCGCTGAGGGCCTGATGCCAACCGCGGCGAACACCGTCGGCCCCGACGGCGCCGACAGCGGCAGGGACTCGAACCGCAGGGCAGGCACGCCCACCGAGGAAGGTCCCGCACCCACCGCGGCCGGGCCGAGCGTCCGGCACCAGCTCTCGAGGCCGCTCCGCACCCGTCGCCCCCTCCTGGTCACCGGTGCGGCCGTGCTCACGGCGCTCCTCGGCACCACCCTGGCCGTCTCGCTGGACGGTGCGGAAAACAGCGCCGACCGGTCCGCGCCGGGCTCGGTCGAATCCACTCCCCTGCAGCGGCCCTCCCCCACGACCTCTGCGGAGAGCCCGCAGAAAGCAACCAGGCGGTCGGCCGCATCCACGGCCGCGCCCTCATCGGAGGCTCCTCGTCCCTCGACGTCGGCAGCTTCCCACCGGCAGGCCCGTACGCTGTCGAGCCATCCGATGACCGGCTCGGGCCCGGGGACGTCAGCGGATGGCAAGGACGCGCTGAGCGGCCGGCCCCGCACGGGCGCCGCTCGAGCCAATGACAAGAAGGTGTCCAAGAAAGCGACAAAGTCGAAAGGCCAGCCCGCGGGGAAGAAGCACCCCTGATGGTTCAGTTCGTGCGCCGCGGCCGGGGTCAGTTGCTGAGGGCATGGCGAAGCGCAGGACGCGCACCGGGGGCGAGGACTCCCAGGCTCCCTTGCGCCCGCCGCGCTGTGCACCCCGAAGTGGGCGAGCGCCCGGAGCTGGACGAGTTCGGTTTGGCGCGGGCATCGCACTGCCTTCTCTTGGGTGGTCAGTTGCAGTCAGTGGCCCGCGCGTCGGTGACCTTCTGGCGCATGCCGGTCGGCCTGCCGGACCGTCGGCAGCAAGGAGTCGTGGGCGAGTGCCGGGGCAGGGACCCGGTGCCTACACAATGCGACGAACTGTTCGACTTCGACGACGACGGGTCACCGCGTCAGCCCCCGTCCCTGCTCACATGCACATTGCGCGGTTCAGGCGGACAAGGTATTCCGCGTCTGGTTGCACGCCGACCCCGAAGCGTTCCTGGATCACGGCGAACCCGAGGTCGCGCCGCTTCGGTGATCGCGTCGCGTCGGCCGTCGCCAGTGCGTCCGGCAGCTCCTGACGGGTGAGATCCGTGCAGTAGGCGGGCGTGCCGGGCTGCTGCCGCCAGGATTCCGCGAGCGGCCCCGCATCAAAGGCGTCGAACCCGGTGTCCTCAACGAGTGCCATTGCCAGGTCACGTTCTCGAGGGCTGTCGGCCGCGACGGGGAGCGAGATGCGGTCCGCGCTTCCGGCCGGCTTGTTCCTGTGCGCGAACGACTCGGCTCCGATCGAGTTCCACGCCTTGACGATGGGCCGGCCCAGCTGCCGGGCAGCCCACACGCTCTCGGCCTGGCCGGCCTCGATCGCCCCGATTCCGTTGTCCCGATGCGGGATGTAGTTCGACGTGTCGATGACAACCGTGTCAGCCGGCATGTTGGCTATCAGTGGCGCGACCTGCGGAATGCGGTCGAAGGGGATGGAGAGGATCACGGCGTCGACGTCCACTACGGCTTCCGCCGCGGTCACCGCGCGTCCGCCCGAGGCCAGCACGTCCGCCTCGATCGTCTCCGGGCCGCGCGAATTGGCGACCTTCACCTCGTGCCCTGCCGCGCTCAACCGCCTGGTCAGCGTCTTGCCGATGTTCCCGGTGCCGAGAATGCCGATCTTCATGGTGAAACTCCTTGTCCGGAAAGGAACCCCGGTTTCGATGACCGGAGTTCTTGGAGCTGCGGTCCGGCCGCGGACGCGGTGGTGCGGGTGAGTAATGGCGGCCTTGCCGAAGTGAGCGCCGTTCTTCGTGTTCGTCGTGTGTGTTCGCGGCGCGCCGGTGTTGCCGCTCTCGTGTCGTTGCGTGGACGAGAGCGGCGTCGGGTGTCTCAGCGGTGGGCGGCGCGGTTCATCTCGACGACGTCGTCGACGGTGGGGTTGGCGCCGAGGGCGGCGATGCGTTCCGGGAGGCTGTCGCGGATGGCGGCGTCCTTGGCGCGGTCGGCCGTGGCCAGGGCCGCGGGCAGCTCGTCGAGGGTCAGTTCGGTGCAGTAGGCGGGGCTATTGGGGTGCTGGCGCCAGGAGTCGGCCAGGGTGCCTGCGTCGTAGGGGTCGAAGCCGGTGTCGTCCACGAGCTGCATGGCCACGCGCCGCGCCTCCTCGCTGTCACCGGCGACGGGGATGGCGAGGCGGCCGGGTGTTCCGGCCGGAACGCCCTTGGCCCGCTGGGTCTCTGCCAGGGCGGCGTTCCATGCCTTGACCACGGGGCGGCCGAGCAGTTCGGCGGTGTGCACGCTCTCCACCTGGCCGTTGTCGACCGCCTCGATCGGCTCGCTGAGCATGCCGGGGTAGTAGTTCGCGGTGTCGATGACCACCGTCTCGTCAGGCACCGACGCGAACAGGTCCGTCAGCTGGCCTGCCACGCCGAACGGGATCGACAGGACGATGACATCCCGGCCCTGGACGGCGTCGGCAAGGTCCACCGCGCGAGCCCCGGACTCAGCACCTCCGCTCGGACGGCCTCGGGGCCGCGGGCGTCGGCGACCTGGACGTCGTGACCGGCCGTGCTGAGCTTGGCGGCAAGGTTCCCGCCGATGGCACCGGCGCCTATGACATTAATTTTCATGATTTGTCCCTTGAGAGGTTGTGCCGCCCCTGAGGGCAGCGCGAGGTGATGGCCGTGCGGTGGTGCCGCCTGGCGTTGCGGGGGCGGGGGCGGGGGCGGGGTGGGGCGCCTGGCGGGTCTACGCCTGGGCGTCCCGCTGGCGGTAGCCGCTCGCGACCAGTGCGCGAAGTCGGTCGAGCGATTC